>NZ_JBFUIH010000032.1:0-81001 GCF_056401975.1 Pseudomonas sp. P4_C8 | reverse complement strand
ACCGCCTTCGCTGGCAAGCCAGCTCCTACAAAAATTCGTATTCACCTTGATGTTGTGGACCACACAAACCCCGTAGGAGCCGGCTTGCCGGCGAAGGCGTCGTCATTACCGCGGCACGTCGCACGGCCGCCTTCGCTGGCAAGCCAGCTCCTACAAAAATCCGTACTCACCTTGATGTTGTGGACCACACAAACCCCGTAGGAGCCGGCTTGCCGGCGAAGGCGTCTTCATTGGCGCGGCACGTCGCACGACCGCCTTCGCTGGCAAGCCAGCTCCTACAAAAATCCGTAYTCACCTTGATGTTGTGGACCACACATACCCCGTAGGAGCCGGCTTGCCGGCGAAGGCGTCYTCATTACCGCCGCACGTCGCACGGYCGCCTTCGCTGGCAAGCCAGCTCCTACAAAATCGCCGTACACGCCATCATTTTTCGGACGCCACCAACCCCGTGCACACCCTGATTTTGTGGACGACACAAAACCCGTAGGAGCCGGCTTGCCGGCGAAGGCGTCTTCATTGCCGCCGCACGTCGCACGACCGCCTTCGCTGGCAAGCCAGCTCCTACAAGTTTGCGGTCCTTCAGGACGCGATTAGCTGTCGCAACACGTAATGCAGGATCCCGCCTGACTTGAAGTACTCCACTTCATTGAGCGTGTCGATCCGGCACAGCACTTCAATCTTTTCCTTGCTGCCATCTTCACGGGTGATCGCCAGCGTCAGGTTCATCCTCGGTGTCAGCTCTACGCCGGTCAATCCGAGGATCTCCAGCGTTTCCTTGCCGGTCAGGTTCAGGCTTTTGCGGTTCTGATCCAGTTTGAACTGCAGCGGCAGCACGCCCATGCCGACCAGGTTGGAACGGTGGATGCGTTCGAAGCTTTCGGCGATGACCGCTTTCACGCCCAGCAGATTGGTGCCCTTGGCCGCCCAGTCGCGGCTTGAGCCGGTGCCATATTCCTGGCCGGCAATCACCACCAGCGGCGTGCCCGAGGCTTGATATCGCATAGCCGCGTCATAGATCGACATTTTCTCCATGGTGGGAATATAGAAGGTGTTGCCGCCTTCCTCGCCGCCGAGCATTTCGTTGCGGATACGGATGTTGGCGAAGGTGCCGCGCATCATCACTTCATGGTTGCCGCGACGCGAGCCGTAGGAGTTGAAGTCGCGCGGTTCCACGCCTTTGTCGCGCAAGTACTGACCGGCGGGGCTGTCGGCCTTGATGTTGCCGGCGGGGGAGATGTGGTCGGTGGTCACCGAGTCGCCCAGCAGCGCAAGCACTCTGGCCCCGACGACGTCCTTGACCACGGGCGGTGGGCCGCCGATGTCGTCGAAGAACGGCGGGTGCTGGATGTAGGTCGAATCATCCTGCCACACGTAGGTCGCCGCTTGCGGTACCTGGATGGCTTGCCATTGCTCGTCGCCGGCAAACACTTCGGCGTATTCCTTGTGGAACATGGCGGTGTTGACCTGATTCACCGAGTCGGCAATTTCCTTGCTGCTCGGCCAGATGTCGCGCAAGTACACCGGGTTGCCATCCTTGTCGTTGCCCAGCGGTTCACTGCTGATGTCGATACGCACCGTGCCGGCTAGCGCGTAGGCGACAACCAAGGGCGGGGAGGCCAGCCAGTTGGTTTTTACCAGAGGATGTACGCGGCCTTCAAAGTTGCGGTTGCCCGACAACACCGAGGCCACAGCGAGATCGGCTTTCTGGATGGCTTTTTCGATCGGTTCAGCTAAAGGTCCGGAGTTACCGATGCAGGTGGTGCAACCGTAGCCGACCAAGGCAAAGCCGAGTTCATCGAGGTACTGAGTCAGGCCGGCCGCCTTGTAATAGTCGGTGACCACTTTCGAGCCGGGCGCCAGGGACGTCTTGACCCACGGTTTGCGTTTCAGGCCTTTCTCCACAGCCTTTTTCGCCACCAGACCTGCCGCCATCATCACGCTCGGGTTGGAGGTGTTGGTGCAGGACGTGATCGCGGCAATCACCACCGCGCCGTTTTTCAGGCGATAGGTCTGACCGCCATGTTCGTAGTCCGCTTCACCGGCCAGATCAGCATTGCCCACGGCGACGCCGCCACCGCCCTCACTTTCCAGGCGGCCTTCTTCCTTGCTGGTGGGTTTGAATTGCAGACCCAGAAAGTCGCTGAACGCCTGCGCGACATTCGGCAACGACACCCGATCTTGTGGGCGCTTGGGTCCGGCAAGGCTGGCTTCGACGCTGGCCATGTCCAGCGCCAGGCTGTCAGTGAACACCGGTTCCTTGCCCGGCAACCGCCACAAGCCCTGGGCTTTGGTATAGGCCTCGACCAGTTTGACCACTTCGACCGGGCGGCCGGACAGGCGCAAATACTCCAGCGTCACGTCGTCCACCGGGAAGAAGCCGCAGGTGGCGCCGTATTCCGGGGCCATGTTGGCGATGGTCGCGCGGTCGGCCAGCGGCAGGTCGGCGAGGCCGTCGCCGTAGAACTCGACGAATTTGCCGACCACGCCTTTCTTGCGCAGCATCTGCGTGACGGTCAGCACCAGGTCGGTGGCGGTGATGCCTTCCTTGAGTTTGCCGGTGAGTTTGAAACCGATCACTTCGGGGATCAGCATCGACACCGGTTGGCCGAGCATCGCCGCTTCCGCTTCGATCCCGCCGACACCCCAGCCGAGGACGCCGAGGCCGTTGATCATGGTGGTGTGGGAATCAGTGCCGACCAGGGTGTCGGGGAAGGCATAGGTGCGGCCGTCCTCGTCCTTGGTCCAGACCGTGCGACCCAGGTATTCGAGGTTGACCTGATGGCAAATTCCGGTGCCCGGCGGTACTACGCTGAAGTTGTGAAAGGCGCTCTGGCCCCAGCGCAAGAACGCGTAACGCTCACCGTTGCGCTGCATTTCGATGTCGACGTTCTGTTCGAAGGCGCTTGAACTGGCAAACTTGTCGACCATCACCGAATGGTCGATCACCAAATCCACCGGCGACAGCGGATTGATGCGCTGCGGGTCGCCGCCGGCCTTGGCCATGGCGGCGCGCATGGCGGCCAGGTCGACCACGGCGGGAACGCCGGTAAAGTCCTGCATTAATACGCGAGCGGGACGGTACTGAATTTCCCGGTCGGAGCGACGCTCCTTGAGCCACGCGGCAATCGCTTTGAGGTCGGCACCGGTAACGGTTTTTTCGTCCTCCCAGCGCAGCAGGTTTTCCAGCAGCACTTTCAACGACATGGGCAATGGGTCGAGATCACCGAGGCTCTTGGCTGCCTCGGGCAGACTGAAATAGTGGTACGTCTTGTCGTCGACTTGCAGGGTTTTAAGGGTTTTCAGGCTATCGAGGGACGGCATTGAAATGACTCCTTTTGGTCCGCACGGCTACGGACTGACGGGACGAACAGAGCTCTAAACCTAGCCCTGTTTGGACGTTAAGGCTAATAACCGGGCTCTATGGTTAAGTCCAAGGTTGCGAACTCGGCTATCATGCGCCGGTTTTCGTGACAGGCTTTGCTTCAACGCAAGTCTGGGCATCGCGCAGTGGTTGAATGTCTCGCCATCTGCCCAGGAGTAAGAATGAACACCCTCTTTATGCATTGCCGGCCGGGCTTCGAAGGCGAAGTCTGTTCCGAGATAGCCGAACACGCTGCACGCCTGAACGTGGCCGGTTATGCCAAGGCCAAAACCGCCAGCGCCTGCGCCGAGTTTATCTGCACCGAAGAAGACGGCGCCGAGCGCCTGATGCGTGGCCAGCGTTTCGCCGATCTGATCTTCCCGCGCCAATGGGCGCGCGGGATCTTCATCGATCTGCCGGAAACCGATCGCATCAGTGTGATACTCGCGCATATGGCGGACTTTCCGCTGTGCGGCAGCCTGTGGCTGGAAATGGTCGACACCAACGATGGCAAGGAACTGTCGAACTTCTGCAAGAAATTTGAAGGTCACCTGCGCAAGGCACTGATGGCCGCCGGCAAACTGGTGGAAGATGCACACAAACCGCGTCTGCTGCTGACCTTCAAGAGCGGTCGTGAAGTGTTCATGGGCTTGGCCGAGTCGAATAACTCGGCGATGTGGCCGATGGGCATTCCGCGCCTGAAGTTCCCGCGTGAGGCGCCAAGCCGCTCGACGCTGAAGCTGGAAGAGGCCTGGCATCACTTCATCCCGCGTGACCAGTGGGATGAGCGTCTGCACAGTGACATGACCGGCGTTGACTTGGGCGCTGCGCCCGGCGGCTGGACCTGGCAACTGGTCAATCGCGGCATGCTGGTGACGGCCATCGACAACGGCCCGATGGCCGAAAGCCTGATGGACACGGGTCTGGTGCAACACTTGATGGCGGACGGTTTTACCTTCAAGCCCCGGCAGCCGGTGGACTGGATGGTCTGCGACATCGTCGAAAAGCCAGCGCGTAACGCCGCGATGCTGGAAGAGTGGATTGGCGAGGGCCATTGCCGAGAAGCGGTGGTCAACCTCAAACTACCGATGAAACAGCGTTATGCCGAAGTGAAACGATTGCTGGAACGCATCGCCGACGGCTTCAAGGAGCGCGGGATTCGGGTCGAGATTGGCTGCAAACAGCTGTATCACGACCGTGAAGAAGTGACGTGCCACCTGCGCCGGCTCGACGTAAAGAAACCCAAATCCCGCTGATTGTGCGTACTGATCGTTCCCACGCTCTGCGTGGGGATGCATCCCGTGACGCTCCGCGTCACATCCAAAGGCGGAACGCGGAGCGTCCCCGGCGGCATTCCCACGCAGAGCGTGGGAACGATCAGCCACAGATGACCGAACACCCGGCAATGCGCGACAATGCCGGCTAGTTTCAGGAGTTAATCATGAGTGAAATGCTTGATACGCCGGTAGACGGCACCCTCGACGCCACCGGCCTCAACTGCCCGGAACCGGTGATGATGTTGCACCAGCACATCCGTGACCTGGTGCCCGGCGGCCTGCTCAAGGTGATCGCGACCGACCCGTCGACCCGTCGCGACATTCCCAAGTTCTGCGTGTTTCTTGACCACGAACTGGTGGCGCAGCACGAAGAGGCGGGCACCTACCTGTACTGGATCCGCAAGAAACTCGCTTAACCCGCCGAATGGCTAATGCGGATCCGCTTGCGTGCACTGCGCGCCAGGCGGATCGACAGCATCAGCGCCGCGCAACTCAAGCCCACGATCAAGCCTTGCCACAGCCCGCTCGGGCCGCTTGGTGCGCCGAACCAATCGGTCAGGCCCAACGCGTAACCCACCGGCAAACCAATCCCCCAGTACGCGAACAGCGTCAGGATCATCGTCACTCGCGTGTCCTGGTAACCGCGCAATGCACCGGCCGCCGTCACCTGAATGGCATCGGAAAACTGGAACAGCGCCGAGTACACAATCAGCATCGCGGCCACTTGAATCACCGTCGGGTCAGCCGTGTAGATCGCTGCAATCGGCTCACGCAACATCAACATCAAGCTCGCGGACAGGCAGGCATAAGCCAGCGCCGTGCCCATGCCGACACCGGCGGCGAATCGTGCCTCGCGTGGCTCCTGACGACCGAGGGCCTGGCCGACCCGCACCGTCACCGCCATGCCGAGGGAGTAAGGGATCATGAACACCAGCGAACTGAAGTTCAGGGCGATCTGGTGCCCGGCCACCACCGTGGCGCCGAGGCTGCCAATCAGCAGCGCAATCACCGCAAAAATGCTCGACTCGGCGAACACTGCGATGCCGATCGGCAGCCCGATGCCCAGCAAGCGTTTGATCACCGACCATTGTGGCCAGTCAAAACGGCTGAACAACTGACTCGACTGATAAGCCGGCGCCCAGCGTTCCCAGCCGGCCATGCCCAATGCCATCACCCACATCACAATCGCCGTGGCCCAGCCGCAGCCGACACCGCCCATGGCGGGTACGCCGAAGTGGCCATAGATGAAGATGTAATTCAGTGGAATGTTCAGCGCCAGCCCGCACAAGCCAAGCACCATCGCCGGGCGCGTACGGCCCAGGCCATCACTGAAACATCGCAACACATGGTAGAAGGCGACGGCGGGCAAACCGCTGGCGATGCCGTGCAGGTACTGCATGCACGGGCCGATCAATTCGGGATCAACCTTCATGAAGTGCAGGATTGGCTCAGCGCTAAACAGCATGCCGGTCGCCAGCAAACCCACCACTAAGGCCAGCCACAGTGCCTGACGCACAATCGGGCCGATTTCACTGTGGGTGCCGGCGCCAAAACGCTGGGCAACTTTTGGGGTGGTGGCCAGCAAGGTGCCGGTCATCAGCAGAAACACCGGCACCCAGATTGAGTTGCCCAGCGCTACCGCCGCCAAGTCGCGAGGCCCGACCCGGCCCGCCATCACCGCGTCGACGAAACCCATGGCGGTGGTGGCCAGTTGCGCGATCATGATCGGCAGCGCCAGGGTGAGCAGGTTTTTCAGCTCAAGGCGAACCCGGGCCGGGCGGGTGAGGGCGGTAGCGGCAGGGCGGTCAGTCACGGAATTCAAAGGCGAAACGTCCAAAGGTGTTAATGCGCAAGGCGACGCATTCTACGCGCTGACGCAGTGGTCAGGAAAAGTCCTGTGTTAGGGATTTGTAATCGTATTTCGAACGTTGCGACACCCCCTGTAGCAGCCTGCTGCTACAAGGAAGCGTAATGCTCACTGGCTCACTATAGGCATCTACGCCTACACTGCCGATCCGCCAAAGGAGCCTGCCATGCTGATTGTTGCCGACGAAAATATCCCGCTGCTCGATGCCTTCTTCTCAGGTTTCGGTGAAATCCGCCGGGTACCGGGACGTTCCATCGACCGCGCTACCGTCGAGCACGCCGATGTGCTGCTGGTCCGCTCAGTGACCAACGTCAATCGTGCCTTGCTCGAAGGCAGCAACGTGCGTTTTGTCGGCACTTGCACCATCGGCACCGATCACCTGGACCTGGATTACTTTCAAAAAAATGCAATCACCTGGTCCAGCGCCCCCGGCTGCAATGCCCGGGGCGTTGTCGATTACGTGCTCGGCAGCCTGCTGACCCTGGCTGAAATAGAAGGCGCTGACCTGACTCAACGCACGTATGGCGTGGTCGGTGCCGGCCAAGTCGGTGGTCGTCTTGTCAAGGCCCTGCAAGGCCTGGGCTGGAAGGTGCTGGTGTGCGATCCACCCCGGCAAGCAGCTGAAGGCGGTGATTTTGTCAGCCTCGAACAGATCATTGAGCAATGCGACGTTATCAGTCTGCATACCCCTTTAAAGAAGCACGGCGCGCAGTCGACCTGGCATCTGCTCGATAAAAAACGCTTGAACCAGCTCAAGCCTGGCGCGTGGCTGATCAATGCCAGTCGAGGCCCGGTGGTTGATAACGCCGCCCTGCGTCAGGTGCTGCTTGAGCGCGAAGACCTGCAAGCGGTGCTCGACGTGTGGGAAGGCGAGCCTGAGGTCGACGTGGCGCTGGCTGAGTTGTGTGTGCTGGCGACGCCGCACATTGCCGGGTACAGCCTTGAAGGAAGACAGCGCGGGACGGCGCAAATTTATCAGGCGTATTGCGATTTTCTCGGGCGCCCGGCCGACATCAGCCTCAGCGATTTATTGCCGGCGCCGTGGTTGTCGCACGTGACCCTGCATGCGCAGACTGATCCGGCGTGGGCGTTGGCCATGTTATGCCGTGGGGTGTACGACCCGCGCCGTGACGATGCGGATTTTCGGCGCAGCCTGGTAGGCAATGTGAGTGAGCAGCGTGCGGCGTTTGATGCGCTGCGCAAGCATTATCCGCAGCGACGGGAGATTGATGGGTTGCAGGTGCGGATTGAGGGGGAGTCGGCTGAGTTGCAGCAGATAGTGGCGGCGTTGGGGGCGTCGGCTGTATAGAGACCGAGTCGGCCCCAATCGCTGGCAAGCCAGGCTCCTACGGGTTTTGAGTCGATCGTTAAATAGGTGAACGACTCAAATCCTGTAGGAGCCTGGCTTGCCAGCGATGGCCTCACTGCAATTTCCAGATAAGCACCCATAAAAAACCCGGCCCACCAGGGCCGGGTCAAGAAGACGGTGGCTATATCACTTTTGTTCGGCAGGCTGGACCAATCGCTGTTCCAGTTCGCGGCAAGCGCACTGGATCATTTCTTCAGTGATCGGTACTTCACGCCCATCGGCATCGATAATCGAGCAACCCAGAGACTGGTCGGGCTGTGTGCGGATCACTTGAATCTTGTCTACGCTGCTGTTTTGCAAGGACATGGCCTGTCTCCTCATCAGGTTGTGTGCCTACTTTACAACCGCCAGGTGACCGGGCTATGACAACTCCCTGCGATCTTTCCCAAGCGGTAACGTCAGTCCACCAGAAATTTAAAAACCTTGCCACCCGGACTTTAGACCAATAGCGTCTAGAGACTAGTCATCGCGGTCATAATTAACCTGACTCATTGTGATTTACAGGGTTTTGCGTCTGACAGTGTAGGCTGGCCCTTTCATTGGCGTACCTGGATAACTGCGATGCTCTCTGCCCGTCACCGCCGCGCGATCCGCCTGGCCCTGCGCTTTCTTGCGCCCTATCGCTGGCCAGCCTTTGGCGCCTTGCTCGCGTTGATTGTCACCGCCGGCATTACCTTGTCGATGGGGCAGGGCATTCGCCTGCTGGTAGATCAGGGGTTCATGACCCAGTCACCGCACTTGCTCAATCAATCCATCGGCTTGTTCATGGTGCTGGTGGTTGGACTGGCGATCGGCACTTTCGCGCGTTTTTATCTGGTGTCGTGGATCGGCGAACGCGTGGTCGCGGACATCCGCCGACAAGTGTTCAACCACCTTGTCTATCTGCATCCGGGCTTCTACGAAAACAATCGCAGCTCCGAGATCCAGTCGCGGCTGACCGCCGATACAACGTTGCTGCAATCGGTGATCGGCTCTTCGTTGTCGCTGTTTTTGCGCAATTTGCTGATGGTCATCGGAGGGATTGTGCTGCTGTTTATCACCAATCCCAAACTCACCAGCATCGTGGTCGTCGCCTTGCCGTTGGTCATCGCCCCGATCCTGATTTTCGGCCGCCGGGTACGCAACCTGTCGCGCCTCAGTCAGGACCGGATCGCTGATATCGGCAGCTACGTCTCCGAAACCCTCAGCCAGATCAAGACCGTGCAGGCCTACAACCATCAGGTTCAGGATGAGCAGCGTTTTGCCGTGACCGTGGAAGAAGCGTTCAACACCGCGCGTAAACGCATCTTCCAACGCGCCTGGCTGATCACGCTGGTGATCGTGCTGGTGCTGGGCGCGGTGGGCGTCATGCTGTGGGTCGGTGGCATGGATGTGATTGCGGGTCGGATCTCGGCGGGTGAACTGGCGGCGTTTGTCTTCTACAGCCTGATCGTCGGCAGCGCCTTCGGCACCTTGAGCGAAGTGATCGGCGAGTTGCAGCGAGCGGCGGGAGCGGCCGAGCGGATTGCCGAATTGCTGCGTTCGGAAAACATCATCCAGCCGCCGACCACCGGTCTGGTGACCTTGCCGGAGCGGGTGAAGGGCGATCTGGTTCTGCAGGACGTACGTTTTTCCTACCCCTCGCGGCCGCAAAGCTATGCCGTCGATGGCTTGAGCCTGACCATTAATGCGGGTGAAACCCTCGCGCTGGTGGGGCCTTCCGGGGCCGGAAAATCCACGGTGTATGACCTGCTGCTGCGCTTTTATGATCCGGCCGCCGGACAGATTCTGCTCGATGGCGTGCCGCTGACTCACCTTGATCCACTCGATCTGCGCCGCTGCTTCGCATTGGTCTCGCAAAACCCGGCGCTGTTCTTCGGCAGCATCGAAGAGAACATCCGCTACGGCAACCCGASCGCCACCTTGGCCCAAGTTCAAGAAGCAGCAAAAATCGCCTACGCCCACGACTTCATCGAGCAAATGCCCAACGGTTACCAGACGCATCTGGGCGACGGTGGCCTCGGTCTATCCGGCGGCCAGCGTCAACGCCTGGCCATCGCCCGGGCGTTGTTGGTGGACGCGCCGATCCTGTTGCTCGACGAAGCCACCAGCGCCCTCGATGCTCAAAGCGAACACTTGATCCAGCAGGCCCTGCCAAGCCTGATGAAAAACCGCACCACGCTGGTCATTGCCCACCGTTTGGCCACCGTGAAAAACGCTGACCGGATAGCGGTGATGGATCAGGGGAAGTTGGTGGCGGTGGGGACGCATCAGGCGTTGATTGCGAGCAATGCATTGTATGCAAGGCTGGCGGCGTTGCAGTTTAGTGATGGCAAGGCCGAACTAGGTCTACACCTGTAAACACTGTGTAGGAGCTGTCGAGTGAAACGAGGCTGCGATATTTTGAATGCGACCTCGTCCGACATCTCCTACACAACATTACCGGTTACTGATCGTCAAAATACCGCTCATGCCAATCCACCAGCGGCTGTGGCGAGTTGAGCTTCTGGCCGTAAATCACCGAATACGACAGCACGTTCTGTACATACTGACGGGTTTCGTCGAACGGGATGCTTTCCACCCAGACGTCGAAGCTCAGGTGGTCTGCGCCACGCAGYCACTGGCGCACGCGGCCGGGGCCGGCGTTGTAGGCAGCGGAGGCGAGGACGCGGTTGCCGTTGAACTGGGCGTGGACCTGGCTCAGGTATGCGGCGCCCAGTTGGATGTTTTTATCCGGGTCCAGCACTTGCTGTGGCGAGGCCAGCGGGATGCTGAATTTGCGCGCGGTTTCCTTGGCGGTGGCGGGCATCAGTTGCATCAGGCCGCTGGCGCCGACGCCGGAGCGGGCGTCAGCCATGAAGGCGCTTTCCTGGCGAGTGATGGCGAACACCCAGCTTGGATGCAGGCCGCGGATTTTGGCTTCACGGACCATCGGTTCGCGGTAGGCCATCGGGAAGCGGATGTCCAGATCGTCCCAGTACTGTGCCTGACTGATGGTGCGGATCGCCGGGAAATACCATTTCAGGTCATAGGCCAGTTTTGCCTGGGCGACCATTTCGTCACGGCTGAAGTGTCGGCTGACGTGATACCACTCGCGACGACCATCGACGATCTGCCCACGTGCGTGGAATTCCAGGGCGCGACGAACGCCCGGCGTGTTGCGCACTTTGTTGATCAGCGCCTGGCTCAATACCAGCGGTTTATTGACCAGCGAATACGGGGATTGCGAGCGATCAGCGGCGAGGAAACCATAGAAGTCACGCTCGCGAGCGAGGTTTTTATAAAGTGCTTGCACTTCCGTGCTCTGTGGCTGGGCCAGTTCAAGGCTGCGGGCCTGCCAGTAGCGCCAGCGATTGGTGGTCGCCAGGTCCTGGGGCACGCGCCGGGTCAACTGATTGGCATCGTCCCAACGGCCCAGGCGCAACAGCAACCGCAGACGCCATTCAGACACCGTGTTGTCGCGCAGTTCCGGGTCGTACTTGATCATTACGTCCAGTGCGCGGCTGTCGAAACGTCGTGCGAGGGTCAGTCCGATTTCCCGGGCGATCGCCACTTTTTCATCGCGGGAGAAGTGCATGCTGCTGGCATAACCGTCGAGCAGGGCCATGGCCTTGTCCGGGTCTTGTTTGGCCAGGCGGCGCAGGCCGAGGCTGACCACGTCGGACATCGGTTCGTCAGCCGGAGTGAAGCGCGAAGGCTGGTTGAGCAGTTCGGGTTTTTGCGCCACATCGATCAACAGCCGACCGCGCGGGGCGAGGGTAGTCAGTCCGTTAACGAGGCTGTTGGCCAGCGGATAATTGCGAGCCTGGGCGGCGAGTTTGGCGCGTTCCCAACGTTTTTGCTCGGGCAGTTGACCTTCGGCAGCCCATAGTCCGAACAGCGCGTCGCAAGCTTCCGGTTGGGATTTGCCGGTCAGCCACAGTTTGTTGGCGTTGGCATAACCCTCGGCCTTCTGATTGTGGGTGATCTGGTACTGCGCATTCAGGCAGTCCAGTTCGGTGAAGTTGAGCTTGGGGTCGTAATACTTGACGAAGGTCGCCCAGTCGCCACGCTCGGCCAGCCAGCGCAACCAGCGCAATTTCATCCAGTTGGCTTGCGGCAGGTCACCGTGTTCGGCGAGGAATTTCTCGATTTCGGCATTGCTTGCGGTTTTCAGGCGAGCAGTCAACTCGTCATAGGCGAGGTACGGCTCCAGCGGGTAATCACTGAGGGCCTGGCTGTAACGAAAATAAGGACCGGAATCGCCCTTGGCCAAGGCACGCTTGGCTTCATCGTAATACTGGCGCTGGGTGGACAGGTCCACTGCCTGGGCTGACTGAAAGGCAGTGGCAGAAAGAAGCAGGCAAGATAAAAGACTGAAAAGGCGACTGCGCATGAGACATCCGGGCAGAGAAATCATGACAAGTGCGGGCATTGCCCGCACTGAATTGTCTGTAGCTTAGCCTTTTGCCAGCAACGGGCGAAAGCTTTGCAGGCCCGTCGGCATAAGTTCGCAACATTTGTTATGCAGAGTGCTTCGAGAGTGAAATTGCCGGCCTTCTGAAGCCTCAAGTCAGGTAGAATGCGCGCCCGGTTTTTGGAGAAGCTCATGACCCTGCTCAAATTCAGCGATGTGTCCCTTGCTTTCGGCGCTATGCCGTTGTTGGACAAGGTGTCCTGGCAGATCGCCCGTGGTGAGCGGGTGTGCATCATCGGCCGCAATGGCACTGGCAAGTCCAGCATGATGAAGCTCGTCAAGGGCGACCAGAAGCCCGATGACGGCTCCGTTTGGCGCGCACCCGGCCTCAAGATTGGCGAATTGCCCCAAGAATTGCCGGTAGCCGACGAGCGGACCGTGTTCGACGTTGTGGCCGAAGGCCTGGACGGTGTGGGCGAGCTGCTTGCGCAATATCACCACCTGAGCCAGAACATCGTCACCGACGCTGATCTGGACAAACTGATGCACGTCCAGCACGACCTCGAAGCCCGCGATGGCTGGCGTTTGCAGCAACTGGTCGACAGCACGTTGAGCCGTCTGCAGTTGCCGGCCGACAAGACCCTCGCCGAATTGTCCGGCGGCTGGCGTCGTCGCGTCCTGCTGGCTCAGGCGCTGGTTTCCGAACCGGACCTGCTGCTGCTCGACGAACCGACCAACCACCTGGACATCGGTGCAATCGCCTGGCTCGAAGAAGCGCTGAAGGATTTCCAGGGCGCCGTGCTGTTCATCACGCACGACCGTTCATTCCTGCAAAACCTCGCGACCCGCATCCTCGAACTGGACCGCGGTGGCCTGATCGACTGGAACGGCGACTACGCCAGTTTCCTTGTGCACAAGGAAGCGTCGCTGGCGGCTGAAGAAACCGCCAATGCGCTGTTCGACAAGAAGCTGGCCCAGGAAGAAGTCTGGATCCGCCAGGGCATCAAGGCACGTCGCACCCGTAACGAAGGCCGCGTCCGCGCATTGAAAGCCTTGCGCGTCGAGCGTAGCGAGCGTCGTGAGCGCACCGGCAAGGCCAATATCCAACTGGATACCGCCGACAAGTCCGGCAAGCAGGTGATGGTCCTCGAGAACGTGAGCTTTGCTCATCCGGGTGGCCCGTTCCTGATCAAGGATTTCTCGATGGTCCTGACGCGCGGCGACCGTATCGGTCTGCTCGGCGCCAACGGTACCGGCAAGACTACGCTGCTGAAGCTGATGCTCAGCGGCCTGCAGCCAACCAGCGGCAAGGTGGAAGAGGGGACGCGCATCGACGTGGCCTACTTCGACCAGTTGCGCCACCAGTTGGACCTGGAAAAGACCGTCATCGACAACGTGGCTGAAGGTCGCGACTTCATCGATATCGATGGTCAGAGCCGTCACGTGCTGAGCTACCTCGGCGACTTCCTGTTCAGCCCGCAGCGTGCCCGCACGCCGGTCAAGGCGCTGTCCGGTGGTGAGCGTGCCCGTCTGTTGCTGGCCAAACTGTTCAGCAAGCCGGCGAACCTGCTGGTCCTCGACGAACCGACCAACGACCTCGACGTTGAGACCCTCGAACTGCTGGAAGAGGTGCTGCTGACCTTCAACGGCACCGTGCTGATGGTCAGTCACGACCGGGCATTCCTCGACAACGTGGTCACCAGCACCCTGGTCTTCGAAGGTGAAGGCAAGGTTCGTGAATACGTCGGTGGTTATCAGGACTGGCTGCGTCAGGGCGGCTCGCCGCGCCTGCTGGGCGTGACCGAGAGCAAGTCCGGCAAAGCCGACCTGACCTCCGCAGTTGTGACAGCTGAAGCTGCGCCCGTCGTTGCGGCTGTTGAAGCGCCAGTGGCAAAGAAGAAGCTCAGCTACAAGTTGCAGCGTGAGCTGGAAATGTTGCCGGGTCAGATCGAAGCCATGGAACAGCAAATTGCTGTGGTTGAAGCGCAAATGGCTGATGCCGGTTTCTATCAGCGACCTGCTGCCGAGTCGGCTGCTGTGATTGCTCAGTTGGAGCAGTTGCAGGCTGAGCTCGACGTGATGGTCGAGCGTTGGGCCGAACTGGATGCTTGATTGATCCAGTAACAAAAAAGCCCGGCGTTCAGTGATGAACGCCGGGCTTTTCGTATGGAATACGATCTACTGGCTGCTGTAGATCCAATGTGGGAGCGAGCCTGCTCGCGATGAGGTCCTGTCAGTCGATATCAATGTTGACTGGCAGGCCGCCATCGCGAGCAGGCTCGCTCCCACAGGGGTTTAGCTTTTGATCAGGCGTACCGCCAGCACGTCGCAAGGAGCGCCGTGCAACACGTCGTTGGCGGTCGACCCCAGTAGCAATGCCAGGCCGTGTCGACCATGGCTGCCCACCACGATCAGGTCGCATTCCTTCTCTTTGGCAAAGAGGTGGATCTCCTGGCGTGGCTGGCCATAGGTCAGGTGGCAGTTGGCGCTTTCGAGTTCCGTGTATTTGCGTTTCAGTTGCTCGAGACGCTCCTTGGCCTGATCGAACTGCTGTTGTTGCAGTTGTGACAGGTCCATGGGGACGTCGCCGCCGAAGGCCATGGCCATTGGCTCGACAATGTGCACCAGGGACAACGTCGCCCCGTTGCTCACCGACAGTTCGCGAGCGCGGTGGATTACAGGGTCGCACTCTTCGGTTAGATCTACAGCGACCAGGATATGGTTGTAGGGCATGAGGTGCTCCTTCTGAGGATTGCAATATTGGTAAGTATGGCTGGTTTCAGCGCATTGGTTTCAAAGTGACCCAAAGCGCCCATCAAGAATCGGGAGTACAGATATGACGGTCTGGATAGTGGTGTCAATCCTGCTAGTGGTGCTGAGCCCGCTGGCATGGTTGCGGCCGTCTCGTGGTCAGAGCGGGCGAATGGCCCTGCGCATGGAGGCGCGACGTATCGGCCTGGCCATGCAGTTAGCGCCCCAAGAGTGGCCGCATTGGCTGAGTCAGGAGCCACCGAGCCCTTGCGCGCAGTACCATCGGCCGCGCCGTGGCAATCAGCCTGCGTGCTGGAGTTACTGGCAAAAATCGCCGGGTGTGTGGGTGAATCAGTGGCAGGAGGTTTGCGAGGATCGAGCGCTACTCAATCATTTCGAAAAGTTGCCAGCCAACGTCTACAAGGTCGAGGCGGACAAGCAGATGATCACCCTGTATTGGGGCGAGAAGGGCGAGGCTACGGTGTTGCAAGACATTGACGCAGTGCTGAAAGCGCTGGCGTAAGCCGAGGATATTTCGCGCTGCAATGGCACGAAATGGCGCAGACAGACAATAAAAAGCCCGACATCATCATCGGGCTGGAGTTGGCCAGGCAGGCCGGTAATTCGCTGTAGGGCTGTTCTTACGCTGGGCATTCGCCCAAAACGTTCACATTTTTTCTTCGGGTTCGTGCCAGCGTAGCTTGTTAAACGCGGGCTGCAGCGAATTAGGGCGAATTTTCTAACTATTGATTCTATGAATGATCTCGCATCCATTCGTGTGTTGTAGATCTTCGCAGTACGGAAGTGACCGCAAAGTCGCGTTTCAACCCGTATTTTGGGCGATTGACAATTGTCGGAAATTCCGTGAAGGTGGCGTACCCAAATCAAACGGGCGTATGAATTGAGCGTTTGTATTTCAGACCGCTCCTACAGAATCCCGACTATCGCGTTGGCGGGTGTGCCGGGTGGATTGGCGTAGCATTGACGTTTAACGTCCTGCCGAGCCATTCGCCTGCGTCCGACGTGTACTGTTCAGCTTCCATATCGTGGAGATCAGTTGATGATTTACGAAGGTAAAGCCATCACGGTTAAGGCTCTTGAAAGTGGCATCGTCGAATTGAAATTCGACCTCAAGGGTGAGTCCGTCAACAAGTTCAACCGTCTAACCCTGAACGAACTGCGTCAGGCTGTAGACACCATCAAGGCAGATGCTTCGATCAAGGGCGTGATCGTCAGCAGTGGCAAGGACGTGTTCATCGTCGGTGCCGACATCACCGAATTTGTCGAAAACTTCAAGCTGCCTGATGCCGAGCTCGTTGCTGGCAATCTGGAAGCCAACAAGATTTTCAGCGATTTCGAAGACCTCAACGTCCCGACTGTCGCGGCAATCAACGGCATCGCCCTGGGTGGCGGTCTGGAAATGTGCCTGGCAGCGGACTACCGCGTCATGTCCACCAATGCCAAGATTGGTCTGCCGGAAGTCAAACTGGGCATCTACCCAGGCTTCGGCGGTACTGTGCGTCTGCCGCGCCTCATCGGTGCCGACAACGCCATCGAGTGGATTGCCGCCGGCAAGGAAAATCGTCCTGAAGACGCGCTGAAAGTCGGCGCTGTGGACGCAGTGGTTGCTCCTGAGAAGCTGCAAGAAGCAGCTCTGGAGCTGATCAAGGGTGCCATTTCCGGCGAATTTGATTACAAGGCCAAGCGTCAGCCGAAGCTGGAAAAGCTGAAGCTGAACGCCATTGAACAAATGATGGCTTTCGAAACCGCCAAAGGTTTCGTAGCAGGTCAGGCTGGCCCGAACTACCCGGCGCCGGTTGAAGCGATCAAGACCATCCAGAAAGCCGCGAACTTCGGTCGCGACAAAGCGCTGGAAGTCGAAGCTGCAGGTTTCGTCAAACTGGCCAAGACCTCTGCCGCGCAGAGCTTGATCGGTCTGTTCCTGAACGATCAGGAACTGAAGAAAAAGGCCAAGGCCTACGACGAAATCGCTAAAGACGTGAAGCAGGCTGCCGTATTGGGCGCTGGCATCATGGGTGGCGGTATCGCCTATCAGTCGGCCTCCAAAGGTACGCCGATCCTGATGAAGGACATCAACGAGCACGGCATCGAGCAAGGCCTGGCTGAAGCCGCCAAGCTGCTGGTCGGTCGCGTTGATAAAGGTCGCATGACCGCGGCAAAAATGGCTGAAGTGCTCAACGGCATCCGTCCGACCCTGTCCTACGGTGATTTCGGTCACGTGGATCTGGTGGTTGAAGCCGTCGTCGAGAACCCCAAGGTCAAGCAAGCCGTTCTGGCAGAAGTGGAAGACAAGGTCAAAGAGGACACCATCCTCGCGTCCAACACCTCGACCATTTCCATCACCTTGCTGGCCAAAGCCCTCAAGCGTCCAGAAAACTTCGTCGGCATGCACTTCTTCAACCCGGTGCACATGATGCCGCTGGTTGAAGTGATTCGTGGCGAGAAGTCCAGCGAAGTGGCCGTTGCCACCACCGTTGCCTACGCCAAGAAAATGGGCAAGAACCCGATCGTCGTCAACGACTGCCCGGGCTTCCTGGTCAACCGCGTACTGTTCCCGTACTTCGGCGGTTTCGCCAAGCTGGTCAGCGCCGGTGTGGACTTCGTCCGCATCGACAAGATCATGGAAAAATTCGGCTGGCCGATGGGCCCGGCGTACCTGATGGACGTGGTCGGCATCGACACCGGTCACCACGGTCGTGACGTCATGGCTGAAGGCTTCCCGGATCGCATGAAAGACGACCGCCGTTCGGCTGTCGACGTGCTCTACGAAGCCAAGCGCCTGGGCCAGAAAAATGGCAAGGGCTTCTACGCCTACGAGACCGACAAGCGCGGCAAGCAGAAGAAAGTCGCCGATCCTTCGGTACTGGAAGTGCTCAAGCCGATCGTTTACGAGCAGCGCGAAGTCACCGACGAAGACATCATCAACTGGATGATGATCCCGCTGTGCCTGGAAACCGTGCGTTGCCTGGAAGACGGCATTGTTGAAACCGCTGCCGAAGCCGACATGGGTCTGGTCTACGGTATTGGTTTCCCTCCATTCCGTGGCGGTGCACTGCGCTACATCGATTCGATCGGTGTTGCCGAGTTCGTTGCCCTGGCTGACCAGTACGCTGATTTGGGCGCGCTGTACCACCCGACCGAGAAGCTGCGCGAAATGGCCAAAAACGGCCAGAGCTTCTTCGGTTAAGCGCCCCCAACTAGAGTGAGAGTGAACTTATGAGCTTGAATCCTAGAGACGTCGTGATTGTCGACTTCGGTCGTACTCCGATGGGCCGCTCCAAGGGCGGCATGCACCGCAACACCCGCGCCGAAGACATGTCGGCGCACCTGATCAGCAAATTGCTGGAACGCAACGTCAAGGTCGACCCGAGCGAAGTCGAAGACGTGATCTGGGGCTGTGTAAACCAGACCCTGGAGCAGGGCTGGAACATCGCTCGCATGGCGTCCCTGATGACTCAGATCCCGCACACTGCTGCCGGTCAGACCGTCAGCCGTCTGTGTGGCTCGTCGATGAGCGCACTGCACACTGCCGCGCAAGCGATCATGACTGGCAACGGTGACGTGTTCGTCGTCGGCGGCGTCGAGCACATGGGCCACGTGAGCATGATGCACGGTGTCGATCCGAACCCGCACATGTCCCTGTACGCGGCGAAAGCCTCGGGCATGATGGGCCTGACCGCTGAAATGCTGGGCAAAATGCACGGTATCACTCGCGAACAACAGGACGCTTTCGGCGTGCGCTCCCACCAGCTCGCTCATAAAGCGACGCTGGAGGGCAAGTTCAAAGACGAAATCATCCCGATGCAGGGCTACGATGAGAATGGTTTCCTGAAACTGTTCGACTACGACGAGACCATTCGTCCGGAAACCACCCTGGAAAGCCTGGCGGCTCTTAAGCCAGCGTTTAACCCGAAGGGCGGCACCGTGACAGCCGGTACCTCATCGCAGATCACCGACGGTGCTTCGTGCATGATCGTGATGTCGGCGCAGCGTGCACAGGACCTGGGCATCCAGCCTATGGCCGTGATTCGTTCGATGGCAGTGGCAGGTGTGGATCCGGCAATCATGGGCTATGGTCCAGTACCGGCTACACAAAAAGCACTGAAGCGCGCGGGCCTTGGTATTAACGATATCGACTTCTTTGAGCTCAACGAAGCTTTCGCCGCACAGGCCCTGCCAGTGCTGAAAGATCTGAAAGTGCTCGACAAGATGAACGAGAAGGTTAACCTGCACGGCGGCGCGATCGCCCTGGGTCATCCATTCGGTTGCTCCGGTGCACGTATCTCCGGCACGCTGTTGAACGTGATGAAGCAAAATGGCGGCACCTTCGGGGTGGCTACCATGTGCATTGGTCTCGGCCAAGGCATCTCCACCGTCTTCGAACGCGTTTAAGCGTTCCGTTGACGGAAGCCGGGGCCAAGTGCCCCGGTTTTTGTTTTTCTGAATTTATTTGTTTTTATTTTAAAAAGATTTGAGTGAGGGCCAAAGCATGCCGATACAACCTGGGCTCTATGAACATTACAAAGGTCCGCAGTACCGCGTATTCGCTGTTGCGCGGCATTCGGAAACCGAAGAGGAAGTGGTCTTCTATCAAGCCCTGTATGGCGATTACGGCTTTTGGGTGCGTCCCTTGAGCATGTTCCTGGAGTCGGTCGAAGTTGACGGTGAACAGGTGCCACGCTTTGCTTTGGTGCAAGCCGAACCGAGCGTTTTTCCGAAGTCATAAGGGGAGTGCGCGCAGAACCCTGCGCTTGACCTCACCTTGTAGCCACTATATATAGCGGTGCCGCGTCAGGCGCCAACCGCCTTTCACTTCTAGAATTCAGGAATTTTCTGATCCATGGGCAAATCGCTGGTCATTGTGGAATCCCCGGCTAAGGCCAAGACCATCAACAAGTATCTGGGTAACCAATACGTGGTGAAGTCGAGTATCGGCCATATCCGAGACCTGCCCACCAGCGGTTCGGCTAGCGCCAGCAAAGAGCCAGCCGCCAAGCGCGGCAAGGCCGCCGCGGGTGAAGGTCCGGTGCTCACACCGAAAGAGAAAGCGCGCAAGCAGCTGGTCTCGCGCATGGGCGTCGATCCCGATCATGGCTGGAAAGCCAAGTACGAGATCCTCCCGGGCAAGGAAAAAGTCATCGAAGAGCTGCGCCGGCTCGCCAAAGATGCTGACACCATCTATCTCGCAACCGACTTGGATCGCGAGGGGGAAGCCATTGCCTGGCACCTGCGCGAAGCCATCGGTGGTGACGACAGCCGCTACAAGCGCGTGGTGTTCAACGAAATCACCAAGAAGGCGATTCAGGAAGCCTTCTCCAAGCCGGGCGAGCTGGATATCGACCGTGTAAACGCCCAACAGGCGCGTCGTTTCCTCGACCGCGTTGTGGGTTACATGGTTTCGCCGTTGCTGTGGGCCAAGATCGCCCGTGGCCTGTCCGCCGGTCGTGTGCAGTCGGTGGCGGTAAAACTGGTTGTTGAGCGCGAACGTGAAATCCGTGCGTTCAACCCGGAAGAATACTGGGAAGTCCACGCTGACCTCGGCACCGCCAAGGGCGCGACTGTGCGCTTTGACGTGGCTCGCGAGAAAGGCGAAGCCTTCAAGCCGCTCAACGAAACCCAGGCCATGGCCGCGCTGGAAAAGCTCAAGGCTTCCAACTACAGCATCGTCAAGCGTGAAGACAAGCCGACCAGCAGCAAGCCGTCGGCCCCGTTCATCACCTCCACGTTGCAACAGGCTGCGAGCAATCGCCTGGGCTTCGGCGTGAAGAAAACCATGATGATGGCCCAGCGTCTGTACGAAGCCGGCTACATCACGTACATGCGTACTGACTCCACCAACCTCTCGGCCGATGCCGTGACGATGGCGCGCACTTATATTGAAGGCGAATTCGGCAAGAAGTACCTGCCGGAAACCCCGAACGTCTACAGCAGCAAGGAAGGCGCACAAGAGGCTCACGAAGCGATTCGTCCCTCCGATGCCAACACCGAGCCGAGCAAGCTGTCGGGCATGGAGCGTGATGCTGAGCGGCTCTACGAGCTGATCTGGCGTCAGTTCCTCGCTTGCCAGATGCTGCCGGCGCAATACCTGTCGACCACCGTCACCGTCGGTGCTGGCGATTTCGAGCTGCGTGCCAAGGGCCGCATCCTCAAGTTCGATGGTTACACCCGCGTCATGCCGCAAATTGCCAAGCCGGGCGACGACGATGTGCTGCCGGACATGGCTCAGGGCGACGCGATGAAGCTGATCAAGCTTGATCCGACCCAGCACTTCACCAAGCCGCCTGCGCGCTACTCGGAAGCGAGCCTGGTTAAAGAAATGGAAAAACGCGGTATCGGTCGTCCTTCGACCTACGCGGCGATCATTTCGACCATCCAGGACCGTGGCTATGTCGCGCTGCATAACCGTCGTTTCTATTCGGAAAAGATGGGCGACATCGTCACTGAGCGTCTGTCCGAGAGTTTCTCCAATCTCATGGACTACGGCTTCACCGCCGGCATGGAAGAGCACCTCGATGACGTGGCCCAAGGTGAGCGCGACTGGAAAAACGTGTTGGACGAGTTCTACGGCGACTTCAAGAAGAAGCTCGAAGTAGCCGAAAGCCCGGAAAGCGGCATGCGTGCCAACCAGCCGGTCATGACCGACATTCCGTGCCTGACCTGTGGCCGCCCAATGCAGATTCGTACGGCCTCGACGGGCGTGTTCCTCGGCTGCTCGGGCTACAGCCTGCCGCCGAAAGAGCGCTGCAAGGCCACCGTCAATCTGGTGCCGGGTGATGAAATCGCCGCGGACGACGAAGGTGAATCCGAGTCGCTGGTTCTGCGTGGCAAGCACCGCTGCCCGATCTGTAGCACGGCGATGGACGCTTACCTGCTCGACGAGAAGCGCAAGCTGCACATCTGCGGTAACAACCCGGATTGCTCTGGTTACGAAATCGAAGAGGGCACCTATCGCATTAAAGGCTATGAAGGTCCGAGCCTGGAATGTGACAAGTGCGGCAGCGAGATGCAGCTCAAGACCGGCCGTTTCGGCAAGTTCTTCGGTTGCACCAACGCGACGTGCAAGAACACCCGCAAACTGCTGAAGAGCGGTGACGCAGCGCCGCCGAAAATGGACCCGGTGAAGATGCCTGAGCTGAAATGCGAAAAGGTCAACGACACCTACATCCTGCGCGACGGTGCTTCCGGCCTGTTCCTGGCGGCCAGCCAATTCCCGAAAAACCGCGAGACCCGTGCTCCGCTGGTCATGGAAATTGTTCCGCACAAGGACGAGATCGATCCGAAGTATCACTTCCTCTGCGAAGCACCGAAGAAAGATCCGGACGGTCTCCCTGCGGTGATCCGTTATAGCCGCAAGACCAAAGAGCAGTATGTGCAGACAGAAGTCGACGGTAAGCCGACTGGCTGGAAGGCGTACTACGACGGCGGCAAGTGGAAGGTTGAAGACAAGCGTCCTGCAGCCAAAGCTTAAAGCGCTGTACACAAAAGGCCGCATGACAACCCTCGGGTTTTCATGCGGCCTTTTTGTTTTGTGCTTGCGGGAGGCCGAGGAGATCCACGACACTGTCTGACCTGCGTGAAGCAATTATTTCGTTGTGGAGGCTGCCGTCATGGCCCACGAACTCTATACCCGTACCAATCAGAAGATTTATTTCGCCGGCCTGTCGCTGGAAGCGCTCGCCAGGGCCGAAGAGGGGCGGGCAATGAACTCTCTGGCGCTGATCCAGGCGGGTCGCGAATCGGCGTTGTTTCACCTGTACGGTGCCCTACTGGGGCTGTGTCATGAAATCGCCGGGTTCTATCGACTACCGCAGGCCAATGCACCTCGGGCTGAGTTGTTGCTGACTCGTGAAGTGCTCGAAACCATTGCCATTCCTGAAATGGCTGAGATGGTCGAGCTCGCGCAAAACCCTGAAACCTGGCTGGCCAAGCTGTTGGCGGCCCATGCGGCGCTGTTTCAACCTCCTCGCGTCCCGCACAAACCTAAAGGCGACGTGACTCAGCCGCTGATCCTGGCCGTTAACCTGGATGAAGAAGAGGCGCCTAAAGAGTTAAGCCGGGAAGAGCTGGAAAGCTGGCGTCAGAACCTCAAGGGGCTGGCTATCCGGTTTCGCGAAGGGTTAAACGAGTGCTGAAAGATTAAGTGGTAAGACGGATGCCCCGGTGGGGTGTCCGCTCAGGGACGAGTGCAAAAAGTTATTTCCTCGCCATGACATCTGGTCAAGTTGCCGAGCGAAGCCTGACCGATGCCTATATAATCCCCGCCTTTCGTGGAGAACAAACCTTTATGCCAACGTCCTTTCTAGAAATTGTCGAGTTACCAGACGGCCGTATCGAGCTGCGCAGGGCCGAGGACGAGGGTTCTCTGGTTACTTTGGATTTCTCCGAGGATGCCAAAGCATTCCTGCAAGGTCAGTACGTGGAAGTCGCCAAGGCGATGTTGAGCGTCGGCGTTCAGATGGCAGGACGCCTGGTTGAAGGCGAATTTGATAAAGATCAGGGTTCTCGCGTCCTTCACTGATCCCGCCCGTCGGATTACGGGAATCGCTACAAGTCGGCTTCTCTATCCTTGGAGAAGCCCCGCGCAGTTCAATGCGCGCATTGTTTCTCGGTTAGCCCAATCGAATATTCAAGCTCTGTGCGTCCCCGGTTCGGGCGGCGCTGATCAGCTGTTGCCGTGAAGTCGTGTTCAATGGGTTCAGCCAGCTGACTACCGTGTGGCTGCGGCCCAGGCGCAAGGCTTCGCAAGTCAACTGTTGGGCGCTCTGAGTGCCGCGAGGTTGCAGCAGCAAAATGCGTTCGCGGTTAAGACCGGCGTCCCGCAGCCAGGCCTGGGTCAGGCTTGCTGGCGGGGCAATCAATGTTAGCCAGCGTGCGTCCTGGTCCTGACTCAGTTCCCTGAGAATCGGTGCCAGAAGGTTCAGGCAGTTCCCGGCTGCACCACGTAGCGACAGCTCACTGAAGACTTCGGGCTCGGCGCTCCACGGCGACTCGACCACTTCTTTCAGAATCGGCGCCAATGGCTGCGCCATGAACGCCTCGAACAGCGGCAGTTGGGCTTGCTGTGGTGTGTGTGGGAACTGCATAAAGCCTCCTTTAGCGGCGAATCACGCCGACGCTCAAGCCTTCGATCACCAGTTCCTGATCTTTCAGGTTCACTTCGATAGGGGCAAATTCAGGGTTTTCGGCAAGCAACCAGACCTTGCTGCCATCACGCTTGAAGCGCTTGACCGTCACTTCGTCGCCGATTCGCGCAACCACGATCTGGCCGTTACGGGCTTCACGCGTGGTGTGCACGGCCAGAAGGTCTCCGTCGAAAATACCGACGTCCTTCATGCTCATGCCATGAACACGCAGTAAATAGTCGGCGCGCGGATGGAAGAAAGCAGGGTTGATGTTGCAGGACTCTTCGATGTGCTGCTGGGCCAGAATGGGAGCGCCGGCGGCCACTCGACCAATGATCGGCAGGGTGGACTCGTCGTTCTTGGCTTCGAAACCTGGAATGCGAATGCCGCGGGAAGCGCCCGGGGTCATCTCGATGGCGCCTTTGCGGGCCAGCGCCTTCAGGTGTTCTTCTGCCGCGTTGGGCGACTTGAAACCCAGTTCCTGAGCGATTTCCGCGCGGGTCGGCGGGTAGCCGTTGTCTTCGAGGCAGCGTTTGATGAAGGCCAGAATCTCTGCTTGGCGTGGCGTCAGCTTTAGCATTTTGATCGCTCTGTCTTTTTATACAGTGACTGGGATTATATACAGTGAAAGCATCTTGGCAATGCCCCTTTTTTTGCAGGCCGCCGGACGGTCGATCTGTCCGCCGCTTGAAGCTTTGCCGTTGTGTGGTTAAATAGCTGACCGACCATTCCCAAAACGAACGGCCAAGCTTGACAATACACAGGCTGAAACGTATGTTTCAAACAAGTGTTTGTCAGGCGGAGTAGCCATGGCCCAGTCGGAAACCGTTGAACGCATTCTCGATGCTGCCGAGCAGTTGTTCGCGGAAAAAGGTTTCGCTGAAACCTCGTTGCGTCTGATCACCAGCAAGGCCGGTGTGAATCTGGCGGCGGTGAACTATCACTTCGGCTCCAAGAAGGCATTGATTCAAGCCGTTTTTTCCCGCTTCCTCGGGCCGTTCTGCATTAGCCTCGATAAAGAGCTGGAGCGGCGTCAGGCCAAGCCTGAAAACAAGCCGACACTTGAAGAGCTGCTGGAAATCCTCGTCGAGCAAGCTCTTGTCGTGCAGCCGCGTAGCGGTAACGACCTTTCCATCTTTATGCGTCTGCTGGGTCTGGCGTTCAGTCAGAGCCAGGGCCACTTGCGTCGTTATCTGGAAGACATGTACGGCAAAGTGTTCCGCCGGTACATGATGCTGGTCAACGAAGCCGCGCCACGTATCCCTCCGATCGAGTTGTTCTGGCGCGTGCACTTCATGCTGGGTGCTGCGGCGTTCAGCATGTCGGGGATCAAGGCTCTGCGCGCGATTGCCGAGACCGATTTCGGCGTCAACACCTCCATTGAGCAGGTGATGCGCTTGATGGTGCCGTTCCTGGCCGCGGGCATGCGTGCTGAAACCGGCGTGACCGACACGACCATGGCCGCCGCACAGCTGCGTCCACGTAGCAAGTCCGCCTCGGCTGCCGCCAAGGTTTAACCGCGCACGGGTGGGCGCGGCAGCTGACATCCGCTAAGCTAGCCGCCCATGCCGACTCTCGTTCTGAACCCGTCCCCCATTTGTATCGCCGACCTGCCGGGCATTGCCCAAGGTGGTGCATGTGCGCGGGCCGGGTTTCTCGTTCTCAAGGAATCTCTATGACTGCTGGCCTGCAAGGCTCGTTGATGGTGGACGTCGCCGGTACCTGGCTGACGGCTGAAGATCGCCAATTGTTGCGTCAGCCTGAAGTGGGCGGCTTGATCATTTTTGCCCGCAACATCGAAAACCCGCGTCAGGTGCGCGAGTTGAGCGCCGCGATTCGCGCTATTCGTCCCGATTTATTGCTGGCGGTGGATCAGGAGGGCGGCCGCGTTCAGCGTTTGCGCCAAGGCTTCGTACGACTGCCAGCCATGCGCGCCATCGCCGACAATCCGAACGCCGAATACCTGGCTGAGCAGTGTGGCTGGATCATGGCCACCGAAGTGCTCGCCGTCGGTCTCGACCTCAGTTTCGCTCCGGTGCTGGATCTGGATTACCAGCGCAGCGCTGTTGTCGGGACCCGTTCGTTCGAGGGTGATCCGGAGCGCGCAGCGCTGCTGGCCGGTGCATTCATCCGTGGCATGAACAGTGCCGGTATGGCCGCCACTGGCAAACATTTCCCCGGTCATGGCTGGGCTGAGGCGGATTCCCACGTCGCCATCCCGAATGACGAGCGCAGCCTCGACGAGATCCGCGCCAATGACCTGGTGCCGTTCGCCAAATTGAGCAAACAACTGGCCGCCGTCATGCCGGCCCACGTTATTTACCCGCAAGTCGACGCCCAGCCTGCCGGCTTCTCCCGCCGCTGGTTGCAGGACATCCTTCGCGGCGAGCTGCAATTCGATGGCGTGATCTTCAGCGATGACCTGTCGATGGCCGGTGCCCACGTGGTCGGCGATGCCGCCAGCCGTATCGAAGCCGCGCTGACCGCCGGCTGTGACATGGGCCTGGTGTGCAACGATCGCGCCGCTGCGGAACTGGCGCTGAGCGCCGCCCAGCGCCTGAAGGTCAAGCCGTCCGAGCGTATTGCGCGGATGCGCGGCCAGTCATACGCCAATATCGAATACCGTCAAAACCCACGCTGGCTGGCGGCTGTCGGCGCGCTCAAAGAGGCTCAACTGATCGAATAAGGGCGTGGTGTTATGACGGTTTACGCGATTATCGGTGGCACTGGCCTGACTCAACTCGAAGGCCTGAGCATTCGCCAGTCACTGGTTGTGGACACGCCTTACGGCGCACCCTCGGCTGAAGTGCAGATCGGTGAATACGTCGGCAAGGACGTGCTGTTTCTCGCGCGTCACGGTTATCCGCACCGTTTTCCGCCGCATCAGGTGAACTACCGCGCCAACCTTTGGGCATTGAAGCAGGCCGGCGCGGAAGCGATCCTCGCGGTCAACGCCGTGGGTGGAATTCATACGGCGATGGGCACCGGGCATTTCTGCGTGCCACATCAACTGATCGATTACACCAGCGGTCGCGAACACACCTATTTCGCCGATGACCTGGAACACGTCACCCATATCGACTTCAGCTATCCCTACAGTGAGCCGCTGCGTCAGGAGCTGATCGCGGCGCTGGCGGCTGAAGGCGTGGCTTACAGCAGTCATGGCGTGTACGCCTGCACCCAGGGCCCTCGGCTGGAAACCGTCGCTGAAATCGCGCGCCTTGAGCGTGACGGCTGCGACATCGTGGGCATGACCGGCATGCCGGAAGCGGCGCTGGCGCGTGAACTGGCACTGGACTATGCGTGTCTGGCGCTGGTAGTGAACCCGGCGGCGGGCAAGTCGACGGCGGTGATTACCATGGCCGAGATAGAGCAGGCGTTGCACGACGGGATGGGGAAGGTGAAGTCGACGTTGGCGCGGGTATTGAAGGGGTAAGACAGGTTTTACACCGAGTTGACTCTATCGCGGGCAAGCCACGCTCCCACCGGTTCAGTGATTTCCTGTAGGAGCGTGGCTTGCCCGCGATAGCAATCTGTCTGGCACCATAGATCTCAGCGCTTTTCGAGTTTGTCCGGCAACGGCGCAAACAGCGCTTCAATATCATCACTCTGCAACTTCCAGTCCCCTGTCTTGCGTCCATCCAGAACGCCGGCGGCGAGGTCGGATTTTTCTTTCTGCAGATGCTGAATCTTCTCCTCGACGGTCCCCCGGGCAATCATCTTGTAGACGAATACCGGCTTCTCCTGACCGATACGGTATGCCCGGTCAGTTGCCTGATTCTCCGTCGCCGGGTTCCACCATGGATCGTAGTGAATGACCGTATCCGCTTCGGTCAGGTTCAAACCAACACCACCGGCCTTCAAACTGATGAGAAAAATCTGACGCTTGCCGCTCTGAAAGTCTTTCACCGGTGCGCGTCGGTCGCGTGTCTGCCCGGTCAGTAGTGCGTACTCAACGCCACGTTTCGTTAGCTCGACCTCGATGAGCGCCAACATCGACGTGAACTGCGAGAACAACAGAATCCGCCGACCCTCCTCGAACAACTCCTCAAGCATTTCCATCAAGCTGTCGAGCTTGCCCGATGTGCTGCCGCGAGTCGGCAGGACGGCATCGTTAACCAGGCGCAAATCACAGCACACCTGACGCAGTTTCAATAGCGCCTCTAGAATGATGATCTGGCTGCGCGCCACGCCTTTGCGGGTGATCTCGTCGCGGACTTTCTTGTCCATCGACAGGCGCATGGTTTCGTACACGTCGCGCTGCGCTTCGTTGAGTTCGACCCAGTGAATGATTTCAGTCTTCGGCGGCAATTCCGTCGCGACCTGTTCCTTGGTCCTACGCAGCAGAAACGGTTTGATCCGACCGTTGAGGTGTTGAAGTCTGACTTCACTGGCGCGCTTTTCAATCGGCACACGGTAATCGCGGTTGAAGCTTTTCACATCGCCAAGCCAGCCCGGCAGCAGGAAGTGAAACAGCGACCACAACTCACCCAGGTGGTTTTCCAGCGGCGTACCACTGAGGCACAAACGTTGACGCGCATTCAGTTCGCGCGCCGCCTGCGCCGCCTTGCTGTTGGGGTTTTTGATGTACTGCGCTTCATCCAGCACCAGCACATGCAAAGGCTGCGCGGCGAGGCGTTCGACGTCCTTGGGCAGCAGCGCATAGGTGGTCAGGATCAGGTCGTAGTCGGCCATATTATCGAAGTGTTTTTTGCGACTGGCGCCGTACAGCGCCAGCACTTTGAGTTGCGGCGTGAAGTGCGCTGCTTCGTCGAGCCAGTTCGGAATCAGGCTGGTGGGCATCACCACCATGCACGGCCGATCGAGGCGTCCAGCCGCTTTCTCAGTGAGAACATGCGCCAGGGTTTGTAGGGTTTTACCCAGGCCCATGTCGTCCGCGAGAATCCCGCCGACCTCCAGTTGCCGCAGTGATTGCATCCAGCTCAAGCCTTCGAGCTGATAGGGGCGAAGGGTTGCGTTCAAGCCTTCAGGTGCGGTTGCGGTGTGGTCCTTGATGTCGCGTAAACGCTGGGCAAAGGTGCGGATCTGTTCGCCACCTTCCCAGAGCAGCGGCAAGTCTTCCAGCGGATTCAGGCGCGTCGCGTCGGCCTTGCTCAGCCGTAGCGTGGTTTCGCCAGGTTCCTGCAGATAGAACTCGCCGAGCGTCGCCAGCACCGGCTTCAAGCGGCCGAAGGGCAGGGCGACTTGCAGCGGGCCGTACTCGGAGTTCGGGCGATTGGGGATGTTCACCAGGATCAGCTCATCGTCGCGACGTCGGGCGAGGCGTTCCGGATTGAGAATTTCAGTGTGCGAGCGCATCAGGTTCAACAGGATCGGCAGCAAACTCAGGCGCTCGCCGTTGACGATGATCCCCAGTTCCAGATCAAACCAGTCGCGCTCCGGCACCTGCTCGACGGTGGCGTACCAGTCGTCCACGGCGGTCAGGTCGAAACCGAAGTCTTCGTCGATTTGCAGCTCCCAGCCCTGGGTGCGCAGCTTGGGTATTTCATTGAGGGTGAACGTCAGCCAGGCGCTGTCGTTGACCATCTCGTAGAGTTCGCCGGCACTTTCCGGCAAGGCTTTGCTTTGTCGGGTGGCAATCTTGAAGCCGAGGATTCGTAACTGTTCCCTGTAGGTCTGTTCGACATCCGGGTGACGTTTTATCCGCAGCGTCTGGGTTTCCTGGCGAATCAGAATGTCGGCGTTCTTTTGTCCGCAAACGTATTCATCCAGATAGCTAAAAGACAATGCCGCACGATGCTGAATGTAGCGCTGCATCTTGCCGTTGCGCGGTTCGAAGGCGCTGAACTCGATGCTCGCCAGCCACAAGCGCGGCACCGGTTGAACGTTATCCACAAGCACTTGCGGCGGTGCTTTAGGGCCGCGGTTTTCCAGTACGGCCTGAAGTTTTTCCAGCAGATCGGCATCTTGCGCAGCCGCGGGGTAGGCCAGTGTTTCTTGCACCTTTAGCAACACCGCTGCGCAATGTTTGCAGTTGCTGTGAACCGGGCAGGTGCAGGTCGCGTCAACCATCAGCAAGGTGGCTTTGGCTGACTCACGCAGGCGAATGGTCTGACGGTAAACATTACCGCCCGAGCCTTCGCACGCAGCGGTGATCGTAGCGTCACCGACCTCGACGATCCTGACGCGGTTCTCCAGCGCGTAGCGACGGCCACGCTCCAGGCTTTGTTCCTTGAATCGGCTGACCCAGGAAGGTGCCAGGGGTTTGCTCAGGGGCGAGGGCATAGCAATCAGTCCGGAATTTCTTCGGGGACTGGCCGAGGAGCAGGGGCGGTGAGCGAGGTGATCTTGATCAACAGGCCGAGGTGGCCGTTGTCGAGGAAGTTCAGCTCGCCGTTCTTGGTATGGCTTTCTTGCTTGAGGCGTTCGCTGGCGGTGACTGTGCCGTTGCCATCGATCTGGTTGACCCAGAAATCGGCGTCGACGTCGGTGAAGCGGCCCAGCTTCAGGTTCAAGGTGCCCTCAATCGGGAACTGACCGTATTGTTCCTTGCCGTCGCTGATCGCGATTTTGCTGTCTTGTTCGCCGAGGGTTTGTTGCCAGGCCTTGTGCAGTAACACAGTGTAGTCAGCGCTGGCGGTGAGTTTTTCCACTTCGCCATTCAGGCTCGGCGTGCGCAGGCTGTCTTTGCTGATGGGCTGCGCGCCGGCGGCCCAGTCTTCCGGTGCCGCGCGGCTGACGATGGCGGGCACGGCGTTTTGCCGGACCAGAATCATTTCAATCTGATACAGATCATCGGCAAACGCCGTGGGTGCGATCAGCGTTAACAGCAGGGGCAATGAGCGAAACAGGCGCATGCGGCGTCCTTCAAGCAGTTTTCGGGATAAGGAGCTCAAGCAGCGCCTCTACAGTATTAAAGCGTTCTTCCGAACGCTCCATCGGCACCATGAATTTAAACATCGTGGCGCCTTCGAATTTATAGCGTTTGGGCTGGCCCTGAATCAGTTTGATCAGTGTCAGCGGGTCGACCGGCGTCTGTGCCGCAAACTCGATGCGGCCACCTTGCGGGCCGCCGTCGACTTTCTTGATGCCCAGCAATTCAGCCTGCAACTTCAGCGCCGTGATGCGGATCAGGTTCTTGGTCGGCTCTGGTAGCAGGCCGAAACGGTCGATCATTTCTACTTGCAGGTCTTTGAGGCCGTCTTCATCGGTGGCCGAAGCGATGCGTTTGTAGAGAATCAATCGAGCGTGAACGTCTGGCAAATAGTCTTCGGGAATCAACGCCGGTACGCGCAGGTTGACTTCCGGACCACCGCCCAGCGGCTGATCAAGGTTCGGCTGCTCGCCCTTGCGGATCGACTTCACCGCGCGCTCGAGCATTTCCATGTACAGCGTAAAGCCAACCGCCTGGATCTGCCCACTCTGACCATCGCCCAACAGCTCGCCGGCGCCACGGATTTCCAGGTCGTTGGTCGCCAGTACGAAGCCTGCACCGAGGTCCTGGGTGTTGGCGATCGCTTCCAGGCGCTTTTCCGCATCCGGGGTGATTTGCTGGCGCGGCGGTGTCAGCAGGTACGCATAAGCCTGGTGGTGACTGCGACCGACACGGCCGCGCAACTGGTGTAGCTGCGCCAGGCCGAACTTGTCGGCACGCTCGATGATGATGGTGTTGGCGCTCGGCACGTCGATGCCGGTCTCGATGATGGTCGAGGCGATCAGCACGTTGAAGCGCTTGTGGTAGAAGTCGCTCATCACCTGTTCGAGTTCACGCTCGCGCATCTGCCCGTGGCCAATGCCGATCCGTGCTTCCGGCACCAGTTCGGCGAGGTCGGCGGCGCATTTCTCGATGGTCTTCACGTCGTTGTGCAGGTAGTAAACCTGGCCACCACGCAGCAACTCACGCAGCAGGGCCTCTTTAACCGTGCTCTTGTTCTGCTCCATGACGAAGGTCCGCACCGACAGGCGACGGGCCGGCGGGGTGGCGATAATCGACAAGTCGCGCATGCCCGACACTGCCATGTTCAGCGTGCGCGGAATTGGCGTGGCAGTCAGGGTGAGAATGTCGACTTCACTGCGCAGCGCCTTGAGCTGTTCCTTCTGACGGACACCAAAACGGTGCTCTTCGTCGATGATCACCAGCCCGAGGTTTTTGATCTTCACGTCGTCTTGCAGCAACTTGTGCGTGCCGATCACGATGTCGATCTTGCCTTCGGCCAGGTCCGCGACGGCGGCGTTCACTTCCTTGGTCGACTTGAAGCGGCTCATCACTTCCACGGACACCGGCCAGTCGGCAAAGCGGTCGCGGAAGCTGTTGTAGTGTTGCTGGGCGAGCAGGGTGGTTGGCACCAGAATTGCCACCTGACGACCGCCATGCACCGCGATGAAGGCTGCGCGCATCGCTACTTCGGTCTTGCCGAAACCGACATCGCCGCAGACCAGTCGGTCCATCGGCTTCGGCGCGAGCATGTCGCCGCGTACCGCATCGATGGTGGTTTGCTGGTCCGGGGTTTCTTCGAACGGGAACCCGGCGCTGAACGTCGCGTAGTCAGCTTTTGGATCTTCGAAGGCATAGCCTTCGCGGGCGGCGCGACGGGCATAAATGTCGAGCAATTCTGCGGCGACGTCGCGCACCTGTTCGGCGGCTTTGCGTTTGGCTTTTTGCCAGGTTTCGGAACCGAGGCGGTGCAACGGGGCCAAGGCATCGTCGCTGCCGGTGTATCGCGCGATCAGGTGCAGGTTGGCCACCGGCACGTACAGCTTGGCGCCTTCGGCGTATTGCAGCGTGAGGAATTCGGCGGCTTGATCGTCGATTTCCAGTGTCGCCAACCCGAGGTAGCGACCGACGCCGTGATCGATGTGCACCACCGGCGCGCCTTCGCGCAATTCGGTGAGGTTCTTGATGACTGCATCGTTGTTGGCGTCGGCACGTTTTTCGCGGCGACGACGCTGCATCACGCGTTGACCAAACAACGGGCTTTCGGCCACCAGCGCCAAGGCCGGATTATCGAGTACCAGGCCTTCATCGAGCGGGGCGATGGTGATCGCCAGACGCTCCTTGCTCGCGACGAAGTCTGGCCAGCTGTCGACGGTTTTCGGTCGCAGCTTCAAGCGTTCGAGCAATTCCAGCAGCACTTCGCGACGACCCGCTGACTCGGCGGTGAACAGCACGCGACCGGGGAATTCGTCGAGGAAACCCGCCAGCGCTGCCAGTGGCTGAGTGGCCTTGGCTTCGATGGCCAGGTTCGGCAATTCCCGCGCAGGGAAACGTTCGCGGCCGACACCTGTTTCCACGTCCTGTTGGCTGGCAACCACACGCGGCCAGCTTTTCAGGCGGGCAAAGCAATCTTCCACCGGCAGGAACAACTCGGCAGGCGGCAATAAAGGACGGGACGGGTCGACGCGGCGTTCTTCATAACGATTGCGCACGTCATTCCAGAAATTCTCCGCCGCCTGCTCGATGCCCGGCAGGGAAAACACTTGCGTGTCCTGCGGCAGGTAATCGAACAACGTGGAGGTTTCGTCGAAGAACAGCGGCAGGTAGTACTCGATACCGGCCGGTGTAATCCCGCTGCTCAGATCCTGAAAGATCGGGCAGCGGCGGAAGTCGACATCAAAGCGCTCACGGAAGCGTGCCTTGAAGCGGGTGACCGCATCTTTTTGCAGCGGAAACTCACGCGCAGGCAATAGTCGGACGGTGTCGACCTTGTCGATGGAGCGCTGGTTTTCCGGATCGAATGTACGCAGCGTCTCGATTTCGTCATCGAACAGGTCGATCCGGAAGGGTAGTTTGCTGCCCGTCGGGAACAGATCGATCAGCGAGCCGCGCACAGTGAACTCGCCATGCTCGTACACCGTGTCGACGTAGCGATAGCCGCTGGCCTCAAGCCGGGTGCGCATTTGTTCGACGTCGAGCTTCTGGCCAACATCCAGCACCAGGCTGCTGCCCAGCAGGAACTTGGTCGGGGCCAGGCGATGCAGGGCCGTGGTGATCGGCACCACCAGAACGCCATGACTCAGCTCCGGCAACCTGTAAAGGGCTGCGATGCGCTGGGAAATAATGTCCTGGTGCGGCGAAAACAGATCGTAGGGCAGGGTTTCCCAGTCCGGGAAGTGCAACACGGGCAAATCCGGGGCGAAGAAACTCAGCTCCTGCTCAAGCCGTTCGGCACTTTGGCTGTCGGCGGTCAGCAGCAGGGTAAAGCGCTTGGCAGCGCTGGCAGCCTCGGCGATGGCCAGGCTGAGGGCGGCACCGGGCAGGTTGCCCCAGTGCTGTTTACCTGCCGCGGCAGGGAGAAGCGGTAGACGCAGAACGGGCACGGAAGGTTGAGCTCCAAGCGTTGCGACAAAGTCGGTAATTGTAGCGGTCCCGGGTGCCGCCTGTCAGTTGCAGACTGTGTCTATTACGTAGGGTTGGCGAAATGTAGTGGTAAAGACAAAATCTGCCGGTTTTTTACTGAAAATTGCTGAATATGTAGTGGCAAAACCACTCGGTGTTACGGAGGGTTACGGACAAGATTGCGTTGTCTCCAAAAAATTGACTGCGCTGCAAGGCCCGGTTTTATTGGGCTTTAGCGGGGCGTAATTTTTTTGAACAGGAAATTGTTACGGATCGCACGACAAGCGCGCATTGCTACGGGAGGGAGTCGGCGGCATAATGTAGCCCCTTTTTTCTGCCCCTACATGTGGAAGGTTCCCGTGACTCAGAAGCCCGACCAGTGTCTTGGTGAATGGATCGACCGTGAAGCACTCGCAGAAGCGATGATTCCGCTTATCGGTCAGCTCTACCGCAATAACAACGTGGTGAGCTCGATCTATGGCCGCAGCCTGATCAACCGTTCAGTCATTGCGATTCTCAAAGCTCACCGCTTTGCTCGTCATCGTCAGTCCGATGACAGCGAATTGTCCGTCCACGAAACATTCCCGCTGCTCAAGGCGATGAGCGAGCTCAAGCTCGGCGCCGCTTCGGTAGACCTGGGCAAGCTTGCGGTCAAGTTCAAGGCCGAAGGCAAAGGTCGTACTGCCGAGCAGTTCGTCCGTGAAGAACTGGCTGACGTGGTTGGTCAGCAGAACGTTGCCGCTCGTAAAGGCACCGACGTTGTCCTGTACGGCTTCGGTCGTATCGGCCGTCTGCTGGCGCGCATCCTGATCGAGAAAACCGGTGGTGGCGATGGCCTGCGTCTGCGCGCCATCGTTGTCCGCAAGGGCGCCGAGAACGATCTGGTCAAGCGTGCAAGCCTGCTGCGTCGTGACTCGGTTCATGGTCCGTTCGATGGCACCATCACCATTGATGAAGCCAACAGCACCATCACCGCCAACGGCAACCTGATCCAGGTTATCTACGCGAAAAACCCGACTGAGGTGGATTACACCCAGTACGGCATCAAAGACGCGCTGCTGGTGGACAACACCGGTGTATGGCGTGACGCCGATGGCCTGGGCCAACACCTGGCTTGCCCGGGTATCGACCGCGTTGTTCTGACCGCGCCGGGTAAAGGCAAGCTGAAGAACATCGTTCACGGCATCAACCACGGTGAAATCACCGCTGACGACAAGATCGTTTCCGCCGCTTCCTGCACCACCAACGCCATCGTGCCGGTGCTGAAAGCTGTGAACGACAAGTTCGGCATCATTAATGGTCACGTTGAAACCGTTCACTCGTACACCAACGACCAGAACCTGATCGACAACTTCCACAAAGGCGATCGCCGTGGCCGTAGCGCCGCGCTGAACATGGTAATCACCGAGACCGGTGCTGCCACTGCTGCTGCCAAGGCATTGCCTGAGCTGGCTGGCAAGTTGACCGGTAACGCGATCCGCGTTCCGACGCCAAACGTGTCGATGGCCATTCTCAACCTGAACCTTGAGAAAGCCGCCACCCGCGAAGAGATGAACGAGTACCTGCGCTACATGGCGCTGCACTCCGATCTGCATAAGCAAATCGACTACGTCAACTCGCAGGAAGTGGTTTCCACCGACTTCGTTGGCTCGCGCCACGCAGGCGTTGTGGACGCTGAAGCGACCATCAGTCAAGACAACCGCGTTGTTCTGTACGTTTGGTACGACAACGAATTCGGTTACAGCTGCCAGGTGGTACGCGTGATGGAAGACATGGCTGGTGTAAACCCGCCAGCATTCCCGCGCTAAGCGTTAGCTACACATGAAAACGCCCCGACTTTGGTCGGGGCGTTTTTTTTTGTGCATGATTTCGGGTTGCTCCAGCCGGCCTCATCGCGAGCAGGCTCGCTCCCGCAATGGTTTGTGTGAACTCTATCAAAACCTGTGGGAGCGAGCCTGCTCGCGAAGGCGTCAGAAAACATAGCATTGAAGCTGGCTGTCACACCCGGCTCTTCCCGGATTTCTATCGCATAATGGCTGGCCTGGCGTTGTGTCAGGAATTGGCTTGGGGAGCGTAGGAATTGTTGGAAAGGTGGCAGGGTGTTTTCTTTGTGCTGTTCGGAGCCTTGGCCGGCTGCGGCAACAGCGACTCCATGGAAAGCTTCAGCGGCCCCACCATGGGCAGCACTTATTCGATCAAATATGTGCGCCACGCAGGCCTTCCCGCCTCGAAAGACGTCCGGGCCGAGGTCGAAAAAATTCTCGCCGGCGTCGATCAACAAATGTCGACCTACCGCAGTGACTCGGACATCGAACGCTTCAATGATCTCCCTGCCAATCACTGTCAGAAAATGCCTGAACCAGTCCTCGGATTGATCCGCGTTGGTGAACAGCTTTCAGAGCAAAGCGAAGGGTCCTACGACCTGACGGTAGAACCTCTGCTCAACCTGTGGGGGTTCGGCCCGCAGGCGCGTGAGGAAAAAGTCCCGACTGCTGAAGCGCTAGCCGAAGTGCGGCAGCGAGTCGGTTACCAGCATCTGAGCATCGACCACGATCAGTTGTGCAAGGATGCCGCCGTCGAAGTCGACTTCAATAGCATCGCCGCCGGTTATGCAGTCGACACCATTGCCGCAAAACTCGACGCCATGGGCATTCACAATTACCTCGCCGAAGCCACGGGAGAGCTCAAGGCCGCAGGCAAAAAACTTGACGGTTCACCTTGGCGTATTGCCCTCGAAGAACCCCGGGATGATCAGCAAGTTGCGCAAAAAGTTATCGCGGTCGACGGCTATGGCGTTTCCACCTCCGGCGACTATCGTAACTATTTTCAGCAGGACGGAAGGCGTTATTCCCACACCTTCGATGCCCGCACCGGTGCGCCGGTCCTACACACCCTGGCGTCAGTCACGGTGATTCATCCTTCAGCGCTGATGGCCGATGGACTATCGACGCTGTTGCTGATTCTCGGCCCTGAACGGGGTTGGGACTATGCCCAGGCGCATGACATCGGTGCATTCTTTGTGATTCGTGCCGATACAGGTTTCGTCACACGAACCAATCAGGCTTTTGAACGCCTCAGTGGCGGTAAAACCGAGTGATGACAGCGATTCAAGCGTTAAAGACTGGCGTTGTAGTGCAGGCAAAACTAGCCTACGACGCGACCAAGGGTTAATGTGCGCGGCGTTGACGCTTCTATAGACTGTGTCCGGGCTCTGCATTGGCCCCAAATTGTTCCTTCACGCCACAGATCGGCGTGATTTAGCCGCAGGGTGCCGATGGCGCCGCGGCCTGTTCTGAGGAGTACGCATGGCTGTCTACAACTACGACGTGGTGGTGCTGGGTTCCGGCCCGGCGGGAGAAGGTGCGGCAATGAACGCCGCCAAAGCAGGGCGCAAGGTGGCGATGGTCGATAGCCGTCGCCAGGTCGGCGGCAACTGCACTCACTTGGGTACCATCCCGTCCAAGGCACTGCGTCACTCGGTCCGGCAGATCATGCAGTTCAACACCAACCCGATGTTCCGGGCCATTGGTGAGCCGCGCTGGTTCTCGTTCCCGGACGTACTGAAAAGCGCCGAGAAAGTCATTTCCAAACAAGTCGCTTCGCGCACTGGCTACTACGCCCGTAACCGTGTCGACGTGTTCTTCGGCACCGGCAGCTTCGCCGACGAGCAAACCATCGAAGTGGTCTGCGCCAACGGTGTGGTTGAAAAGCTTGTCGCCAAGCACATCATCATCGCCACCGGCTCGCGTCCTTATCGCCCGGCGGACATCGATTTCCACCACCCGCGTATCTACGATAGCGACACCATTCTCAGCCTCGGCCACACCCCGCGCAAACTCATCGTTTACGGCGCTGGCGTGATCGGTTGCGAGTACGCCTCGATCTTCAGTGGTCTGGGTGTTCTGGTTGAGCTGGTGGATAACCGCGGTCAGTTGCTGAGCTTCCTCGACTCGGAAATTTCCCAGGCGTTGAGCTACCACTTCAGCAACAACAACATCACGGTCCGCCACAACGAAGACTACGACCGTGTCGAAGGCGTGGACAACGGTGTGATCCTGCACCTCAAGTCTGGCAAGAAGATCAAGGCCGACGCCTTGCTCTGGTGCAACGGTCGTACCGGTAACACCGATCAGTTGGGTCTGGAAAACATCGGCGTGAAGGTCAACAGCCGTGGTCAGATCGAAGTGGACGAAGCCTACCGCACCTGCGTACCGAACATTTACGGCGCCGGTGACGTGATTGGCTGGCCGAGCCTGGCGAGTGCCGCACATGACCAGGGTCGTTCGGCCGCTGGCAGTATCATCGAAAACGGTAGCTGGCGTTTTGTGAATGACGTTCCGACTGGTATCTACACCATTCCGGAGATCAGCTCGATCGGCAAGAACGAGCAGGAGCTGACTCAGGCCAAGGTGCCGTACGAAGTGGGCAAGGCGTTCTTCAAGGGCATGGCGCGCGCGCAGATTGCCGGCGAGCCGCAAGGCATGCTGAAGATCCTGTTCCACCGCGAAACCCTGGAAGTGCTGGGCGTTCACTGCTTCGGTTATCAGGCGTCGGAGATCGTGCACATCGGTCAGGCGATCATGAACCAGCCGGGCGAACTGAACACGCTGAAGTATTTCGTCAACACGACGTTCAACTACCCGACCATGGCCGAAGCCTATCGGGTAGCAGCGTACGATGGCCTCAACCGGCTTTTTTGAGCGGCTCCGGCCGGTGGCCTGAGCCGGCCGGGGAGACCGATTTCAGCAACTCTCGAGCGTGGCGCTGGCCAAACCGGGAAAGTCTGTAATCAGGCTGTCAACGCCGAAGTCGGCGAGTCTGCGCATTAGCGCGGGCTCGTTGACTGTCCACACCGACACATGCAGCCCTTGACGCTGCGCCTTCTGCAGGCGTTCCGGCGTACACAGGGTCCAGTTCAGCGCCAGAATCTCACAGCCATAGCTTTGCGCGACCTTCAGCGGGTCAAGCCAGGCGTACTCGGCCACCAATCCGCGAGACACGTCCGGCACTAGGTCCAGTGCGGCTTTGAGCACTTCGCGTGAACTTGAGGTGATCGTGACCTTGTCGAGCAGGCCGAAATGCTGAGCCATTTCACGAATCGCCAGCACGGTCGTGGCAGCGCGGGTGCGTGAGGCGCTTTTGACTTCCAGTTGCCAGTGATCGAAGTCGCACTTCTCGAACAATTCTTCCAGCGTCGGGATCGGGCAGGGTTTGATCCAGCCTGGGCCGCCGTTGCGCGCGTCATAAGTCACCAGTTCCGCCGCCGTATGCTCGACGACCTTGCCACGCCGGTCGGTGGTGCGCTTGAGTGTCGTGTCGTGGATGACCATCAACTCGTTGTCCATGGACAGGTGCAGGTCCAGCTCGCAACGGCGAATACCGTGCTTGAGGCATTGCTGAAAGCTGGTCAGGGTGTTTTCCGGTGCTTCGCCCTTGGCGCCGCGATGGCCGTAGATGAGGGTCACGGTTCTTCCTTAAATTAAATGCTTGATTCGTTTTCACGGGCCAGTCGTCGTTCCTGGGCCTGCTTCTGCAAAATGTAACGGGCCAGCAACTGCCGCTGAGCATCGGTCGGGCGTTCGAACTCGGTGCCGACATCAAAGCTGCCAGCCTTGCGGTCGCAATGGATGACACGGGCTCGCAGCAACAGGCCGAGGGCTTGCGGCATCAGCACCAGCTTGACCGACAGGTGCGTGCCCACGGCGATAGGCGTCGGATGAAGGAACTCAATGCCGCCTTCGGAAATAACCACCGGCTGAGGCTCGCCGATCTGCCCAAGCACAGTGATTGCGATCACCTGGCTCAGTAAATCGATGCGTTTGTTCTGGGATTTCAAGAACGCCGCGAGGTTGCGGTCGCGCTCACTGATCTGGCGTAACAGGTGTTGCGACTCGAATTCGCTCAGGTGCAGCTCGCTAAGCAAATTGAACAATGGAGAAGCATCCTGCAACACTTCCTGGCCAGCGGCCTCGGGAGCTGACAGGGTCCGAATTTCCAGTGCGATCGTGTCCTCGATACGGTAGTATTCGCGGCGATCTTCTTCATCTAATGTCGACATGGCGAACCCATGGTAGCGGCGGTGGTCTGAGTGTAAAGCTGGTTATCGACCCCCGCCACAAGGACGTTCCTTTTCCCTCCGAACAAGCCCCGACATGTTCAGACCTCTCTTCGTATTTATTGGCACGCGTTATACCCGTGCAAAGCGTCGCAATCATTTTGTGTCGTTCATTTCCCTGACCTCGATGATCGGACTCGCCCTTGGCGTGGTGGTGATGATTGTCGTGCTGTCGGTCATGAACGGCTTCGATCATGAGATGCGCACCCGCGTGCTGGGCATGGTGCCCCACGCGACCATCGAGTCCGGTGAGCCGATCAGTGACTGGCAAAGCCTGGCCGCGAAGGTCAAGAAGAACTCGCAAGTGACGGCCGTAGCGCCGTTCACTCAGATGCAGGGTTTGCTGACCAACAACGGCAAAGTCTCCAAAGTCCTGCTCAATGCCATCGATCCTGCGCTGGAGCGTAACGTCTCGATCATTGATAACTTCATGCAGCAGGGCAAACTCGACGATCTGGTCCCGGGTGAGTTCGGCATCGTCATCGGCGACAAGGCCGCGGCCAAGCTCGGCGCCGCCATCGGCGACAAGCTGACGTTTGTTGCGCCTGAAGTCACCGTGACCCCGGCCGGCATGTTCCCGCGTATGAAACGCTTTACCGTGGTCGGCATCTTCCATGTCGGCGCCGGTGAGCTGGACGGTTATCTGGGCATCACCAACTTGCAGGATCTGGCCAGGCTGCACCGCTGGAAACCGGATCAGGTGCAGGGCATTCGCCTGAAGTTCGACGACCTGTTCCAGGCGCCGCGCACCGCGTGGAGCATCGCCCAGCAGCTCGGTGAAGACCATTTCTATGCCCGCGACTGGACGCGCACCCATGGCAATCTGTATCAGGCGATCCGCATGGAAAAAGCCATGATCGGTCTGCTGTTGTTGCTGATCGTCGCCGTTGCCGCGTTCAACATCATTTCCACACTGGTGATGGTGGTGAACGACAAGAAGGGCGACATCGCGATATTGCGCACATTGGGCGCCACGCCGCGCACGATCATGGCGATCTTCATGGTGCAGGGCACCGTCATCGGGGTGGTCGGGACGCTGATTGGCGCCGTGGTCGGGATCTTCGCCGCGTTGAACGTCAGCGCCGCGATCTCGGCCCTCGAAGGCCTGATCGGCCACAAATTCCTCAATGCGGATGTGTACTTCATCGATTACCTGCCGTCGCAAGTGCAGAGCCAGGACGTCTTGATGGTCTGCGGCGCCGCGTTGGTCCTGAGTTTCCTCGCCACCCTGTATCCAGCCTGGCGTGCCGCACGCACCCAGCCGGCGGAGGCGCTACGTTATGAGTGAGTCGGGCATGAGTGATAAAGCAATCTTGAGCTGCCGCAACCTGGGCAAATCCTACGAGGAAGGCCCTGAGTCGGTGGAGGTCCTGGTCGGTCTGCAACTGGAACTGCATCCGGGTGAGCGCGTGGCGATTGTCGGCAAGTCGGGTTCCGGCAAAAGCACCTTGCTCAATATGCTGGGCGGGCTTGATACACCGACCAAGGGCAGCGTCTGGCTCGACGGTGAAGAACTCTCGGCGTTGAGCGAGAAAAATCGCGGCCTGCTGCGTAACCGCGCCCTCGGGTTCGTGTACCAGTTCCACCACTTGCTGCCGGAATTCACCGCGCTGGAAAACGTCTGCATGCCGCTGCTGATTGGCAAAACTGCGATCCCGCAAGCGCGTCAGCGTGCGACGGCGTTGCTGGAGCGGGTAGGGCTGGGGCATCGTCTGGAACACAAACCGGCCGAATTGTCCGGTGGTGAACGCCAGCGTGTGGCTATCGCTCGTGCCCTGGTGAACAATCCAGGGCTGGTGATGCTCGATGAGCCGACCGGCAACCTCGACTCCCACACCGCCCAAGGCATTCAGGATTTGATGCTGGAACTCAGCACGTCGATGCGCACCGCGTTCCTGGTGGTGACCCACGACATGAACCTGGCCCGCCAGATGGACCGCGTCCTGCATTTGCAGGAAGGTTGCCTGACACCCATCTGATTGAGCAAAACCCGACGTACCAGACGGTACGCCGGGTCTTTTATTTTTATACGGTGCCCCAGCGAATGTTCAGACCGTTATCGATCTTCATCGGCGCGCGTTATACCCGCGCCAAGCGCCGCAATCGCTTTGTATCCTTCATCTCGATGACTTCGATGATCGGCCTCGCCCTCGGCGTGCTGGCGATGATTGTGGTGTTGTCGGTCATGAACGGTTTTCAGCGCGAAATGAGCTCGCGCATCCTCGGCATGGTGCCGCACGCCACCATCGTCGGCGTGAACCCGATCGACGATTGGCAGCCTGTCGCCGCTGCCGCGATGAAAAATCCGCAAGTGACGGCGGCCGTGCCGTTCACCGAGATGGAAGGCATGCTGTCCTACAAGGGCACGATGCAGCCGATCCAGGTCAGTGGCGTCGATCCAGCGCAGGAAGGCAAGGTGTCGATCGTTGCCCAGCACATTGTTCAGGGGCGTCTTGATGCCTTGAAACCGGGTGAATTCGGTGTGGTGATCGGCGAGATCACGGCGCGTCGTTTCCGTTTGAACGTCGGCGACAAGCTCACCCTGATCGTGCCGGAAGTCAGCACCGCACCGGGCGGGATTACCCCGCGCATGCAGCGCCTGAACGTGGTCGGTGTGTTCAAGGTCGGTGCTGAGCTGGACGGTTCGATGGCTTTGATCCACGTCGCCGATGCCGCGCAGATGCAGCATTGGGAACCGAATCAGGTACAGAGCGTGCGTCTGGCGGTGAAGGATTTGTACGCCGCGCCGCAAGTATCGAGCGACATCGCCAGCAGTTTGGGCACCGCATACAAGGCTGACGACTGGACCCACACCCAGGGCAGCCTGTTCAGCGCGATGAAAATGGAAAAGACCATGATTGGCCTGCTGTTGCTGATGATTGTCGCGGTGGCGGCGTTCAACATCATCGCGACCTTGATCATGGTGGTGAACGACAAGGGCGCGGACATCGCGATCCTGCGCACCATCGGCGCCACGCCGGGGCAGATCATGGCGATCTTCATGGTCCAGGGGACGGTAATCGGAGTTGTCGGGACCTTGATCGGCGGCGTGCTTGGGGTCATTGCGGCGTTGAATGTCAGTGAATTGGTGGGCTGGATCGAGCGGGTGAGTGGGCAGCACATCTTCAGTTCGGATGTGTATTTTGTCAGCAACCTGCCTTCGGAATTGCAGGGCGCGGATGTGCTGTTGATTTGCTCGGCGGGGTTCATCTTGAGCTTCCTTGCCACCGTGTATCCGGCGTGGCGTGCGGCGAAGATCGAGCCGGCTCACGCGTTGCGGTATTCGTAACTCCTGAAGTCGCCATCGCGAGCAGGCTCGCTCCCACAGGGTTTGGAGTCGATCACAAAATATGTGATTCAACTCGATCAACTGTGGGAGCGAGCCTGCTCGCGATGAGGCCGGAACTGCTTGCCTCAATCTCCCTTGGGCAGCTCAATCACAAACCGCGTCCACCCATTCTCCGATTCGCAACGAATCTGCCCACCATGGGCACGAATGATCGACTGAGTAATCGCCAGTCCCAACCCCGCATGTTCACTGCTGCCCTCCTGGCGCGCCGGATCGGCTCGATAAAACCGGTCAAACAATCGCGGCAGCAACGCCCCGTCAATGCCGTCGCCGCTGTTCTCAACCGTCAGACTCAACCCTTTAACCTGATCAACAATCCGCACCCGAACCTCGCCCTCGGCCGGCGTAAACCGCAACGCGTTGTCCAGCAAATTGGAAAGCGCCCGCCGCAACATGCTGCGGTCACCCTCCATCCGTGCACTACCTTCACGACTCAGCGCCACCTTGGCGTCTTCAGCCAGCGGCGCAAAAAACTCCAGCAACACATCCGCTTCTGCCGCGAGCTCCAGCGGTTCACGCTTGGGCGTCAGCAACCCGTGATCCGCCTTGGCCAGGTACAACATGTCGTTGACCAGTTGCGCCATCCATTGCAGCTCTTCGAGGTTACTGTGCAGCGCCTCGCGGTAATCCTCGATGGGGCGGGGGCGGGTGAGGGTGACCTGCGTGTGGGTCAGTAGATTGGACAGCGGCGTGCGCAGTTCATGGGCGATGTCAGCGGAGAACGCCGAGAGCCGTTGAAAAGAGTCGTCGAGGCGTCCGAGCATGGCATTGAAGCTGTGGGCCATTTCTGCGAGTTCGGGCGGCATGTTCTCTTCGGGCAGACGCGCATTCAGTGATTGCGCCGAAACGCCGCGGGCGACCGCACTCATGCGCCGCAACGGGCGCAATCCACTGCGCGCCGCCCAAGCCCCGAGCAGGGCCGTGGCCAAGGCTGACAAGCCAACCGTCAGCCAGATCAGATGCTGCATGCGTTGCAGAAAGTGCTGGTGATGGGTGATGTCCAGTAACAAGGTCAGTTGTGGGGAGTCAGGTTTGTCGACGAACAACGGCGCATTCAACACTCGGTAGTCGGTGCCGTCGTCGTTCAGGGTCGATAAACCCGGTTTTTGCGGGAGCTTGTCCGGCAGCTGCGCCGAACTGTCATACCAGCGTTGGCCATCACTGCCGGTAATGCGCAGCGACAAATCGGCCTGCCGGCTCAATTCATCCGCGAGTCTGATTTGGTTGTCGCTGGATTGAATATCGTGAAGTGCCCGGCGTAAACCAATCAACTTGCCGTCCAGCAACTGCTGATCGAGTTCGACGAAGTGCGCTTCACTGGCGCGGCTGAACAACACCCCGGCGAACAGCGAAACCACCGCCGTGCAGGCCGCAAACAGCAACGCCAGACGGCTGCTTAACGAAAGATGCCGCATCAGGCTGAACGCTCTTCAAGGACGTAACCCATGCCGCGCACGGTGTGGATCAGTTTGTTGGGGAATTCATCGTCGATTTTCAGGCGCAAACGACGGATGGCGACCTCGATCACATTGGTGTCGCTGTCGAAATTCATGTCCCAGACCTGAGAGGCGATCAGCGATTTGGGCAGGACTTCGCCCTGACGACGCAGGAGCATCTCCAGCAGGGCGAATTCCTTGGCCGTCAGGTCGATGCGCTGACCGCTGCGCTCAACGCGGCGACGGATCAAGTCCAGGCGCAAATCAGCCAGTTGCAAACTGGTTTCCTGTGGCGAGGCGCTGCCACGACGCAACAGGCTGCGAACCCGGGCCAGCAGTTCGGAGAAAGCGAACGGTTTGACCAGGTAATCGTCGGCACCGAGTTCAAGACCGTGGACTCGGTCTTCCACCGCGTCACGGGCTGTCAGAAAAAGTACCGGCGTGTCCAAGCCAGCAGCGCGCACTGCTTGCAGAATCTGCCAGCCATCGCGGCCGGGCAACATCACGTCGAGAATCAACAACGCGTAGTCACCGCTCAGCGCCAGTTGTTGCCCGGTGCTGCCGTCGGCCACCAGTTCGGCGTTGAAACCGGCCTCGCTCAGGCCCTGACGCAGGTAATGGCCGGTTTTCGGTTGGTCTTCGACGATCAGCAGTTTCATGGGCGACTCTGGGTAAATTGAACGAACGCTTTATACCGTGGGCAGCGTGGATACAGATCAACCTGACAAAGTTGTAATCTGGCTGTCAGGTTGCGGGCAGTGGCAGCAGTTTAGAGTTTTCCACAGGCTGAACCTTATCTTGTTGGAGTACGACGATGTTTTTGCACAAATCTTTGCTGCGGGTGGCGTGTTTGTTGGCATTGAGTTCGCCGGTGTGGGCTGCCCCGGCGCATACCTACGACTTCGGCCAGCCCGCTGCGGCGGCCAAGGCGACTCGCAGTATTGAAGTGGTGATGGGCGATATGTCGTTTACTCCCAAGGCCATCGAGATCAAGGCCGGTGAGACGGTTCGCTTTGTGCTGGTGAATAAAGGCCAGTTGCTGCACGAATTCAACCTGGGGGACGCGGCGATGCATGCCAAACACCAGCAGGAAATGTTGCAGATGCAGCAGAGCGGCATGCTGACGCCTACAGGCATGAAGGAAATGGACCACGGTTCGATGGCTGGCATGGATCATGGATCGATGAAACACGACGACCCGAACAGCGTCCTCGTCGAGCCGGGCAAAACGGCGGAACTGACCTGGACCTTCACCAAGGCCACAAGCCTGGAATTTGCCTGCAACATCCCCGGCCATTATCAGGCTGGTATGGTCGGCAAGTTGACTGTCAGTCAGTAAGCACTCAATGGCGGGCGCAAAGGCTGGTAGAATCCGCTGATTCTTCAGTCAGGTTTCCGCCATGCATCCCGCAGCCGAACACTCGCCGCTGGGCAAATCCAGCGAATACATTGCCACTTACACGCCGTCCTTGCTGTTCCCGATTCCGCGCACTGCGAAATGGGCCGAACTGGGCCTGACGGCTGAAACCCTGCCATACAAGGGCGTGGATTTCTGGAATTGCTTCGAGCTGTCGTGGCTGTTGCCATCCGGCAAGCCCGTGGTGGCGATTGGCGAGTTCAGCATCCCGGCGGATTCGCCGAACATCATCGAATCGAAGTCGTTCAAGCTGTACCTGAACTCGTTGAATCAGACGCCGTTTGCCGACACCGCGAACCTTGAAGCGACGTTGGCGAAAGACCTGTCGGCCGCCGCCGGCAAGCCGGTTGGCGTGCGCATTCGCAGCCTCAAAGACGTGGAAGCCGAAGGCGTTGTCGCGTTGCCGGGCGTATGCATCGATGATCTGGACATCAGCGTCAGCAACTACGAGCATCCACGTCCGGAACTGTTGCGTTGCGATGAGTCGCGTATTGTCGAAGAGAGCGTGCACAGCCATTTGCTCAAATCCAACTGCCCGGTCACCAGTCAGCCGGACTGGGGCAGCGTGGCGGTGGAATACCGTGGCGCGGCACTGGATCACGCGAGTTTGCTGGAATACATCGTGAGTTTCCGTCAGCACTCGGACTTTCATGAACAGTGCGTAGAGCGGATTTTTCTCGACCTGCAGCGGTTGTTGAAGCCGGAGAAGTTGACGGTATATGCGCGGTATGTACGCCGTGGGGGATTGGATATCAACCCGTATCGCAGCACCGAAAAGGTTCAACTGCCGAACCACCGCCTGGTCCGTCAGTGAAGATCTAATGTGGGAGCGGGCTTGCTCGCGAAAGCTGTGAATCATTCAACATTGATGTCGTCTGACACTCAGCTATCGTGAGCAGGCTCGCTCCCACAGGGGGATTGCATACAAATCCCGGATATGAAAAAGCCCCGCTAGCGAAAGCGGGGCTTTTTTGCATCTGGCGGGTTCAGATGCCCATATTGCCCAAGGCTTGCGCAATGTTGCGCAGGGTGCCGGCCAGGGTTGGGTGTTCGAGTTCGAAGCGTTCGACGGCCAGATTAACGCCGTCGGCGAGGCTGGCGTCCTGGGTCTTGGTTTCGAGCTCAAGCTTGAGTTCGATCTGTTGCATCAGTTCATGCAGGTTTTCACGTTCGGATTCGGACAGTGGAGGATTCTGTTCCAATTGCTCGCGCAGGGCATTGAGCTGTTCTTGCAGTTCGCGGGCAGGCATGGCGTTCTTCCTTCTATCAATAGGCACTGGCATAGACCGCAGCCTCGTGCCAAAGGTCTATGGCTGACCTTTAGATTAATCCACTTGCGCGCAACCTGCATGATCTCGGTCAGGGCTTTTCGCCCTTGAGCCGGCGCAGGCCGATATCGGCCAGGCAGGTATCGAGTTCGCCCAGATGATCGATCACTGAATGCACGCCCAAGTTGAATAACTGCATCGTCGCCTTGCCGCGTAAATGCTCGCGTTCCTTTTGACTTAACGCATGCCATTCGCTGGGCGCGAGGCCGCAGAGCGAGCCGCAGGACGCGAGGCCAATCGTCCATAGCCCGGCATTCAAACCCGATTGCAGCAATCGCGGTTCGCCGCTGACCAGCACACAGCCATCCAGGCGTTCGACATTCAACGCCATCAGGGCTTGCCAGCAAGCGTTCGGAGCGGGCCATGGGTTGATTGTTGCAGGGTGTTGCGAAGAGCTGATCCAGGAAGGCAGGGTCACGGCCAGAGAATGACTGAGGGCAGGGGGTAGTTCATCGAGCCAGGCGCAGGGAATTTGCTTGCGCTGCAAACTGCGCAGGCTGTCCAGCGCACCGGGAGTGGCCTCGGCGTGCTCCGCAGAATAAACCCCGTGTTGGCGCGTCCGGGCGCCGAAATCCACCAGGCAACCGCTGAGGCCGAACAAGACGGCGGTCAAGCTGGGTGCTGCAATGGGCAAGGTTTCAGCGTTTGGCATATCAACGTCCCTGAAATAGTGACAAGGCTATGCGGCGTCAGTGACAGTTGAGTGACATTGGTGTGAAACGCTCCCAATCAGGGCGATTCATCTGTAGGCGAATGTGCACGATGCTGCATAAACCAGCTTTTCCGACTTATACTAACTAGCTTAACGCCCGGGCCGAGTGCCCGCGCCAGTAATAATCCAAGGAGTTTTTCTATGCGCTGGAGCAAACATTTCGCTCAGCTTTGTGTGTGTGCCGGCGTGTTGCTGGTTCCGTTTGCGGCTCAGGCTGCTTCGGAAGACGATCCTTGGGAAAGCGTTAACCGTCCGATCTTCAAGTTCAACGATGTGATCGACACTTATGCACTCAAGCCTGTTGCTCAGGGTTATGAGTTCATAACGCCGCAGTTTCTGGAAGACGGCATCCACAACATGTTCCGCAACGTCGGTGATGTCACCAACCTGGTGAACAACATTTTGCAGGTTAAACCGACTGCCGCAGGTACTGATACAGCACGCATCATCTTCAACACCACGTTCGGCCTGCTGGGCTTTTTCGATGTGGGTACCAAGATGGGCCTGCACCGCAACGACGAAGACTTCGGTCAAACCCTCGGCTATTGGGGTGTCGGTAGCGGTCCTTACGTGGTGCTGCCATTGCTGGGCCCTAGCACCGTGCGTGATGCGCCTTCCAAGGTCGTCGACAGCTACACTGGCCCGTACCCGTACATCAACGATGTGCCGGTGCGTAACTCGGTCTTCGGCCTGAACGTCGTCGACACGCGCGCCAGCTTGCTGTCGAGCGAGAAACTGATCACCGGTGACAAGTACACCTTTATTCGTAATGCGTACTTGCAGAACCGCGAATTCAAAGTCAAAGACGGCCAGGTCGAAGACGATTTTTAATCTCGATCCGTAAGACGAAGAAGGCGGCCATTGGGCCGCCTTCTGTCGTTTGGATCCGGCTTATTTTCTCTTCAAGATTGTAAGCCCGAGTTTCTGTCCATCTCCGTCCACTGACTTCACCCACACCCCCTAGGTGTCGGCCTCAAGGTCTTTTAATGCGGCGTGATCGGAGCCGATGCGCACGTTGAGCCGGTCGCCGACGTTGAATCCACGCTTCGCTTCAACCTGCATGCCACTGCTGGAAAGGTCGATGCAGACGGCTGAAGCCTCATCGCCTTCATGAATCAACGACACCTCGGCATCGACTCGTATGCGGATGAAACCGCGCTTTTCGCTGTAGTCCCGACTGGTTTGACTCATGGGCTCGATCCTTCCATTGGGTTACGGATTTGTCTGTTCTTATAACTCTCAGTGATTTGACAAATAAAGACGCCAAGCGACCATCGGCGTGAGCTTGAAACGCCCCGCGGATGGGAGTACCGTCTGCGCCTTAGAAGGGCACCTCTGGTGTACGTGTGATTAGGGCAAGCGCTCGAAAACGGTGCAGCAGAGAGGCTAGAAAGCGAATCCAGTAGTGTGAGCCGGGCTAAAACCCCTGCCTGCTACGCCAACCTAATTCTGGCGCCGTTTGCCCACATGCCAAAAACCAGTGCCACGCTGCTGATAATCGATGATGACGAAGTAGTGCGCGCGAGTCTCGCGGCCTATTTGGAAGACAGTGGTTTCAGTGTCCTGCAGGCCAGCAACGGCCAGCAGGGTCTTCAGGTATTCGAGAAAGACAAGCCCGACTTGGTCATCTGCGATCTGCGCATGCCGCAGATGGGCGGACTCGAACTTATCCGCCAGGTCACTGAGCGGTCTCCGCAAACCCCTGTGATTGTGGTCTCGGGTGCCGGCGTGATGAACGACGCGGTCGAGGCGCTGCGCCTGGGCGCTGCGGATTACCTGATCAAGCCTCTCGAAGATCTGGCTGTGCTCGAGCATTCTGTGCGCCGAGCCCTGGATCGCGCGCGCCTGCTGCTGGAAAACCAGCGCTACCGCGAGAAGCTGGAAAAGGCCAACCGCGAACTCGCCGCCAGCCTGAACCTGCTCCAGGAAGACCAGAACGCCGGTCGCCAGGTGCAGATGAACATGCTGCCGGTCAGCCCCTGGACCATCGACGAGTTCCAGTTTGCGCACCAGATCATCCCGTCGCTGTACCTGTCGGGTGATTTTGTTGACTACTTTCGGGTCGACGAGCGTCGGGTAGCGTTCTACCTGGCAGACGTTTCCGGGCATGGCGCCTCTTCAGCCTTCGTTACCGTGCTGCTGAAGTTCATGACCACGCGCTTGCTGTTCGAATCCAAGCGAAGCGGCACATTGCCGGAATTCAAGCCTTCAGAGGTCCTTGGTCATATCAACCGAGGCCTGATCAGTTGTAAGCTGGGAAAACACGTCACAATGGTCGGTGGAGTCATCGACGAGGAGACAGGTTTGTTGACCTATAGCATCGGTGGTCATTTGCCGTTGCCTGTGTTGTACACGCCAGACAGTGTTCGTTATCTGGAAGGGCGCGGTCTGCCGGTGGGCCTCTTTAATGAAGCCACCTACGAAGACCACGTGCTGGAGCTGCCGCCGACGTTCAGTCTGACGCTGATGTCTGATGGCATTCTGGACCTTTTGCCAGAACCCACACTCAAAGAAAAAGAAGCGGCGTTGCCCCAACGGGTCAAGGCTGCGGGCGGCACCCTGGATGGGCTGCGGCAGGTTTTTGGATTGGCCACGCTTGGGGAGATGCCGGATGATATCGCCCTGTTGGTGTTGAGCAGGAATCTTTAATGAGTACCGGTAGAATCCAGTTCGCCGAGCAGGATGGCACTTTCGTCCTGAAATTCGTCGGTGAAGTTCGCCTGACCCTGTGTTCGGCGTTGGATGCGACTATTGATCGGATCTTCACCGCGTTGAACTTCAACGCGATCGTGATCGACCTGACCGAAACCCGCAGCATTGACAGCACCACCCTTGGCCTGCTGGCCAAGCTGTCGATCCTGTCGCGGCAGAAGGTCGGCCTCCTGCCGACCGTCGTCACCACCCACGAAGACATCACCCGTCTGCTGGAATCCATGGGTTTCGAGCAAGTGTTCAACATTGTTGACCAGCCCGTGCCTTGCCCGGAATGCCTGGACGACCTGCCAGACCAGGACCAGTCCGAAGAAGTGGTGCGTATCAAAGTCCTCGAAGCACACAAAATCCTCATGGGCCTCAATGACCACAATCGCGAAGCGTTCCATGACCTGGTGAATGCGCTCGAGCGTCACTGATTAGGCTTAAAGTGATGTGGGCCTGTCTGGCCCCATCGCGAGCAGGCTCGCTCGCACATTGAGTTTCCTTCGGATACACAATCTCAGATCCCCACAAATCCCCTGTGGGAGCGAGCCTGCTCGCGATAGCGTCATACCTGTCACCATTCATCAGGCGCGAAGCCAAACCACCCAAGCATAAAAAAGGGCGAACCTACCAAGGTTCGCCCTTTTTGCTTCCAGCTACCTCAAATCACAGCTTGGCCTGCAGCAGCGCCTCAAGCTTCTCCTGATCCCGAGCAAACTGACGAATACCCTCAGCCAGTTTCTCAGTCGCCATCGCGTCCTCGTTGGACAACCAACGGAACTGCGCTTCATTCAAGCTCAGGCGCGCTTCACCGGCATGCCCAGGTGCCAGCTTGCGTTCCAGCTTGCCAGTATCTGCCGCCAGCTTCTCCAGCAGGTCCGGGCTGATTGTCAGGCGATCACAACCCGCCAACTGCTCGATCTGGCCCAGGTTACGGAAGCTCGCGCCCATCACCACAGTCTTGTAGTCATTGGCCTTGTAGTAGTTGTAAATCCGCGTCACCGACTGCACGCCCGGATCATCCGCGCCGATGTAGTCGTTGCCGTTGGTTTTTTTGTACCAGTCGTAAATCCGGCCCACGAACGGCGAAATCAGGAACACACCCGCATCGGCACACGCCGCCGCCTGAGCAAAGGAGAACAACAGCGTCAGGTTGGTCTGGATGCCTTCTTTTTCCAGCGTCTGCGCCGCGCGGATGCCTTCCCAGGTGGAGGCGATCTTGATCAGCACGCGGTCACGGCCAATGCCGGCCTTGTCGTACAACTCGATCAGACGGTGCGCACGCTTCAATACGGCGTCAGTGTCGAACGACAGGCGCGCATCCACTTCGGTGGAAATACGGCCCGGTACAACCTTCAGAATCTCTTGCCCGACCGCAACACCGAAACGGTCGCTGGCCAGGCCCACATCGCCTTTGCAGTCGTGAACGCAAGCATTCAGCAACTCGGCATACGCAGGGATAGCCGCGGCTTTGAGCAGCAGGGAAGGGTTGGTGGTAGCGTCCACCGGTTTAACGCGAGCGATCGCTTCGAAGTCGCCAGTATCGGCAACTACGGTGGTCATTTGTTTAAGTTGTTCCAGCTTGGAAGTCATGGGCGTGCTCTGTCCTGTGGGTCTAATGACATTACCCGAGCGCTGACAGCCACTCAAGGGCGCATGTACGTATCGATGGCCCCAGCGGCAACAACCTGAAAACGGCTGTTTGAATGGCGGGGCGCGGTATCGATAAATACGATGCCAAATCAGCGCACAGGTTCAACCCGGGCGACTATTAGCGCCCCTCCAACAACTCCGCCGCCTGATCCAGCAACACCAAAGGCTCCTTGGCCTTATGAATATCCACCGACAACAACTGCCGAAACTTGCGCGCCCCCGGGAATCCGGTGCCCAGTCCCAGTACATGCCGGGTGATATGGTGCATCGAACCACCCGCATCGATGTGCGCGGCGATATAAGGCCGCAACTGCGCCAGCGCCTCGGCCCGAGTGATCACCGGTGCCGTGCTGCCGAACAGCTGCTGGTCCACCTCAGCCATCACATAAGGATTGTGGTACGCCTCACGGCCCAGCATCACACCGTCGAACGTCTGCAAATGCTCGTGACAAGCCTCAAGCGTCTTGATCCCGCCGTTGAGAATAATCTCCAGGTCCGGAAAATCCGTCTTCAACTGCGCCGCCACGTCATAACGCAGGGGCGGAATGTCGCGGTTCTCCTTCGGAGACAACCCCTCCAGAATCGCAATCCGCGCATGCACCGTAAAACTCGTACACCCGGCATCCCGAACCGTACCGACGAAATCACACAACTGCTCGTAACTGTCCCGCCCATTAATCCCGATGCGGTGCTTCACCGTCACCGGAATCGACACCGCATCACGCATCGCCTTCACACAATCAGCCACCAACTGCGGATGCCCCATCAGGCACGCGCCAATCATATTGTTCTGCACCCGATCACTCGGGCAGCCGACGTTTAAATTCACCTCGTCGTAGCCATGTTCCTGAGCCATGCGGGCGCAGGCGGCCAGGTCCAGCGGAACACTACCGCCGAGTTGCAGGGCGAGCGGGTGTTCGGCTTCGTTGTGACGCAGGAAACGGTCGTGATCGCCGTTTAGGAGCGCGCCGGTGGTGACCATTTCGGTGTAGAGGAGGGCGTTTTTCGACAATAGACGTAGGAAAAAACGGCAGTGACGATCGGTCCAATCCATCATCGGTGCGACGGAGAAGCGGCGGGAGAGCGGGGCGGGTGTGGCGGTGATTGGGGGCATTGGGGGTCTGGAATCGGTGGGGCGAAAGACGGGAGTTTATCAGGATTGGGCTTATGGGGCGCGGGCGAGTCTTGCTGCGGTTGATCAGGGCGTATGAGCAAAGGGTTGGGGGGATTTAGCAAGGCAAGCTATGAGTCAATAAATCCGTCCCCTTTATTTTGTGTTTGAGTACGAGTCAGCTTCCAAAAAATGGGAGATTCTGTTTTCGAATGGCGCGAGCAGCATCATCGTATAAAAACGGGAGAAACATATAACGGCGACCTTGGGTTACAGGAGTGGCTTCGTGCAAAAGTGAACACGAAAACACCACGACCCCTCCTGTTGGCGCGCTGTAAAGCATTTTTCCATACTCTGGAAAATGCAGAGAACCGCCTTCGTACTCTCCCGTGTTAAGAAACAAGGAAACGGCAAAACGGCGATGCGCTGTACCCTTCGTGGTGTTATCCCTATGGGGCCGGAAATGCCCGCCTTCCTCGCTGTTGTAGCAGGCCACCAGATAGCGCTCCATTCGAGTGGCATTGAACTGGAACGCTTTATGTAGCTCTGGAAGCAGACGGTTGGCTATACGCAACGAACATGCTTTGGATAGAGCCTCGTCTTCAATAGTGCAGTCACGACGTTGCTTGTGGCCATGGTCGGTGATGTGGACGGTTTTACCCGACTGCTCCACCATAAACCCGGATTCCTCTCCACCACGTTCGTCGTAGTAACTTATTAGTGCTTTACACAGCTTGGGCTCAAATATACGGGGAATCACCAAGACTGGTGCGTGTGGAGTGGCGGCATGTGGCGGCATCAGTGCGGGTAATCTATCCAGAAAACGCATTAACGAGGGTACATGGTTATCAACTCGCGTCTCTATCGGGACGATGGCCAGGACACGTAACGCAGGATCCAGCACATAGGTCATTTGCCTGATGCTGCCGTCTATCTGCAATGTACCGTAGAGCTTACTAACTGACCGATCGAAGTCCCAGATGAAGCGCACGCCAGGTATCGCACTTTCTACCCGCTTCAGCTTTTCATCATCCGGATCTACGGAAACACCAAAGAAGCAGACTTGATCGTCATTGAACCGCTGACGATGGGCCCGAACACCTTCCAGAACTTTAATTGATGCGGGATCAGCCGCAGAACCGAAAAAAGAAAGCACTACATACCGACCGGCAATAGTGTCGAAACAAAAGTGCTCTCTTTGTTGAGTGCGGCAATGGAACCATGGAGCAGGTTGACCGACTGAAAACGCTGTGGCGCGCATCACATCTCCTTGCCGACAGGCAGTGGATCGCTATCAGGAATAAAGCCAGGAGACTCAAGCTGAGCATTGCTTCTTCCCCAAAAGTGCCGCGTACGAATGGGCTTACGGTACCGCCCACTGCGATGCCGAAGCAGGAAGAACTCCAAGCACTTGAAGCTTGTAGGTAAAGCTAGTTCAGTCTTGTAGAAGCTGCCCAGAGCGCTGATGGCGACCTCTCATTCATGACTAGGGAGCAGATCAGAGTGTGGCATCGCGAATCCTCCGTGAAGAATTCAGCGTAGCAGTCGAATGTTGAGAGGGTGACTTCCTGCCCTCTTTCCTAAGCAATGGTCGACTCCCCCAAGACTACAAACAAATAACAGGTAGTGTCCGTGACAGGCATGTGTTTCAGCCTGCTTAAGAATTGCTACACGGTGAAGAAAAAAAGCAGGGGAGGCTAGGCGGGCCGGGGCTGCGGTGGATTGCTACATCCAATTCATCTTCGCGCGGGTGCTGGCGATTCCGTTGCGTGATGGCTGTGATTTGATGGATGTAGTGGGGCGGCGATTGCAGGCGCAGGTTTAGGCGTCGCGGCTCTAAACAGAAAAGGGCGTTCCTGAGGGAACACCCGTTTTTCCATCCGGAAACCGCCCTGGCTGAACCAATGCTGTCGCCCAGCAAAGTTTCACAATGCCCACCGAGATTACCGCCTAGGATTACGACTCAAGCTCGTATCACCGCACTTCCATCCCACAGGGAACTGAAAAAATGATCTCGAATCTCGTCAAAGTCGTACTAATCGGTGGTGCGTTGCTGTTGAGCGCCTGTTCGGGTGTGAACACCCATAGCGATTACTCAGAAGCCACCCTGCCGTCTGCCGGCTTTGGCCCGGGGCCGACCAACAACCCCGACAAGATGAAATTCCATGGCAGTGCGCTCGGCAACAGCTTCGGCGAGTACAGTTCGGGTTTGTTGCACGACGATTAACGACGGCGGAACTGTTTCCGCCGTTTTGGGTTTTGCCTGATGTGCCGTGTGCTTTGGGTTGGCGACTGCTGCGCAGTTGGACGCAGGCTTCGCCAGTTGCTACGGGGGATAATCTAGCGGCTATTTAGTTTCGGGCGTCGCGATCCATTGGCTTAGGACTTTTTGGTAATTACCTGTCACCTTGGCCAAGTGCAACCACTGATCGACATACAACTTCCAGGTCATGTCGTCGCGCGGCAGCAGGTAAGCCTTTTCCCCATACTGCATAAACTGACTCGGGTTAACTGCGCACAATCCGGGTTTGAGTTTCTGCTGGTACAGCGCTTCCGACGCATCGGTAATCATCACGTCAGCCTTCTTGTCCAGCAGTTCCTGAAAGATGGTCACGTTGTCGTGAAGGCTCAGTTGCGCTTTGGGCAGGAAGGCGTGAACAAACGCTTCGTTAGTGCCGCCGGCCGGTTCAACCAGGCGCACTGAGGGCTGGTTAATTTGCTCGACGGTTTGGTACAGCGCCTGCTCTTCGCAGCGCACCAGCGGGATTTTGCCATCGACGTCTAGCGTGGTGCTGAAGAAGGCTTTTTTCTGGCGCTCCAGAGTGACCGAGATCCCACCCATGCCGATGTCACATTTGCCCGCCAGCATGTCGGGCAACAGGGTTTTCCAAGTGGTCTGCACCCATTCAACCTTGACGCCCAGGCTGTCCGCCAGTGACTGGGCCATGGCGATGTCGATGCCTGAATATTCGCCGTTCTCGGCTTTGTAGGTGTAGGGTTTGTAGTCGCCTGTGGTGCACACGCGAAGTTGGCCTTGCTGGATGACGCTGTCCAGATGCGATGGTTCTGCCTGTACGCCAAACGATAGAACGAGCAAACCGCCGAGCATCATTGTGCTTTTTATATTCTTCATTGTTCTCGGACTTTTTTTGATGGAATCTCATCGGTTCAGCGATAACGCACGACCGTCCCCGAACGGATAATAAACACTAAATACTGTCCTGGGGTTTGAGTCCCGTCTCAACCGCTGACCCCGTTGGCCATTTCCGGACTCAACGTCCCCAGCCATGCCACCAACCCGACAATCAACACCGCTGCCGCCAGTTCCACCAGCACGCTGCGCCGCAACGCATTGGCTGCGACCTGATACTGCCCATCTCGTAGCGACCGTTCCAAAAATGGCCCGAGGTGAAATCTGTTCAACGCCGCGAGCACCAGCATTGCGGCGAACAGTGCGACTTTGATAAACAGCAAAATCCCGTAGGTGCTGAGTAAAACGTCATCCAGTTTCGGGCCAACGATAAACAGATAGTTCACAACACCCGTCACCGTAATGACCACGACGATCAACGCACCTGCGGTTTCAAACCGCGTCACCGCACGGGCCAGCAACCTGATGCGCACTTCGGTTTGCAGCGCATTGATCTTCGCCATCAACGCAAACGCCACCAGTGCACCCAGCCAGGCACCCGCCGCCAACAAATGCAGAATGTCGCTGGTGAAATGCCAGATACGCCGACTGCCTTCATCCATCGCGCCATGTCCGCTCCAGGCCAGGGAGGCGAGGGTAATGCCGCCGGCGATCGAGGCGACCAGCAAACTTACACCGGGCGCGCGAGGGTTGAGCATCATGGCTAAACCGCAGACCACCAGCGCAACGATGCGCACGATCCAGGCCAATCCGACATCCGTCTCAAGCACCATCATCTCGATGTGCGGGCGCAGTTCAGTGAGGTCCGACTCTCCGCTCATGGCGCTCGCCATCGTCACCATGCTGACGACGGACAGCAACACACCCAGCATCGCAGTCCCCGTCAACATCGACCGAAACGACAACACCGCCCCTGACAACCGCTCCCGTCCTTGAAGGCTGTAAAGCCCAAACAGCGCCAGCCCGAACAGCAGCATCAAATCCAGATACAACGCAAACCGCAGCGCAATGCTGACCGAGTCGCTCATCCATCACTTCACTTTAAACGTGACATTGCCGGTGATCGGGTGGGTGTCCGAGGACACCGCGCGCCATTCCACTTTGTAGGTGCCAGTGGGCAGTGGCGACAGTGGAGTGATGACCATGGTTTTCGGGTCGCTGCCGCCGGTGACTTTGGCTTTCATCGGCATCGGCGAGTGGGCCATTCCGGGCATTTCGGTCATCACCAGTTTTGCGCCGGAGAACTGGGTCATGAGGTTTTCCGAGAAGTGCAGTTCGATCGTGTTGGGCGACGCGCCATCCGCGCCTTCAGTTGGGGCGGAGAAGAGCAGTTTCGGGTGTGCTTGAGCGAGTGTGCTCATCAGCAATCCGACGGCGAAAGCGTTGATTTTGATGGTGCGCATGCAAGGCCTCGTTAAATTGTTGTTGTGGGTAAAAGGGTTTAAAACCACAGCCGAACCCCGAGGACGAGGCGCGTTTCACTGCGATCCTCGCCTTCGTTGGTGGCGTAGTCGGCGGTTTTGCCGTAGGTGCGATACCAGGTCACGCCAACGTACGGCGCGAATTCGCGGCGGATTTCATAGCGCAGGCGCAGACCGGCTTCGGTGTTGGACAGACCCGAGCCGATGCCCCGTTGCGGGTCGTTTTTACCGTAGACATTCAGCTCGGCGGTAGGCTGCAGGATGAGCCGGTTGGTCAGCAGAATGTCGTAGTCGCCTTCCAGTCTGGCGGCGGTTTGGCCAGCTTCGCCGATGAACGCAGTGGCCTCGGCTTCGAAGTTGTACAGCGCCATACCTTGCACGCCGAAGGCTGCCCAGGTTTGCGGGGCGCCGGGTTTGAAGTCCTGGCGTACGCCGCTGACCACGTCCCACCAAGGGGAAATCGCGTGGCCCCACAGCGCCTGGACTTCGGCGTCCTCGGTCTTGCCGTTGCTGCGCTCGCCTTCGGAGCGCAGCCACAGGCGATCGATGTCGCCACCGACCCAGCCGGAGAGATCCCAGACGAGCGTGCTGCCGTCGTCGGCGTCCTGCCATTCGAGTTTGTCGGCGAGGAAGTAATAGTTGAGCGCGGAGTCATGCACCTTGTGCCCGCCGGGGCTGGCGAACACGGTGGCGCGATCGGCATCGGTCAGCACCGGTATCGGTGTGCGGCTTTCGGTCGGCGCGGCGGGCTGCATCTGGAAGTCGCCCATGCTTTGCATCTGGCTATGATCCATGCCGGTCATTTGGCTGTGGTCCATGCCCTGCATGTCGTGGGTAGCGGCCATGGCCGAAGAGAGCGTCAGGCCCACCGTCATGAGCGCCAGGGAAATCGGGGTAAGTCTGGTCATGGGATAGCGCCTCATTCTTCCACGCGAACTTCACGGAACATGCCCATTTCCATGTGGTACAGGAGATGGCAGTGATAGGCCCAGCGGCCGAGCGCATCGGCGGTTACCCGGTAACTGCGCCGGGAGCCGGGTGGCATGTCTATCGTGTGTTTGCGCACCATGAACTGGCCGTTTTCGTCTTCGAGGTCGCTCCACATGCCGTGCAGGTGAATGGGGTGGGTCATCATCGTGTCGTTGACCAGCACCACGCGTACTCGCTCTCCGTACTTGAGGCGCAGCGGTTCGGCGTCGGAGAATTTCACGCCGTTGAACGACCAGGCGAATTTCTCCATGTGGCCGGTGAGGTGCAGTTCGATGGTGCGACCTGGCTCTCGGCCATCGGGGTCTTCGAAGGTGCTGCGCAGGTCGGAATAGGTGAGGCCCCTGCGTCCGTTGTTGCGCAGGCCCAACCCCGGATCGTCGAGTTTTGGCGAGGTGGTCATGGCCTGCATGTCCACCAGCGGATTGTCTTTTTCCGTGTCCGGATGAGATTGCATGCCCGGCATGGCCATGCTGCTGTGATCCATGCCTGCCATATCGCCCATGCTGCCGTGGTCCATCCCACCCATGCCCATGTCATCCATGGTCACCCGTGGGCGAGGGTCCAGCGCAGGGATTGGCGCGGATAAACCCGCCTTCGCGCTCAGCGTGCCGCGTGCATACCCGGTGCGATCCATCGATTGGGCGAAGAGGGTGTAGGCCTCTTGCGTCGGCTCGACGATCACATCGAACGTCTCCGCCACCGCGATCCGAAACTCGTCGACGTTCACCGGTTTGACGTGCAATCCATCTGCCGCCACCACGGTCATTTTCAGGCCGGGAATGCGCACGTCGAAATACGTCATGGCAGAGCCGTTGATGAAGCGCAGGCGCAGCTTCTCGCCGGGCCGGAACACACCGGTCCAGTTCATGTCCGGCGCCTGGCCGTTGATCAAAAAGGTGTAAGTGGCGCCACTGACGTCGGCGAGATCGGTTGGGTTCATCCTCATCTCGGCCCACATCTTTCGATCCGCGACCGTTGGGCCCCAACCTTTTTCGCCGACGTCGTGGATGAAATCACCCACGGTGGGTTTGTTGTAGTTGTAGTAGTCGGACTGTTTTTTCAGCGTCTTCATCAGGCTGACGGCGTCTTCGTCGGTCCAGTCGGTCAGCATCACCACGTAGTCGCGGTCGTACTGGAACGGCTCAGGCTCTTTGGCGTCGATCACCAGCGGGCCGTAAACGCCGGACTGTTCCTGAAGGCCTGAATGGCTGTGGTACCAGTAAGTACCGTTTTGCCGAACCTTGAATTGGTAGAGGTACATTCCCCCGGGTTCGATGCCGTGGAAGCTCAAGCCTGGTACGCCGTCCATGTTGGCCGGCAGCAAAATGCCGTGCCAGTGGATGGAGGTGTCGTCCTTGAGTTTGTTCCTCACCCGCAACGTGACGGTGTCGCCTTCACGCCAGCGCAGCAGCGGGCCGGGAATGCCGCCGTTGATGGTCATGGCGGAGCGTGGGTTGCCGGTGAAGTTGACCGGGGTTTCGCCGATCAACAGGTCGAAATCGGTGCCTGCCAGGACTTGAAGTTCGCCGGGGCTGGTGACTGCCCAGACCGGTGCGCGCCATAAGCCGAGGCCGCCGAGCAACCCGCCGGCGGCCAGGCCCTTCACGAAAGTGCGTCTTGAAGTGTTGGAATGCATGCCGTTGTTCCCGGTCCGTCAACGTGGAGTTGACGGCGAGACTAACGAAGGCTGCCTTTCAGAAGACTGAGGTGGGGATTACAGTTTTGACAGGTTCACGCGGTATTTACTTGCGGATGGTTGATTTGGCCGCCGACGCGACGGTTTCACTGCCGCAATTGATATAAGAAGAACTCTTCAACCAACGCTGATCCGGATAGTAAGAAAACAACAACTGCCCATCTTTCATCGAATCAATCAGCCGATGCGCAATCGCCGGCCTGACTGCCGGGCAACCGAGGCTTCGGCCAATCCGGCCATTCACGCGGGCTAGCATCGGGCTGACATACGGTGCGCCGTGAATCACGATCGCCCGGTCAAACGCGTTGTCGTTGAACCCCGGTTCCAGGCCTTCCATGCGCAGCGAGTAGCCGTTTTGCCCGACATAACTTGACTGCGTGCGGTACAAGCCGAGACTGGTGGCGAAGCTTTCGTTTTTATTGGAGAAGTTAACGGCCATGTTCTCGCCGGTATTGCGCCCGTGGGCCACCAGTTCATGGAACAGTAACTTGCGTTTCTTTAGATCGAACACCCACAACCGTTGTTGAGTCGAAGGCAGGGAATAGTCGATGACTGCAAGCCTTTGAACAGGGGCTGCGCCTTGAGCAATGCTGCATTTTGAAGCGCGGACCGCCAGGTCAATGACCTTGGCGTCGGCAGTGGGGGCTGCTTTGACGAGGGCGGCGGCAAGCGAATCGGCGTAAGCTGATGGTACGGACATTGCAGTCAGTATCAGGGCCGCGATTGGAAGGCCGAAACGTAGTAACGCCATATGGATGTCTCATCATGTTAAGTGCGAGTCTAGCAGTGCGTGGGAAGCTAGCTGGTGAATGCGGGAGATTAAGGATTATCTATGGTGCAATTAACAAGGTTATTCGTCATAAGCCGCATACTTTTTATGGGCTTTCTGATCAGCGGTGCAGCGGTTGCCGAAACTTCGCCGATTGAGCCGGCAACTGCGCCGAGCGCCGTTATGGACGCTGCACCGGACGACAACGTCGCTCAAACGATTCAGGCAACACTTGCGCCGATGAAAACCGCGTTTCCGCCATTGCTCACTTCAAAGCGCTATCGGCGGGTGGATGTCAGCCGTCTGGTCATGGATTTTTATACCCATCGTGCCTATCGCGCGGCGTGGTCGAATGACAGCGACGTCGCGCAGTTGATCAAAAGCTTGAACGACACGCAGGCCGACGGTTTGAACCCGGCGGATTTCCATATTGAAGAAATTGTCCGGACACAGCCTTCAGTACTCGCCTTGACCGCCACGACTGAGCAGCGGGCAGCCTTTGATATCGCAACCACCCACACCTTTATTACTGCGCTGCAGCAGTTGCGGCGCGGCAAGGTCGACCCGTCGCGGCTCGACAATCACTGGAATTTTGACTCGAACGGCGTCGCCCCCCGTGACGACTTCAACGCCTTCTTCGCGGCACTCGACAATCACGACGTGGCGAGTGCTTTTGCACAGGCACCGCCGCAAGAAGCGGTGTACAAGAGTCTGCGTCAGGCATTGGCGCAACTGCGCGGTGTTCGGGACAGAGGCGGCTGGCCGAAAGTCGCTGTAGACCATTCGCTCAAGCCCGGCATGGACGAACCCGCTGTCGCACAGCTGCGTGCGAGGATGGTCGCGGCAGGCTTTCTTGATCCACGATTGGGCCGCGACACGAAATACGACGGTGCCGTCACCGCTGCGGTGAAGAAGTATCAGACCGAGCAATACCTTGGCGCGGATGGTGTGGCGGGGGCAACTACGCTGGAGGCGCTGAATGTGCCTGTTGAGGCGCGCATCGACCAGGTGCGGGTGAACATGGAGCGGGCGCGCTGGCTGCTTTATAAACTGCAGGGCACTTTTGTTATCGTCGATATCGCCGGCTACAAGGTGGCGATGTACCGCGATGGCCAACCGATCTGGCGATCTCGGGTGCAGGTGGGTAAAGCAGCTCGCAATACACCGATTTTTCAGGCGCAGATCACCTACATCACGTTTAACCCGACCTGGACTGTACCGCCGACGATCCTCAAGGAAGACGTGCTACCGAAAGTTCAGGCGAATCCAGACTATCTGGCCAACAACCGGATACGCGTACTTGATCGAGAAGGCAATGTGCTCGAACCGTCATCCGTTGACTGGAGCAATCCGCGCGGGCTCACCCTGCGCCAGGATGCCGGCCCTGACAGCTCGCTGGGCCAGGTGGTGATCCGCTTCCCCAACGACTATGCGATTTACCTCCACGACACACCGCACCGCGAGTTATTTGCCAAAACTGTGCGCGCGACCAGTTCGGGCTGCATCCGCGTAGAGAACCCGCTGCAATTGGTGGAACTGTTGTTCAACGACCCGGTTAAATGGAACAGCGCCGGCATTCAAAAACAATTGGCCAATGGCAAGACACAGAACATCTCGCTTCCGGTTAAAGTGCCGGTGTTGTTGGCGTACTGGACGGTGGATCTGGAGAGTGGCGGGCGAGTGGCGTTCAAGCCAGATGTGTATGGCTACGATGCGCCGGTGTTGCGGGCGTTGAACCGGCCTTCGCCATTGCCGGTGCTGGATTTGCATGCGGCTTTGGGGGCGGGCAGGTAGTCAGGTCTTCAAGATAAAGTCATTTTTACTGACCCAGATCCGGGTCGGAATGGAGTTACGGTCAACTTGCCCTTGCAGGGTATAGGCGAGATCGTCGTACCAGACCGGATCCTCCAGGTACCAGGAGTGGGAAATCATGCCGTCGATGATCTTGAATTTTCTTTTGGGGACAGCCTTGTAACGCGGTCCGCAATCAACATCGACGGCCTTTTCGTGCGCTGGCGTATCAATCGGCATGCCAGCGCGTCCGACGCGCGAGCTGATGTCTATGTTTTTGACATTTGAAACGGCCAGCGCTTCATCGTAACCACTGAAGTAGTTGGTCAGTCGGCCGCAGTGGTTGAAGATCGGAATCATGTCCGAGTTGTTGAGCTCAAAGCACTCGGAGGAGATATCTGCCGCAAACAACACCAGTTGACCGATGCGCCAGTCATTGGCCAGGTCCGCATTGCGAGTTTTATCGACCGCGCGTACCGCCTCACGCACCACGAAGGCGCCCATGGAGTGCGCCATGATATGGATGTTTATGGGGCAGTCTTTTAGCGTGTAGTTGGCAAACGGGATGATGCCGCCAGTTACTAACAACGTGGCGGCTTCCTGCGCTTCGGAGCGGTCATACAGATACAATTCAGCGCTGCCTGCACTTGGCCAGTCGAAGCCGATCACCATGCAGTTGTATTTGCGTTTTTTCAGTTCGCTCTCGACCAGTCGCTGGCGCTTGAGTGCTTCTTTTGAATCGGTGTTGTAGCCATGAACGAAAAAAACAATATCCAGTTCTTTTCCGGGTTTGGTGCCTGGAGGGTTCGCTTGTAGGACGATCAGGTCCAACCACTGTTTGACGGTACTTACCTGATCTGAAGGGGTGGGTTCGGTGGCGGCACTGGACACTTTCAAATATGAAACGGCACCGGTGCGATTACCAAACCTGTTCTGCCCAGAAACCTTGGCGCGTGTGCCCAAAACAAAACTGTCCATGCATGTTGTCCTGTGCTGTCGGTCGAACACAGTCGAGGGTCGAATAGAAGGTTAGTCCCAAAGCTCCAAACCTTCCTGCACGACCGAAAGCAGATTGTTCTCCGTCAGCGCAACCGCATCCAGTTGTTGTCCTGGCTGTTCAATGACCTGTAACCACCAATGTGTTTCGCCATGCTCACCGACGGTACGCAGCAATGCGAGCTCTTTGCCTTTGGAGTGAATCTCTACGCGGCCCTCGCCATCTTCGGTGAAACGCGCGACGGGGTCGAAAGTCAGGGTATGGTCATTACCTTCGATCACCAGTTGGTCGATGGCATAGTTGAACGTTTCCCCCTCCGGATCGCGCTCGAAAACGTGTGTGGGGTTGTGCCGCAATACCAGGCCGACCTCCGTCAGCGGCAGCAGCCAGTGCTCGATCTGGCGATACAGTTCGTAAACCTGGTTCGGCCAGCTATCGATCGCCTGATCGGCGTGGGTAGCCCCAGTGTGTTTCAACTTCATGGCGAGCTCGTCTGCCTTACTCATGTCGATTCCTTATCATGATGTAAGAGTAATCGTAGCTCCTTCAGCGTTATCGGGTTTTGCCTTGGGTCATATCCACAGGTCAATTCATTCCGATGTCCAGGCGCATTAACGACCATTCAGTGCTATTTCAGGCCGGCAACACCCCGACAACCGGTCGTCCGCCTGTCAGTTCTTGCTGAATCGATCGTCTAGAGTTCCGTTAGAGCTGCCGACCCCGGCAGCGCTCCCCATTGCAAGGACGATCGCCTAAATGTGGATTACTCAAGCATTGACAGCCGTTGCTCTAACGCTTGCGGCCGCGGCCGTTTTTCCCCTGGCCAGCCAGGCTCAACCGAAAGTCACGCCCGAAGAAGCGCATGCCATCGGCGTTGAAGCCTACCTGTATTTTTATCCGCTGTTGACCATGGACATCACCCGCAAGCAGTTCACCAATATCGAACCCGGCAAGGAGTTCGGTAAAGGCCCGATGAACATGTTTGTGAGTGTGCCAGAGTACCCGCCCGCGAGTTTCAGAGGTGTGGTGCGGCCGAACTTCGATACGCTGTATTCCATCGCCTGGCTCGACTTGACCAAAGAGCCATTGGTGATTTCCGCGCCGGACACGGCAGGGCGCTTTTATCTGTTGCCGATGCTCGACATGTGGAGCGACGTTTTCGCGTCGCCCGGTTGGCGCACGACTGGCACCCAGGCCAGTCAGTTTCTGGTGACACCGCCGGGCTGGACCGGAACGGTGCCGGTGGGATTGAGTCATTTACCGGCACCGACGACTTTTGTCTGGATCATCGGTCGGACCAAAACTGACGGGGAAGCCGACTATGCGGCGGTGCACAAGATTCAGGCGGGCTACACCGTGACGCCATTGTCGCTGCTGGGTAAAAAAGCTGAACCGGTCACCGTGAAAATCGACCCGACGGTGGACATGAAAACGCCGCCGAAGATTCAGGTTGATACGATGTCGGCGGCCAATTATTTTGCCTACGCCGCCGAGTTGCTCAAAATGAATCCGCCTCATCTCACCGACCAGCCGATTCTGGCGCAGATGCAACGCATCGGTATCGAGGTGGGAAAATCGTTCAACATCGAGGCACTGGATCCGGCCGTTAAAGCCGCGCTGCAAACCGCGCCTGAAGAAGCGCAAACGCTGATGAAGTGGAAGGTTGCCTCGCTCGCTCCTGTGGTCAACGGCTGGTCGATGAACACCGACACCATGGGCGTCTATGGCAACTACTACCTTAAGCGCGCGATCGTGGCGCAGGTCGGTTTGGGAGCGAACTTGCCCGAGGATGCCATTTATCCGCTGAACATGGGCGATGACCAAGGCAAGCCACTCGATGGGGCCAACAAGTACGTGCTGCATTTCGATAAGGGTGAAGCGCCACCGGTGAACGCTTTCTGGTCGATCACGTTGTACGATCCGGAAGGGTTCCAGGTGGGCAATACACTCAACCGTTTTGCGGTCAGTAGCTGGATGCCGTTCAAGACCAATGCCGACGGTTCGCTGGATATTTATTTCCAGAATGAAAGCCCCGGCAAAGACCTTGAGGCCAATTGGCTTCCTGCCCCCAAAGGTGCGTTCAACTTGACCATGCGCTTGTACGGCCCGAAATCCGAGGCGTTGACCGGTAAGTGGAGCCCGCCCCCGGTCAAACGACTGTGACGATCGGGTAGCGAAAACAGGCCATGAACTGCTTCATGGCCTGTTTTTATTCATTCCGCTGCTGGTTCCAATCCCGGCACCCCCGGCACCTCCGCCAGCCGCCCCGGTACCTTTTATCGCCTGCAGCGTTTGCCACGGCAACTGTCCTTACTCACTCCTGACACAACTGGATACCGCCAATCCGTAGCGAGCGTCGGACCATGAAGAACTTGAAAATCGCCACCTTCAATGTCAACGGCTTGCGAGCGCGTCTTCCCAATCTGCTGGCGTGGCTAGAACGCGAGAAACCGGACATCGCGTGTTTGCAGGAGCTCAAGTCGGTCGACACGGCCTTTCCAGTCGCGGAACTTGAAGAGGCCGGTTACGGCGCCATTTGGCAGGGCCAGTCGTCGTGGAACGGGGTGGCGATCCTGGCGCGAGATGCGCAACCTTTGGAGATTCGACGCGGTTTGCCGGGTGACGACACGGATACCCACAGTCGCTATCTGGAAGCGGAGGTGCACGGCGTGCTGGTGGGGTGTCTGTATCTGCCCAATGGCAACCCGCAGCCGGGGCCGAAGTTCGATTACAAACTGGCGTGGTTCGAGCGGCTGATCGCCTATGCCAAGGATCTGCAAAGCAGCGAGCATCCGGTGGTGCTGGCGGGTGACTACAACGTGGTGCCCACTGATCTGGACATCTACAACCCGCGTTCCTGGCTCAAGGATGCGTTGCTACAACCGCAAAGCCGCGAGTGTTATCAGCGCTTGCTGGATCAGGGCTGGACTGACTCCCTGCGCCATCTGTACCCGCAGGATCGGCTTTACACGTTCTGGGATTATTTCCGACAGCACTGGCAGACAAATTCCGGGCTGCGCATCGATCACCTGTTGTTGAACCCGGCGCTGAGTTCGTATCTGCAAGAGGCGGGGGTCAATGCCTGGGTACGCAATGAACCGCATGCCAGTGATCACGCGCCGACGTGGATTCGTGTGAGCTCGCGCAAGCGACATTGACATTGATGAGAGCGGTGATTGGCGAAATCAATTGTCAGTTGCACTGCTTTATCCCTTATACATGGCGACCATCGGCGGAGTGATCCGCGGCCCATGCATAAGGACTGAGCAATGAGCGAGCCACGCCTGACCCACCTTGCGTTGTATCTACAGCGTCTGGGCTTCGACGCGCCCCCGGCGTCGACCCTGGAAACCCTGCGCCAGCTGCAACTGCGCCACACCGGTGAATTCGCGTTCGAAAACCTCACCACGTTGTCGGGCGAGCCGGTGCTGATTGACCTGCCGTCCATCGAGCAAAAAGTCCTGTACGACGGTCGAGGTGGTTACTGCTATGAGCTCAACAACCTGTTCCTGGCGTTGCTCCAGGCATTAGGCTTTGATGCTCACGGCATCACCGGCCGGGTAGTGATGGGCCAGCGCGAGGGCGCGTGGACCGCTCGCACGCACCGCTTGAGCCTGGTCACGCTGGACGGCGTGCGTTACATCACTGACGTCGGTTTCGGCGGCATGGTCCCTACTGCACCGCTGATGCTCGATACCGAAGCCGAACAACTCACCCCCCATGAACCGTATCGCATTGAACGGCATGAAGACGGCTACACCCTGCGCGCCAACGTCGGCGGCGAGTGGCGGGCGATGTACATCTTCGACCTGCAACGCCAGGAAGACATCGATTACACCGTCGGCAACTGGTACGTCTCGACCCATCCCGAGTCGTCGTTTGCCAGGCAACTGATGGTTGCCCGGACCGGGGAGGGCTGGCGCCGTACGCTGAACAACGGCAGTTTTGCAATACATCGGGTCGGTCGCGAAAGCGAACGGCGGCAGGTGGTGGATGTGGATGAGCTGATCGGGTTGCTGAAGGATGAGTTCGGGATCCGGGTGCCGGAACATGTGGGTTTGAAGCGAGTGCTTGAGCAGTTGGTCCGCCCAGACTGAGCCAGCGTTTTTTGAGACTCCACAGGGGGATAACTCAAGGCGCCATCACTCGATGAATTTCACTGAGAACCTCGGATAATTTTTTTTCGAGGTTCTTCAGCTCGGAGGCGGTTATCCCTTCTTTGAAATGTCCGGCATTCGCGAAAGCGGCACGCTGGTCGAGCTCGGCGGTTGTTTTCCTGTGATTGAGCAGTGCCTGACGCAAGGTGTTATTGATCACTGTCTGATAGCCAAATCCCTCACTCTCGGCGAGTGAACGAGCCGCCTCTATGACGGCATCATCGAGCATGATGGTGATTCTGGTTTTGCCTTTGCTGGAGGCAACAGCCCCACGCTTGGCATTGCTGAAGTCGTATTCATCTTTCATCGGTCAATCCTCCATGTACCGTCGGCGCTCGTTTTTGGTAGCGATGCGCGCGGAAATGATTCGAACGAAATTCGGATCTCGATAGGTATACGCAACGACCAACAAGCGACCCTTGGCATCCATCCCCATGATGATCCACCGTTGTTCATCATGGTGGTGGTCTTGAAGCGTAAGCGCTCGCTCGTCACAGAAAACCGGCTCTGTTTCTGAAAGGCTGATGCCCTGGTGCTTTAATTTGTTGGCTGCGTTTTTTGCCTTGTGAAACTGAATTTCGAATGGCTTCATTATGCATACTTTATATGTATAAGCGAGAGGCGACCGTGCCGGCGGTCGCTGGGAATGCCAAAGCCTAGTGGGGAATGTGGAAGGGCCGCGTCACGATGTATTTCAAAAGTTTTGAGGGGAGGAAAGCCGCACAGCCAAGGGTGAAATGAACAACTGGTCATAATCTGAATGATAAGTTGTATACAACTCTATAGACAGTTGTCCTGTGTTTTGAATACAGTGTGCGCATAACAAAAACCAGGGAACCCCCCAACCATGAAAACGCCCCATGTTTCACACCAACGGCCCGAGGATGAAAACCTTGGGATCGGCGCGAATATGGCTTACGGCCTGCAACATGTTCTGACCATGTACGGCGGCATCGTCGCGGTGCCATTGATCATCGGTCAGGCGGCCGGGCTCTCGCCGGCGGACATCGGTTTGTTGATTGCTGCTTCATTGTTTGCAGGGGGGCTGGCGACGTTACTCCAGACCCTTGGTTTACCGTTTTTCGGTTGTCAGTTGCCGCTGGTGCAGGGCGTATCGTTCTCTGGCGTCGCGACCATGGTGGCGATTGTCAGCAGTGGCGGGGAGGGCGGGTTTCAGTCGATTCTCGGGGCGGTGATTGCCGCATCGTTGATAGGCTTGTTGATCACGCCGGTGTTCTCGCGCATCACCAAGTTCTTCCCGCCGCTGGTCACGGGCATTGTGATCACCACCATCGGCCTGACGCTGATGCCGGTGGCTGCACGCTGGGCCATGGGCGGCAATAGCCACGCTCCAGACTTCGGGAGCATGGCGAACATTGGTCTGGCGGCGGTGACACTGGTGTTGGTTCTGCTGCTGAGCAAGATCGGTAGCGCGAGCATCTCCCGATTGTCGATTCTGTTGGCGATGGTCATCGGCACGGTCATCGCGGTGTTCCTTGGAATGGCAGACTTCTCGTCTGTTACCGAAGGCCCGATGTTCGGCTTCCCGACGCCGTTCCATTTCGGCATGCCGACCTTCCACTTCGCCGCCATCCTGTCGATGTGCATCGTGGTCATGGTAACGCTGGTGGAAACCTCGGCGGACATCCTCGCCGTCGGTGAAATCATCGGCACCAAAGTCGACTCCAAACGCCTGGGCAATGGTCTGCGCGCCGACATGCTGTCGAGCATGTTTGCGCCGATCTTCGGCTCGTTCACCCAAAGCGCCTTCGCCCAGAACGTCGGGCTGGTGGCGGTGACCGGGATCAAGAGTCGCTTCGTGGTCGCCACGGGTGGTTTGTTTCTGGTGATTCTCGGCTTGCTGCCCTTCATGGGCCGGGTCATCGCGGCGGTGCCGACGTCTGTCCTTGGCGGCGCCGGTATCGTGCTGTTTGGCACCGTGGCGGCCAGTGGTATTCGTACGCTGTCCAAAGTTGATTACCGCAACAACGTCAACCTGATCATCGTCGCCACCTCCATCGGTTTCGGTATGATCCCTATCGCTGCACCGAACTTCTACGACCACTTCCCAAGCTGGTTCGCGACCATCTTCCACTCGGGCATCAGCTCTTCGGCGATCATGGCCATCGTGCTCAACCTGACCTTCAATCACCTCACGGCCGGTAACTCGGATCAGCAGTCGGTGTTCGCGGCTGGTACTGAGCGTGTGCTGCGTTATCAGGATCTGGCAGCGTTGCGTGAAGGGGATTACTTCAGCGAAGGCAAGCTGCATGACTGCGACGGGAAAGAAATTCCGGTGGTGGAGATGGACCACGGACATGGAGAACCGCGTGCGGCGCATGCGAAAAGCAGTGAGCATGTCTGACAACATTCAAGTCTTGGCAATATGAAAAAGGCGTCCTTTGGGGACGCCTTTTTTATTGTCCGAATTGCGCTCTGGCGACGGAGTTGACCAAGCGGGCTTCGGCTGCCACTGTCATCAAATGTGAAGTCACTGACGTCAAATGAAAAGCAGTCGGCGTGCTCGTGACGATACTGGTTTTCCCTGCGAAACCCCGTTTACACATCAAGCCTGGCGGGGGAGAGCTGTCAGTTGCATCTCAGTAAAACAATTATAGAGAGCGCAGAATGAAGTTCAGTTTTATAGATAACAGCAAGCCGAGTCGCCGGCGCGTTCTACGCGATGTCTTCACCCTGGCAGTGGCGGCCTCTCCATTGGCAAGCCTCGCCAAGGCAGCCGACGAAACCAAGACGGCCGACGAAACCGCCGAAGAAGTAACCTTTGCTGCTGGTCCACGGCCGCTGGTGCAATACCCGCAAAAGCGCCCGTTGACCTTGGTGACCGCTCGCCCACCGCACCTTGAGACGCCGTTCCCTGTCTTCAACGAAGGGCCGATCACCCCGAATGACGCCTTTTTCGTGCGTTACCACCTGGCCAATTTCCCTACCAGCATCGATCCGGATACTTACCGTCTGACGATCAAGGGCGCGGTTAACACGCCGCTGTCGCTTTCCCTGGCAGAACTCAAGGGTCTCGCCGAACCGGTAGAAGTGGTGGCCGTCAATCAGTGTTCGGGTAATAGCCGTGGCTTCTCGATGCCGCGTGTGTTTGGCGCTCAGTTGGGCAATGGTTCAATGGGTAATGCCCGCTGGGTGGGAGTACCACTCAAGGCGGTACTGGAAAAGGCCGGTGTGAAAGCCGAAGCCAGGCAAGTGACATTCCGTGGGCTGGATAAGCCCGTGCTGCCAAGCACGCCGGAGTACATCAAGGCCCTGGATATCAGCCATGCCATGGACGGTGAACCGATGATCGCCTGGTCAATGAATGGAACCGATCTGCCGTTCCTCAACGGCTACCCGATACGTCTGGTAGTGCCAGGCTATTTCGGCACGTACTGGGTCAAACACCTGAATGAGATCGAAGTCGTCGACCATACCTTCGATGGTTTCTTCATGGCGAAAGGTTACCGCCTTCCGGACAACGATTGTTTATGCATCACCCCCGGCACCACTGCGGCACAAACCAAACCGATTTCCAAATTGGCGATACGCAGCTTCATCACCAGCGTTAAACATGGCGATGTGTTGCCGCTGAAAAAAAACGTGGTGCTCAAGGGCATTGCGTTCGACGGCGGTGTTGGCGTCAACAAGGTGGAAATCTCGATCGACGGCGGAAAAAACTGGCGCGAAGCCAAGCTTGGGCAGGACCTTGGCCGTTTCTCCTTCCGTGAGTGGACGCTGCCGATCACCTTTACCAGCAAGGGCGCCACACAATTGATGGTGCGAGCCAGTAACAGTGCGGGCGAGACGCAACCGCTGCGAGCCGACTGGAACCCTGGCGGCTACCGCCGCAATGTCGTAGAAACCAGCCACGTGACTGTCGCCTGAGGGGCCTGCATGAAACTCATGAAACGCATGACCACTTTGCTGTGCGCGGCTCAGGTTTGTTTGGCTACGCTGGCTAGTGCAGCGCCACTGTCGATCACGTTGCCGCCGGAAACGGCTGTGCTCAAGCCCAATGCGCTGCCTGGTTATCAGTTGGCGCAACAGAAATGTTCCACCTGCCACTCTGCCGATTACATCAACTTCCAGCCTCCTGGCATGAGCCTGGCGCAATGGACGGCAGAAGCGGGCAAGATGCAGAAGGTGTATGGAGCTCCGATCAGCGATCAGGATGTGAGCATGATCGGCGCCTACCTTGCGGTGACCTACGGTAGTGCTCATACGAGCGATGCCGATGTGCAGGCGGCCTCGAGCCCGACGGCAAGCCAACCCCCGGCGTCGCCTGTCGCAAAACCCGATGCCATGGCTTTGCTCCAGAACAACTCCTGTCTGTCCTGCCACGCGATCGATCATAAGGTCGTAGGCCCGGCCTATCACGATGTGGCTGCCAAGTACGCCAATGACCCGCAGGCGCTGGCCAAGGTAACGTCCAGCATTCAGCATGGTGGTGCCGGCAAATGGGGGGAAATCCCGATGCCGCCTTTCGCGCAGTTAAGCCCGGACGATCTGAAAACCCTGACTACGTTTATATTGCAGCAGTAAGTTCAGTCCCGGCTCATCTGAGCCGGGAACCTGCTCTCTGACGGCTGTATCGGCTGCGTAAAAACGCATGCACGTTTTTAAGGTCCGCGCTTATCCTCTGCTCTTGCAAGGTGGCTGAACAAACACATAATTCACGCAGAAGCACCGCTTTCAGGCCGATATCTGTTACTGCAAGCACCCAAAAGCGTTTTTACACAGCCTCGACCCGAAGCGGACCCTCATAGGGGAGGCGACGGGGTCGATGAGCTTGGCCGGGTGCACTCGCACCGCAAGGACTGTCAGGACCGTTGCATAAGAAACCATTGGCGTGCCGCAATCCATCCACCATGGCTTACGAATGGATCGGTGACGAGGAATTCAGTTGGCCGCGTTGAAGTTCCGGTTAAATACCACCACGTCGACGTGGGAAGGATTCTTGGCGAAGAGCTCAGGTAAACGCGTATTAAGCTCCTCTCGTTTCTGCGCTGCGGCTCCCTTGACTGCGGCGGCCAGCGCCGGACGCATTTGATCAGCGGTGTAATCGCAGCAGTACGCTGGAGTGCATGGTTGTTGGCGCCACGAATCCTCGAGGCTTCCGCTGTCGACTGGCTCGAAGCCAACTTCATCGACTAGCTTCATCACGAGAGTTTTCTGACGGGCATCGTCGCCAGCGACGGCGACTCCCAGACGACCTTCCGACCCTTTCGGCTTACCAAGATTTTCCAGCGAGTAAGCCAGAAGATTGTTGAAGGCCTTGATGACCGGTCGGCCGAGCTGCTCGCTGACCCAGACACTCTCCGTTTGACCAGATTCCAATGCGGGGATCTGCGCGTCTCTCAGGCCTGGATAGTAGTTGCTGGTGTCGACCACCGGAACCGAGGATGGCAATGCGGCCAGCAGGTCTTCTGGAAGCGTTGCGATTGCGGGTAGTGGGATGGCAAGCATCACTGCATCAGCGCCGTCGATGGCATCTTCGAGGTCGGTGGGGATGACGCCTGCCTCTTTAGCAAAACTGCTCACAGCAGCCTTTCCGCGGGAGTTGGCCACGCGGACCTCATGGCCTGCAGCGGCGAGTCGACGGGCAAGGTTCCCGCCGATAGATCCGATTCCAACGATAGCGATTTTCATAGTCCCTCCAAGGATTCAAAGTCCAGATACGATATTATCGCTGCTGCAAAATTCGCAAGAACCGACGTTTTTGTCTGTAACACACCAAAAGGTAAGTATCGATGGATCGTGAGTGGGAATGTGAGAACCCATTACGGCGTCAGGCCTGGTCTGCCGCCATCAACGCTACGCTTCGCGTGCTGGAGGGGAAGTGGAAGATCGTCATCATCAATGAGCTGATGGCCGCCAAAGGCCGGCCGCTTCGATTCTCTGAACTGGAGAAGCTCATTCCCGATGTCACGCAGAAGATGCTTATCCAGCAGTTGAAGGGGCTCCAACAAGACGACATCGTCCACCGAACGGTTTACCCAGAGGTGCCTCCGCGGGTGGAGTACGCCCTGACAGAGCTTGGTCATGCACTTGCCCCTACTATGACAGCGCTTATCGACTGGGCCGAACTCCGTCACCAGCACGATGCAAAGCGCGTCGAGACCACTTAGCGACGTAGAATCTTCGGGCTGAGAGGAGGCACTCGCCGATAAACCTAAAAAAAACGGCCGGTTACGCGACCACTGCTAGACGTTTGGCAATTGCTCCGGCTTGCGAGGCCCGATAGCCGGCGAAGGCGGCTTCTTTACCTCGGTGCAGACGGCCAAACATCCTTCGGACTGGACGGTTTGTGACGATATTGCAATTTGGTCACAAGTTGTCAACCCGCTTTGGGATGCGTAAGCTGCTCGCATGAACCAGCCATCCGTTTCTTCTCCCAGCGCCCGCGGCCCAGCCGATCACGACATTCGAGACCAGATTGTCGCGGCGGCCAACGAGCATTTCAGTCAGTACGGTTACGGCAAAACAACGGTTTCTGACCTCGCCAAGGCCATCGGTTTTTCCAAGGCTTACATCTACAAGTTCTTTGAATCCAAGCAGGCGATTGGTAACGCTATCTGTACCAATTGCCTGACGGAAATCGTTGCAGCTGTGGAGCAGGCTATCAATGCAGACGGCATCTCGCCAACTGAGCGTTTTCGGCGATTGGTCAAAACCCTGATCGCTACCGGTGTGAGCCTGTTCTTTAACGACCGTAAACTCTATGACATCGCGGCGTTCTCTGCGTCGGAGCGCTGGCCGAGCTCGCAAGTCTATGACGCTCAGATCAAGAACTTCGTGTTGCAAATCGTGCGTGAGGGGCGAGAACTCGGCGAGTTTGAACGCAAGACACCGTTGGACGAGACAGTAGAAGCGATTCATCTTGCTCTGCGGCCCTACATCAATCCTCTGCTATTGCAGTACAACCTCGATTTTGTTGAAGAAGCCCCTTCGCTCATCTCCAATCTTGTTCTGCGCAGCCTAATGCCTTAAGCCGCAGCTGACGGATGGGCTGCCATCCGTATCAACGTGCGCGCCTTTAAAACCGGATCTCTAGCCTTTCTGCGTTGCTCTGATCAACAGGGTGGCGTGCATTTGCTTAAATGGTGACTATTGACAGAAATGGTCACTTGAATAAGCATAGGGCATCCGCTACTTAGAGGTCTCTATGATCCAGCGCCCCCGCCTGTCATTCATTTTCATTGGCTTGTTGCCGTTTGCCCTGACGGCCTGCAACGAGGCCGCGCCTGCAGATCCTCGTCTCCAGATGCCCTTGGTGCGCATTGGTGTAGTTCAACCTTCCGCACCTGCGGCACGGGTATTCACCGGTATCGTCGCCGCTCGAGTTCAGAGCGATCTCGGTTTTCGGGTGCCTGGGAAAGTCTTGGAGCGCTTGGTGGACTCTGGGCAGAGTGTCAAGCGCGGGCAGCCACTCATGCGCATCGATGCCAACGATCTGACGCTGACCGCGAGGGCGCAGCAGGAAGCGGTGCTGGCCGCTATTGCCCGAGCCCGGCAGGCCTCCGATGATGAGCTTCGCTACCGTAAACTGGTGTCCGTCGGAGCGGTATCTGCTTCAGCTTACGCAGGGTTCAAAGCGGCTGCCGACTCGGCGAAAGCCCAACTCAACGCTGCCCAAGCCCAGGCTGATGTGGCGAAAAACGCGACCGGTTATTCGACGTTATTGGCTGATGCTGATGGGGTTGTGGTGGACACCTTGGCTGAGCCGGGACAGGTGATTGGCGCAGGTCAGGTGGTGGTGCGTGTTGCCCACTCAGGGCAGCGCGAGGCGGTGATCCAGTTGCCCGAGACGTTACGTCCTGCGCTGGGCTCGGCGGCGACGGTTGAGTTATACGGCCAGCACCAGACTGCAGGTAGCGCGCGTTTACGCCAGTTGTCCGACTCTGCCGACCGACAGACCCGAACGTTTGAAGCGCGTTATGTGCTGGAGGGGGCGCTCTCCAACGCCACCCTGGGTTCGACGATCTCAGTGGTTATCGCTGACACGGATGTTGCTGATGCCAAGGAATTACAGGTGCCCATGGGGGCCCTCTACGACGCCGGTAAAGGCCCGGGGGTCTGGGTGGTGGGCGGGGAACCGGAGCAGGTGGCATGGCGCCCGATCAAAGTTCGCAGCCTGAATAATGAGGCCAGCGTGCGCGTGACGGGTGATCTGCAGGTGGGTGATCGTGTTGTCGCATTGGGTGCTCACTTGCTGAGTGAGGGAGAGAAGGTCAGGACTGAACTCGCCGATGCTCCGCAAAATTCAGTGGTTGAGGTAAGTCGATGAGCGGCTTCAATCTTTCGGCGCTGGCCGTACGCGAGCGCTCAATCACCCTGTTTTTGATCCTGCTGATTTCTGTGGGTGGGTTGTACGCCTTCTTCAAACTGGGGCGTGCGGAAGACCCCGCATTCACCATTAAACAATTGACGGTGGTCACCGCCTGGCCTGGGGCGACGGCCCTGGAGATGCAAGATCAGGTGGTAGAAAAACTGGAAAAACGCATGCAGGAACTGCGTTGGTACGATCGGACCGAGACCTTTACCCGGCCCGGCTTGGCATTCACCACGGTTTATCTGCTCGATAGCACGCCGCCCTCAGCCGTCCAGGAGGAGTTTTACCAGGCGCGCAAAAAAATTCTGGATGAGCAGAAGGGGTTGCCGTCTGGGGTGATCGGCCCGATGGTCAATGATGAGTATTCCGATGTCACCTTCGCGCTCTATGCGCTCAAGGCCAAGGGCGAGCCGCAACGCCTGTTGGTGCGCGAAGCCGAGAGCTTGCGCCAGCGTCTGTTGCATGTGGCGGGTGTGAAGAAGGTCAACATCATTGGTGAACAGGCCGAGCGCATTTTTGTCGAGCTGTCGTATGAGCGTCTGGCGACACTAGGTATTTCCGCACGAGACATCTTCAGTGCGTTAAACACGCAGAACATGATGACTCCGGCCGGCTCAGTTGAAGCGAAGGGCCCACAGGTTTTTATCCGCCTGGATGGTGCGTTTGATGACCTGCAGAAGATTCGTAATACCCCGCTGACGGTGCAGGGTAGAACCCTCAAGTTGTCCGATGTGGCTGAGGTCAAGCGCGGTTATGAGGACCCTGCGACGTTCCTGGTACGCAACAATGGCGAGCCGGCATTGTTGCTCGGCGTGGTAATGCGCGATGGCTGGAACGGTCTGGATCTGGGGAAATCGCTGGAGGCTGAGGCGATAGCGATCAATGAGCAGATGCCCTTGGGCATGAGCCTGACCAAGGTCACGGATCAGGCGGTGAACATCGGCGCATCCGTCAACGAGTTCATGATGAAGTTTTTTGCTGCCCTGGGCGTGGTGCTGCTGGTGTGCTTTCTCAGCATGGGCTGGCGTGTCGGCGTTGTGGTTGCCGCGGCGGTACCGCTGACCCTGGCCGCGGTGTTCATTGTCATGGCGGCCACGGGCAAAGACTTCGATCGAATTACCCTGGGCTCGTTGATTCTGGCGCTGGGACTGCTGGTGGACGATGCAATCATTGCCATTGAAATGATGGTGGTGAAGATGGAGGAGGGCTACGACCGAATCAAGGCCTCTGCTTATGCCTGGAGCCACACGGCCGCGCCGATGTTGTCGGGGACGTTGGTGACGGCGATCGGCTTTATGCCCAACGGTTTTGCCAAATCGACCGCTGGTGAGTACACCGCGAATATGTTCTGGATCGTTGGCATTGCGCTGATCACTTCCTGGGTGGTGGCCGTGGTGTTTACCCCTTACCTGGGCGTCAAACTGCTGCCGCAGATCAAGGTACCCGAAGGCGGGCATGCGGCGATTTACGGTACACCGAACTACCAGCGTTTCAGGCGCCTGCTGGGCAGTGTGATCCGCCGCAAAGGCCTGGTGGCGACATCCGTCGTTGGCTTGTTTGTTGTTGCGATTCTGGGCATGGGCGTGGTCAACAAGCAGTTTTTCCCAACGTCTGACCGACCTGAGGTGCTGGTTGAGGTGCAGATGCCTTACGGCACCTCTATCGAACAGACTGATGTGGCGGCGGCCAAGGTCGAGGCGTGGTTGGCTCAGCAGCCAGAGGCCAGGATCGTCACCGCTTACATTGGCCAGGGCGCGCCGCGCTTCTATTTGGCGATGGCACCTGAGCTACCCGATCCATCCTTCGCAAAAATCGTCGTCCTGACCGCGAATCAGCAAGAGCGTGAGGCGCTCAAGCTCCGCCTCAGACAAGCCGCGGCCGATGGCTTGGCGCCTGAAGCTCGGGTGCGGGTGACGCAGTTGGTATTTGGTCCTTATTCACCGTATCCGGTGGCCTTCCGGGTGATGGGCGCCGACCCCGCGATGTTACGAGATATCGCCGCGCAGGTGCGCGAGGTCATGACCGCCAGCCCCATGATGAGGACAGTCAACACCGACTTGGGCGAGCGCACACCAGCGCTTCATCTCACGCTGGATCAGGATCGCTTGCAATCTTTCGGCTTGACCTCGACCGATGTCGCGCAACAGTTGCAATTCCTGCTCACGGGAGTGCCTGTCACCGAGGTGCGCGAGGACATTCGTTCGGTTCAGGTGGTCGCTCGCTCGGCGGGAGAGACGCGTCTGGATCCGTCGAAAATTGCCGCCTTCACGCTGACCGGCGCCCAAGGGCAGCGCGTGTCGCTGTCCCAGGTGGGGGCGGTGGATGTGCGCATGGAGGAGCCCATTCTGCGACGTCGTGATCGTACGCCGACGATAACCGTGCGCGGTGACGTGGCTGAAGGTCTTCAGCCACCCGATGTCTCCAATGCTTTGATAACGCAGTTGCAGCCCATCATCGAAAAACTGCCGGCGGGCTACCGCATTGAGTTTGCCGGCGCGATCGAGGAGTCGGGTAAAGCGAACAAGGCATTGCTGCCGTTGTTCCCGATTATGATCGCGCTAATGTTGCTGACCATCATCATTCAGGTGCGCTCGATGTCGGCAATGATGATGGTGTTCGCCACCGCGCCTTTGGGCCTGATTGGTGTGGTGCCAATTCTGCTGCTGTTCCAGCAACCGTTCGGGATCAACGCCTTGGTGGGACTGATTGCCTTGTCTGGGATTCTGATGCGCAACACGCTGATCCTCATCGGCCAGATTCACTCCAATAAGCAAGCCGGCCTGTCGCCTTACAACGCCGTGGTCGAAGCCACTGTGCAGCGCGCGAGGCCCGTGATTCTCACGGCGTTGGCGGCGATGCTGGCGTTCATTCCTCTGACCCATTCGGTATTCTGGGGAACGCTGGCCTACACCCTGATTGGCGGTACGTTTGCCGGCACAGTGCTGACCTTGGTGTTCCTGCCAGCGATGTACTCCCTCTGGTTCAAGATCAAGCCTGAGTCCGCGCATGAGCTTGCAGCGAACACTCATGTTGCTTGATATCTACGTGCGGCTTGGCCGAACGGCAAGCCGCGTCGGAGATTGAAGCAGTAGTGCGCGACATGAAGGGTACTCCCTTTTATCGAACTGACCTTTATCCCGAACTCAGATCCAACGGAACGCCAAAACGAAAAAACCCGCTCGAACAGACTGTGTGAAAACCTAGCAATCTGCCTGGCGATCAAAGAAAATGCTCCGCATCGAAAGATACGGAGCATTTTTCGTTATGGCCTACATCCAGGGACAGTCCCGTACCCAGACCAGTTTGTTCCCGGTTTCGCTGGAGGAGTTGATCCCTGAGGATCACCTCGTTCGCGTTATCGACATCTACGTCGCCAAGCTGGACCTGGTGCGACTGGGCTTTGATAAAGCGCTACCCAAAAGCACTGGCCGCCGCC
>NZ_JBFUIH010000031.1:0-82453 GCF_056401975.1 Pseudomonas sp. P4_C8 | reverse complement strand
TTGATGGTCTTGCCGATGCGCGACGAGACCCGTTTGGCCAACCCCAGGCTGGGCAACAGCGTGAGAATGTTCGACGGCGCCATGTGGATCAGACCGCCAATCCAGTTCAAGGCAATCTGGGTTTTCATCAACTGCGAGGCGACCATGGTCACCACGCGCTTGCACGGGTGCGCCGGCGACAGGCAACGCATGGGTTCGCGGGCATACGGTGTGCGTGCTGTGCGGTATTGCCCGGGTTCGGCGGCGCCGGCATCACGCGGGATACGCATGTACTCGTCAGCCCACTGATCGATCCAGACATCCGGCTCTGGCCGCAACCCGCGAAAATACGCCTCCCGATACACCGCTGCACCGTCGGGCATTTCCGCTGACATGGATCAACTCGCTGCAGTCAAAGAATGGATGAGGTCCGTCGAGGACATCCGCTCGGCATCGTCCAACACCCGGCGTAATGCGGCAGTGAGGTGCTTCTCGATTTGCCAGTGATCACTCATGGCGGCCAGTTCGGGCGCTAACTGTGGCGGCATCCCGAGCAACAGATCGCGCAACATCCGCCCGGTCGTGTATGCCGCCGTTTTCACGGCCTCCAACTCGACATGAGCGCCGCGATTTTTGTGAAACTCGCTCTCGGTCAGACGTGATTCATAAAACTCGCGATAGGCGCGAGACTCCTGAAAGTCTGGGATGCCCTCGCCGAGTAATTGCGCCTGGTGCGAAAGAACAGTTGAAGGCTCGTATTCAATCGGGGGTGCCGAGGTATTGCCTTCCGGTCTGCGCTGAATCCGTTCGCGCTCATGTCGCGCCGCCACATTGGCTTTGCTCGGATCCGCGGTGCTGAACAGGAGTCGGTCCGTGGCCTCGACATCTACCATGCCGTCCGCCCTCAGAACCAGGCGCCCCATCTTGGCCAACTTCGATACATAGGGTTTCGACCACCCTTGGCGAGTGGCGAACTCCGCTTTGGTGAGTGCTGCCATGTCGATACCTTACGGTTAACCCGGCAGGGCCGAGAGTTAACCGAGTAAATTAGTCGGTTAACTCCTAGGTTAACCACCTCAACGCCACGGCCTGCCTGGCTTTCAGCCAAATTCATGGCCGTTTTTTCATTCGCTTAGTTAACTCCTGGTTAACTGCCTTAGTTAACCGGGCTGAAAGCCAAGGCCCGCGTGGCTTACAGACAAATCGGGGGTTAACCGAGTTAACCTGGTTAACTCCTAAGTTAACCACCCTGTAAGCCGCAGCCCATAAGGCTTTCAGCCTGGTTAACCAACCGAGTTAACCAGTTAACTAACTTTGACGGGGTGCCGCTAACGCGTTTGCGCGAGTCTTATGCCCCGTGTTCCTTGGAAGTTGCCAGGGTCCCCGTCGGTCCTGTTCTGCACACCGAAACACTGCCACGCCCTAGCATTCTTTCCAGGGCCTGCGAGTTCTGTAGCGCTGCATCGGTGCTATCAACTTGGCAGCTAAGCTCTTCACGGGCATGATCAAGCGCACGTTGCAATGCGTCGATGATCTTTTCAATCGTTCCATCCCGGCGGAAGGACAGGTTTGTCACACCGCCGGTCTCTGCCTTAACCCAGAGCACGTCCAATTCTTCGTTCAACACCCGTACTTGCATAAGTCCCCCTTTCTATAGCTTTCACAAAACGACTCCAACTGGCTATCAAGGTATTGCTGCAAGCTGGCGGGCAATCTCGTCATAAATCGTCTTGGCTGACCAGGTATGCGCCACGAGGTCGGTGCCAGCTTGAAGCAGTGCGGCATCACCCTCAGCGGGAATGGCCGGTTGGTCACTCAGGTCGTTGTAGCTACCCGAGAAATCCGAAGTCCCACTGCCGATAGCTGTACGAGCAGCGGCTGCGTCGACACTCACCAGCACAGCCTTACCGACATCGGAAGCGTCCGTGATGCTGTCCGAGGTGATATCGCCTGGCGCACCACCGGCATTGTTCGATCCCTTCACCACAGCCTGAAGTACTTGAAAACCTTCAGTGATGGAGACCGGACTACCATACGGCTGCCAGCCATCAGCAATGGCCTGTGCCAGCTTTGCCGTCAGCTCCTCGGGAGTGTTGGCGACGACAGTTTCGTATTGGGTGTAGGCCATTTTCTAAACCTTGCGATTGAATGATTGAGCGGCGAGCGGCTGACATGCAGGCGACTCGCCGCAGTGGATGTGGCCCGTGATGGCATAGGCCGTCAGGAGCACAAGAGGCAGCACCCAAGGGCGGCGCTTCATGGTGCCGAATCCGACTTAGGAAACTTGAAGTCTGCAAACCGATCAGCCAGATCGGCGATTTTCTTCACTCCAAGGAAACCAATGAACACACCAGCAGCCGTCGCGAAGTTCTGCGGTAAGCCGAAGTATTCCAGTAGCGGAATTAAGCCAATGGTGATCAGCGTGCAAAGCGAAGCTTCAAGCAGCGCCTGTCGCCTGGTGCCGCCGCCGTAAATGATGCGCAAAGCACCGACCACGAATGACAATGCTCCGGCGTAGATCGTCGGCGCATGCTGCCCCAGCCACGCGAGAACGAGCAGCCATGTGTCTGGTTTATCGGGCATGTTTGTCATCCAAATCCCTCCCTTTCGGAGAGCGCAATAGATCCGGCTCCAGCAGCACTTCCCAGCTCGAAGCGAAGGGCGTGGCGGAACCGAAAACGAAAAAGCCCTGCTCGATGGCAGGGCTTGTAATTGGGCAGAAAAAACCCGATTCAATGGTCGGGTTCTTGAAAGGCGTCTCGCTGCGTTCACAGCAACACACGCTGCTATAAAAGCAGGTCTATTCCGCGCGGAAAAGGCTTTCCGCAGTAAAATGCGAAATTGCACCCAACTTGACCACACGTTCGCATTCGCGTCGGCCATCTGATGCATGGAATTAGCCCACGACTCTTCAATCACGATGGGAAGAAAACTATGCACTACAGGCCTTCGCGACAGACGGCAATCGGCCATGTGAAGTCATTAGTAGTTGCCACGTAACCAGCATAAAAAGGGACAGACCACGATTTCAGGTAAATGCCGAGCCGTCGTGATCTGTTCCCTGTTTCCGCGCGGCCGTTTTCTATGTCTGGCACAACTACCCTGACATCGGTGGGCCTATACTTTAACGATCGGCACACTCGATGTGGCATGCCGTCGTGTTTTATGTATGGGGGACGCGTCGAGCGATCGTTCACGCAGGCCACGGCCTGCCTTCGTCGTAGGGAGGAAAACATTCATGGCGCGTAAATACATCGACTGCCGCGAGTTTCCGAGCGATTCCCACTGCTCAATCGCACTGTCCGCAGACTCTGAAAACGAACTGCTCGAGGCCGCCGCGCAGCATGCGGTCAGTGTTCACAAACACACCGACTCACCAGAACTGCGTGCTCAACTGAAGACGATGTTTCACGACGGAACCCCGCCTGTTGAAGCACCGCGTCCTGCTTAGCACCCAGGGGTTTCAGAGGAGTGATTGTCATCGATAAGCACCTACGAGGCTCATTTCTATGAGTTCCGCAGGCCTGAGGGTAGTTTTTATGCCTGGCGCAATCTGAATGACGAAGGAGATCCCCAAGGAGCTGCCGATGGCTGCTCCTTGGGGGTGCTTTGGAGAGCTTGTTTAATGTGGCTGCGTGTTCATTCAAGCTAAGCTCAATCTGATTCGACAGACTGCTATCGGCCAAGAGCAGACATCCATGATGGTCGGGATCAATTGCTAAAACAGACGCTGATCAATGTGGTCTTCCTGCCCAAGGAAAAAACCTCGGACGTACTCTGCAAACAAACAAGACCGCCAATGCGGCCCTGCTTACTCCTTACATCTCAACCTGTGTGCCCAGCTCTATCACCCGATTCAACGGCAGCTTGAAGTATTTCAAGTTGCTGTTGGCGTTCTTGAGCAAAAAGGCGAACAGGCTTTCTCGCCAACGGGCCATACCGATGCGCTTGGTCGGGATCACCGTTTCTCGGCTCAGGAAATAGGTCGTGCGCATCGGACTGAAGTCCAGCTCGGCCAAGTGACAATGACTCAACGCCAAGGGGACATCGGGCTCCTCGATAAAGCCAAAGTGCAGACTGACCCGGAAGAACCCTTCCCCATACGCTTCAACCTCAAACCGTCGGTCAGCACTCACCCGAGGGCTGTCTTCAGACACCACAGTGAGCAACACCACTTGTGCATGCAAAACCTGGTTATGCAGCAGGTTGTGCAACAGCGCATGCGGAACGGCATCGGCCCTGGCCGTCAGAAATACCGCCGTGCCTTGTACGCGATGAGGAGGCTGCGTGCGGATGCTACCGATGAACAACGGCAGAGGCAGCGAGGTTTCGTCCAGCCGTTCAACAATGATCTTGCGCCCCCGCTTCCAGGTGGTCATCAAAATGAACAGGCCGATACCGGCAATCACCGGGAACGCACCGCCCTGGAAGATCTTCGGTGCATTGGCCGCGAAGTACAGGCTGTCTACCAGCAGAAAACCGATCAGCATCGGAATGGCCAACCAGCGCGGGGTTTTCCATAGCAGCAGGACAACGGCCGAGGATAGGATGGTGGTGATCAACATGGTGCCCGTCACGGCGACCCCATAAGCAGCGGCCAATGCGCTGGATGACTCAAAACCAAGCACCAGCAGCACAACACCGACCATCAACGCCCAGTTAACCGTACCAATGTAAATCTGTCCTTGTTCCTGGCTAGAGGTGTGCTGGATAAACATGCGAGGGACATACCCAAGCTGGATGGCCTGGCGAGTCAGGGAGAAAGCGCCGGAGATCACGGCTTGAGAAGCGATGATGGTAGCCAGTGTGGAGAGCGCGACCATCGGCAGCAGGGCCCAGCTCGGCGCGAGCAGATAAAACGGATTGCGCACCGCCTCTGGGTTCTCCAGGATCAAGGCACCTTGGCCAAAATAATTGAGTACCAGTCCTGGCAGCACCAAAATGAACCACGCGCGGGCAATGGGCTTGCGACCGAAGTGCCCCATGTCGGCATACAGCGCCTCAGCACCCGTCAATGCCAATACAACAGCGCCCAAAATCGCCACTCCGATACCCGGATGAGCGATAAAAAAATGTGCTCCCCAGTAAGGATTGAGCGCTTGCAGTACTTCCGGCCGCTGCAAAATGCCATAGATCCCCAGCGTACCCAGCACTACAAACCACAGCACCATCACTGGGCCGAATAGGATACCGATGCGAGCTGTGCCGTGCTTCTGTATCAAGAACAGCGCCACCAGCACGATCACTGACAAGGGCACAACCCAGTGTTCAATTCCGTCAAACGCCAGCTGTAGCCCTTCTACCGCAGAGAGCACCGAAATAGCCGGGGTGATCATGCTGTCCCCGTAAAAAAGTGCCGCACCGAAGAGGCCAAGCAGAACAAGTATTTTACTCATGTACGGATAAGGAGCGGCCGCGCGACGGGCCAGAGCCGTCAACGCCATGATGCCGCCTTCACCCTGGTTGTTGGCACGCAGGATGAACAGCACGTATTTGATCGAGACTACCCAGATCAGCGACCAGAAAATCAACGACAGGATGCCCAGCACGCCGTCGTGGTTTACCTGAACTCCGTAGTGACCGGAAAATACTTCTTTGAGCGTATAGAGGGGGCTGGTGCCAATATCCCCGTAAACCACTCCGACAGCGGCAACGAGCAAGCCCACTCCTGACGTTTTAGATTGCGAGTCTTCATGTGCACCGGTCGCTGTTTCGCTCAAGGGTCGCTTCTCTCGAATTGCGGGGGAGGAGGTGCATGCCGTCCTTGGGCAAAACAATTGGCCTGGGCCACTGGAGCCGCAAGGCGCATGGACGATATAGAAAATCGCGGCCAGTATCTTCGAGGGCGGAAATAGCTGTCGTAAAGAAAGCGTAAAAAATTTACGGCAGATTCGAACCCTATCCATTCAAATCATCAAATTAGATCTGGCGGAGTGAGTCTGTTCGATATTGCCGGACTAACATCTTGCGTCGATTGCAGCCTTTCGCGACAGGGGCAATCGGCCATTTGCAGCCGCTGGCGAACGGCTGAAATGGGTCGTTCTGTGCCGGTCAACGCCTCGAAGCTTCTCGGTCAAATTCGATGCAAACAGCTAGTCGGATCGACTAAGCAGCTTGCCGTATTGCATCGACAGCGCAATCGATCCATGCCGCCCCTGCTCTCGCCAGTTCCCGCGTTTTCCCTTCGCTTATGCCGTAGTGCTTGCCAACCCGGACCATGGGCCATTTAGCACCGTAATAAAGCCAAATAATATCGCCCATCTGCTGATCACGGTGTGAGAGCCGTGCCACTGCACTGTCAATAGCCCCGGCCCATTCGTCCGTGATGCAATAGTTCTTGCTCGACGACACTTGCGGCATCGCCTGGCGCATCAGCGCAAATGTCGGTGAGGTGTAATGGGGTATCCCTGCCCCGTCCATCCGCCACCATCCCCACTGTTCCAACAAGTACTCGGTATCCCCCAACGGTCGGCCAGCCGGCTTACGAATCATCATGCTTTCAATCCCCTGTGTAATTTGATCCGCCGGCACCGCGACGGTTGTTCTGTTGGTAGTACGCAGCCGGGCCGGATAACGATGGACCCCGCTTCAGCACCTCAATTTCGCGCTGAGCCTGCTGCAATCTGAGGCTGAGTTGTGTCACCAATTCGTCTGTAGAAAGCATCAACCGACTTCCCGCCATGACCCAGCCTGAGCCGTTGCAATCGCTGCAAACCAGCTCATAAAAAACACCCTGCACCACGGCTTTGCCCTTGCAGGTCAAGCAGTGCTCCAGCTCAATCCGCGCCTTCCGAAAGCCATGGGCCTGGGCTTTTTTCATGTTTTCAAACCTCGCCTATGGTTGTTTTTGGAATAGCACTCAAAGCCACGTCATCCGTGGGCTGTAGCTGATTACCAGAATCTCCCGATCTAAAGCCGGTCAAGGTGTGGATGCGCTTGAAACCCTTTGCATCTAGATACGCGCACCAGCGATCCAGTGCCTCACGCTTGCGGCTCATCACATCGGACTGGATGTACACTTTCACGTTGTGCCCCATCGCGTGGTTGATCAGGAGTTCACCAATCAGGTGGTCGATTCCGATGTCTGCCCAGCCGGTACGGGCCACCTTGCGCAGGTCATGACTGGTCCACTCGCCCTGCCCCAGTCGAGTGAATACAGCGCACGCCTGCCCCTCACTCAACGCCTTGCCGTTGCGAGATGGGAACAGGTATTGACCGTCGTAGCCGTTCGCCCGCTGGATTTCGCGATAACCGATCAGCATCTGCCGTACCTGGTCGGTCAGTGGCAAATGGTGCTCGACGCCGGTCTTGGTGTTCTCGGCCGGAATGAACCACTCCCGCTCAGCAAGGCTGATATGCGACCACTGAGCCTGCCGGGTCTCACCAATACGGGTGCCGTGGCACAGCATCATCAGGGCGAGCATGGCGTCAGCAGGCGCGCTGGCCATGGCATCCCGCAGCAGGGTAATCAGGTCCTGAAGCTGGGTGACCCGCAACCGTGACGGCTTCACCCCCACCTTAGCCTTTGAGAAGTCGCTGAACTTGACATCCTTCATCGGGTTGGCCGAGATAAGCCGAAGCTTGAACGCTTGACGGAATGCCAAGGCAAGCAGCTGGAACGCTGAGCGCACGTAGTCGATGCCGATGGTTTCTTGCGCAGGCCACATGAATTGATCGTCCAAGGTGGCTTTATTGATTGAGGCCAGTGGCACGGCCCCCAAGAGCGGCTTTAGGTGGCACTTAATCAGAGATGCGCCAGTCTTTTTGCGCTTGCTCGACAGGCTACGGTCGCGGGCCATCCGGTCGGCGTACCAATCCAGCAGCTCACCGACTAGTACCCACTTCGAAAGGTTTGAACCGGCACCGGCATCGAGGCGCAGACGAATCGCCGGCAGTGCCGCGACGACCTGCTTGGCATTGAGGTCAGGGAAACTGCCGATGCGCTTCCACTCGCCCTTCACCACCAGGTACCAAGAGGCACGTTCGCGGGCCTTGGTGAAACGCAAGTACAGGCCACGATTCTCGATGTCGCGCAGATCCCGGACGTCGCGGACGGCTTGGCGCTTGATTTCGGCGTCGGTGATCTTCACAGCGGCGCTGCTCATCAGGCTTCCACCTCGGAACTGTCGAGCCAGTGCGCGAGCACGGTGGTCTCGGGATTGCCATTGCACCCCCCTGGAATGCGTACCTGGCACTTGCGATCGCGTGCGGCCCGGGTCAACTTCGATTGCCTCATGGGCGTTCATCTCCAGCCAGATCAATAACAGTGAATGTCGATGGCCACATGCGCACCCCATGCAAACGGGCAGACTCGGCATCGGGATACAGCGCAACAGGCGGATATGCCTTGGAGGTCAAATCCAGCAGATGACCGCGGCAGTACAGGGCAAACCGGTACTCAGATACATCGGGCGCAAGCAGCATCGGGTCGCTCATCAGAATTTATCCTTGCTGGCATAGCGGCGAGACAGCGGGGTTACCTTTTCCGGCCGCGCGGCGGGTGCTGGCATCCACCCGGCAGCCAGGTTTTCAAAGCAGTTGTATTGGCCAAGGAAGGCGGCGCGGACAGTGCCCATTTCAATGTCGCGGCCTTTGCCAATGATGATTTCGGCAATACCTTTGGCATCGGTGTTTTCGTGATAGACCTCGTCGCGGTACACGAAGAGGATCACGTCGGCGTCCTGTTCGATGGCACCGGATTCCCTCAAGTCGGAGGGGATTGGCCGTTTGTTCGGACGCTCTTCGCATTTGCGGGAGAGCTGACTCAGCAGCACGACGGGAATGCCCAGTTCCTTGGCGAGCAACTTGCAGCCGCGACTGATACTGCTGACCTCTTCAGTTCGGTTGCCGCCCTCGCCTTCCAGCAATTGCAGGTAGTCGATCATCAGCAGGTCCAGGCCGTAACGCATCTTGTGGCGGCGAGCCAGTGAGCGGATGCGGCCAATCGACGAACCGGCCCGGTCGGCGATATAGAGAGGAGCGCGACGCAGCACACCGGCCGCAGCGGCGAGTTCCGTCCCGTGGGTCTGGCATGCCGTTCCGTTCTTCACCATCGTGAGCGGAATACGGCCCTCCGAAGCCACAGCTCGATCCAGCAGCTGCCCCTTGTTCATTTCCAGACTGATGACGAGTGATGACTTGCTTTGGCGTACGGCCGCGTCGATAACAAAGCCCATCGCCAGTGTGGTCTTGCCCATGGCGGGACGCCCAGCAACGATGTACAGATGGTCTGGTTGCAGTCCCCCTATCTTCTCGTCCAGGTCTCGCAGGCCGGTCGACAGACCGATCAGTGTTTCGCCACGAGCATGACGATCATGGCGCTCCTGCCACACCTCCAACTGGTCGACCAGCACATCACCCACTTTGACGATGTCGTCATCACCAGAACCGCAATCGATGGCCATGGCAGCGGCCTGGACGGCGGCGATTTTCGCCTGCACATCCTGATCGCTGTGCGCGATATCCATAGCCTGGCTGCCAAGGTCAAACAACGACCGCTCGATTGCCCTTTCTCGCACGATTGCCGCGTAGGTTTTGGCGTTGGCAACGCTGGGAGTGCCGTTTACGATTTCGGCGCAGTAGGCAAACGCCGGGGAGCCATCCGGCAAGGTGCCAACGTGGTCACCAACGGTGAGGAAATCGACAGATTTTCCGGCCGCCCGAACCGCCATGATCCCCCGGTATACCTCGGCGTTTTCCGGAAAGTAGAAGGATTCGGCGGACAGGTCGTCGCTCAGGGAGTCGATCAGTTCAGGGCGCTGCATCATCGCGCCCAGAAGGCCGTGTTCGGCCTCGATGTTGTAGGGGTCACGCATTGTAATTGCCCTCCACAACCTTGACGAAGTTGCTCGGGGCGATCAGCCAGTCGAAGTTGCAACGGAAAGAGCTACCACCGGAAGCGGACACCTCTCCCATCAAGAACTTGCTCGAACGTACCAAAGCGAAGTATTCGGCCCAAAAGCTGAGATCCTGATGCACGTCACTTTCGCTCCAGCGGGCACCGATCTTGGCGATCCGATCCTTGGTCAGCATCACGACTCGAGGAAACTCCGGGATCGTCGCGTTGAACAAATCGACGATTGCCTGGGTTGGGCACTTCGGCTTCGAAATCTTCGGTGGTTGCTCATCGTCGACAAGAGGTGACGGTTCACTTGATGGTTCTATTACGGTTCTGGGTGCGGCTGCTGCGGGGGTCTGTGTCGTGAGCTGCGGGGGTGATGGTGCGGCTGTTGCGGGGCGCACCTGTTGCGGGGGTGCATATGCTGCCGGGGTTAAGGTGTACATTGTCGAGCGGCCCATGCGCTCACGAACAGACAGTAATCCGACTTGCCCCAGCCACTTGATCGCCGTCTGAACCGTTCTTTCAGCAAGGCAGGTCCGTTCCGAAATGCGTGCCACTGAGGGCCAGCAAACACCCTCATCGTTTGCATTGTCCGCCAACGAGATCAATACAGCCTTTTGTGGTCCGCTCATGCCCTGAAGCGGCCAGCACAAACTCATGATTATGGTGCTCACAGCCGATCTCCAATCTCAGAGTCAACCGTGATGCAGAGCCGTGACACGTTTTTCGATTGCTCGAAAAGTGTCGCGACATGGTGGGTATTGCCGGGGTTAGCGATCGTGTTCATAATGACGCCACATTGTTTTACACGTTGTTGAAGAAGCCGGGTTGCAGCCCGGCTTTTTTGTGCCTGCGATTCAGGCAGCCTTAAGCGACTCACGGAGAACCTGCAGCGCGTCAATTGCTTCAAGGATCGCTTTCTCGCCTTGGGCCTTTTCGTGCTGACTGATATGGTTGTCCTCGGCAGCATCAAAAATCAGCCGACCAACATCTCCGCACTCAGCAGAAAGATGCCCAAGCGCAACCATCAACGGCTTTACCGCAGGTTTTTCCCGCGCAACTAGGTCGAAACCAAACTGATCAGCAAGAGCAATCAGCGGGCGCATGTCTTCGGTGTGTAGCAAGATCCCAAACAGATGCTCGATAGTCAGGTGATGCGCCGCGTTGTCAGGGTTCGAGCGCTGGAGCAGGCTCACATGTGCCAGACACATTTTCCCGGCCAAGTCCTCGGCGCCATTTTCCTTGACGGTGGTATGGCAAGCCCTCAAGAAGTCTTCCATTCGTAAAACCTCAATTTTGTTTCCGTGGATGCCCAGAGGTGCCTGGGCGATCATCTGTTCAGCGGGTTAAGCGGCTGACTTGGTTGGCTCGGAACTACGCAGGTAGGCCCAGTCGATATCGGGACGCATCACTTCACAGGTCACCGAACGCGAGGACTCGCGCTCGATGCTGATAGCGAGAGCTGCACCCGGGCGCCGATAGCCATATGCAACCTGCTTGAGTTGGCCGACGGTCGTGCCGCAGCTAGTTGCGAAGTCTTCAAGGGTCTGTTTGTCGAATGGCTTGATGTAGTCGTGCAGATTCATGGGTGCACCTCCGTATCGCCTCAAAGATTAGCAACTGCTAATCAAGCGAGCAATAGCAGACTGTAATTTACTGATTGCTAACAGGAAGCGATTATTGGCAAATGGATATCAACCAAACCCGAGTGAAAGCTCTCAAAGCCGTAATGGCCGGGGCATCCCAAAAAGACTTCGCCAATAAACACGGCTTGGATGCGTCGTACCTGTCCCAAATTTTGAATGGACACAGGAACCTCGGCGAGAAAGCGGCGGCGAACCTGGAAGATAAGATCGGCCTGCCGAAAGGAAGCTTGGTCAGTCCGGCCGCGCCCGAAGAACAAGCTCCGATAACGTCGGGGGCATCTGCGACCGAACAGCTGAAGTTGGCTCTAGCAAGGGTCAAGGGACTGTCCGACGAGGCGCGGAGCCGCTTACTTGCTGTTGCGGATGAGCCTAATGAGAGCAAGGTATTGACCGTCGACTTCTCTCGCCCAGGCCAGGTTGGCGACGAGGTATGGGTAGCCCATTACGACATCCGTGGCGCTATGGGTGGCGGGCAGGTGCCTCATGACTTCCCAGAGATGCTTCAGGACGTGAGAGTGAGCCCTAAGCATCTGAGAGAGATGGGTGTCGAATTCAAAGAGCACTTTCACCTGAAGCTGGTGACAGGCTGGGGTCAGTCGATGGCTCCGACTATCAAGCATCGTGACCCGCTGCTAGTGGATGTGACGATTCGGGAGTTCGCAGGGGATGGAATCTATCTGTTCTCACACGGCGACATGCTCTACATCAAACGCCTACAAAAGAAAGGTCGCGACCATTTCAAGATGATCTCGGACAACACCAATCACCCGGCCGAGGACATTAGGGTGGACGACACATACATCCAGGCGCGGGTGCTCTTGGTGTGGAATGCTCACTTGGTCTGAGTCCCACCGAAATTGCTAGTCAATGATCGCGGCGGGGAAATGTAGGAGTTCGGCATGTCACTTAACAAGCCCAACCAAGAGCTGCGCCGCGACTTGAAAGCTGCGGCGTTCTTCCTCGAAGAGGCTGCCCTGGAGATGTTCAGGACGGCAAAGCAACGAGGGGATTCAGAACTCCTAGAGGCAATGGAGACTATCGAAAAACTGCATGCGCAAGCTGATCGACTTACTGCTTACGCTGATGACGTGAAGGCTGGAAGGATTGTGCGAGCGAAGCCGGAGTAATTTGACGCGGCGTGGATTTGTACTAGATCTGGATCGAGGTTTGACGGCATGGCGCACTCGCTTCACTACCATATAGGTGAATCCATCCGCACCATCGAGACAGAGGTGGGGAAGCTGCTCGATTTGGCTACAACGCTCAAAGAAGCCGGGGATGTTGACTTGGCTACATCTGTATCAATCCAAGCGCACAAGCTTATTGAGGTGGCCGTTGCGCTTAGAATTGCTATGGCCGGATGAAGGCGGGAAGGATTGTGCGAGCGAACGCTGATTAGCATTCGATCTTAGGGCATGTGTTCTGGTGAGCTGTCTATTTGCGCTAGAAACTGAAAGACAATCAACGCCCTGCAAACGGGTTACTCAATGACGAAGAAGCAGACGGAAAGTAAAGCAGCAGCGACTGCCGCTGAAATTGAGAGCTCTATCCAAGCCCTGAATAAAATGGCTGAACGCCTTTGGGGGGATGGCCGGGAAGCTGAGGCGAAAGCTCTCCTCGATGCCCTGGACGCATTAAACCGGGCGCTTGATCGGATCAGGATTGGAGAGAGTCGCAGGATTCTCCATTGAGGGTACAAATCAGCCGGCGGCTGACTGCCTACGTTGATGAAGTGAAGGCGGGAAGGATTGTTCGGGGAAAGGCTGGGTAGATGGTGCTGTGGGGATATTTAGAGATTAGGTAACGTTTTCACAGTTAAAAACGCACGCGGAAGCGCCGATACACAAGGCTGGCGACTTTCAAAATAAACGCCTTGTGATTTGAGTTGACTGGGGATTAGGAATGCAACAACCAATAGCACCTCCACCGCCACCTGTACCGCTTACAACTCACCAGGTAGCGAGCGGGATAGCTAAATGGGCCATTGCTCGCGGGTTGATGGAAAGCCTCCCGCCGGACGTGGATAACCTATATCTGGCTAACGTTGCGCCCATCCCCTTGTCGCATGACGCCGAGCAAATTCTTCGTCACAAAGAAATTCAGTCGATATCGTTTAATCGGGCGACCAGTACGATTTACATCTATACGCGAAAAAAGGTCACCCAGAAGGACCAGCAGACACTTCCTACCAATATCCAGAGGAATGGGATTGCGTACCCGCAAGGGCATCTTGACACTATTGGCAAGAGCCAGTACGCAGCTCAGGGCGCGGTGTATTCGCTTCACCAGACAGCTGCTGGAGTTCAATTCTACGCGTGCGGTTCGTCCATCTCACCAGGTAATGATGCCTCTGCAGGAACCTTGGGCGCGCTTGTCCGCTTGCCTGATGGCCAAATATATGGCTTGACGAATAATCATGTGAGCGCTCTGTGTAGCCATGTCGCGCCTAACACACCAATTCTGGCCCCTGGAGTAATTGACGTAGGGCCGAATTCCTTGCCGCCTTTTACCCTAGGCTTTCACTCGCGAGCATTGGAAATGAAGGTCGGGTCGTTGGGGAATATTGACATTGCGAGTAATTTGGACGCGGCCATCTTTCGTCTCGCCAACATTGGGCAAGTTAGCTCCATGCAAGGTGAAGCATTCGATACGCCTCTGAGGGTCGAAGATCCGGTTGAAGGCATGCGAGTGGAGAAAGTAGGCAGAACCACTCGGCATACTAAAGGTCAGATCGTAGGTAAGGAATTGCGGCCGATAGGTGTTACATATCAAGCTCAAAGCTACGGCTTCAACGGGGTTATACGATTCGCGAACGTATTCACAGTGCATGGGCTACAATCTGAATTCTCCACTGCGGGTGATTCCGGTTCACTTGTCGTCGCTGTCGATGACCATGGTAGACCAACCGCAGCTGTAGGCTTGATCTTCGCTGGCGGACCTGACTCTATGGCGCCAGGCGGAGCAAAATCGTCAATTTTGCCATTGCGGCCGATTCTGGAGGCTCTCAACGCAACATTGATCGGAGGGCACAATGTCTAGCTACAGAACCGATCCTGCTGTTACAGCAGAGCATCTCATAGAGACCATCCGCCCACCTTCGGATAGTGCGATTTCTATCTCCACATATTTTCGGCCTGGCCAGCCATTGGCTTTGAAGGTGTTCATTGCGCCTCAGTACAAGTATTTAGAGTCGCGCGTTCCAGATCACCTAGACGGGTACGAAATTCTCCACGAAGTAGCCAAGCTAGCGAACGCCAACTGAAACTAGAAAAGCCCGGCCCAGCGCCGGGCTTTTCGTACCAGCCCTTTCACACCCTCGTCACATCCACCCAGCACAATGCAGTCCGCCAAAGGGATTTGGCCCATCTACAGAAGCCCGGCCAATATGCCGGGCTTTTTCGTACCTGCGACATGCTTTTCACGAAAGGCTCACAGAATGGAGCGCTGATTGAACAAACAAAAGGATTTGACCCTGTACAGAAAGCCCACCACTGAGCGGGCTTTTCTTTGAGTTTCTTCAGAATGGCGCTGACTCCTCCACCGTCTCCAGATCGTCAACCTCCATCACGTGGTCCTCTTCCGCACTTGCTTCCCACCTCAGCGTCACCGACTCGTCGTCGTTGAACGTCATGTCGATCCCGTCCGTCTCGGATAGCAGTGCCATCACCTCCTCCCACTCCCGATCTCCGTCCGTGTCCAAGCGATGAATCGTCACCCAGCGCTGAACCTGCGCGACCGGGTGATTAATCATCKAGGAAACCCGCAGACCAAGCCGCTCCATCCCGCTGATTTCCTGTCGCACTACTGGTTTTTGCTGCTTCTTTGCCTTACCCACACCACCCCCTCAGATACTGTATATACGTCCAGCAGCAGGGACTATAGCGAAGCCGCGCTCTATGGACTATCCCAAAAGCGCTCGGTAGTGGAGCAGTAAATGGCGCCAAAACAAGCGCCAAACAAATTAATTTAGCATTTGCTATTGACGCTAATTTTAGCGATTGCTAATTTACACCCACCGCAGCAATACACAGCCACTGCGCCAGGGTCGAGAGGCCTGCAGCTCTTTAACAATCAGCGCAACAAACCAACAGACCGCATTGCCTCTACCGGCGACCGGTGAGCAGACAGGCCCGAAAGCCTGCCAACGACAGGAACAACCTGGACGGCTGCTCGATGGTGAAACGCCAGAACCGTGTGAATGACCCGGCAAGCAATGCGCCCCGCCCCTCCGGCGGCAATAGGACGGACAGCATCACTGCTGCACCTTGGCGACAGGGTGCATCGGGATGTAGCCCCACTACTCAGACCTAGGAATCAGTTATGCATCCAGCATTTCAAGATCGCATCGATGAGCTCGGTGAACTGTTGCAACGAACAAAGGCGGCCCGGGCGGGATTCTACGATCGTATTGATCGCACAGTGCCAGCCAAACCGGTGCGCTACCAAATTGCTGGACGAAGCGTCGGCATGTACCAGATTAAAGACCGCACCACCAACAAAACTCACGCCTTCCGCGGCGACTATAAAGCCGCTCACGAACTCGCGATGCAGTTTGAAGCAAAGGCCGATCGCCAGATTTCGGTGACGCTGTGAAGAAGCGAAAGCGCAACAACATGTGTATCCGCAGAGAACGAACGAGCCGGGCAATGCTCAACACCAACCACGTTGCGGTGGTCCACATCGACCCGAGCGGATGCCAAGGGATGCTTAACAGGAAGACCTGCAAAAGCATCCCACCCGGACAGCGTATGGCGGAGGCGATCTGCGACATTGCCCACCGCTGGACGATCTATATCAGCGTCCAGTGTCGCGATCAGCGCGGGCACCGCTACACCAAATCGGTAGAGGTCGCGCCCCAAGGCAATTATCTGGCCGCCCACCTCGACGACGTGATTGAGGAAACCTACAAAGGCCTGGTCGCCGAAAGCAATCCGAATCATCGGATCGCGTCGGGCTGGATCGCCATTCCCACCGAGATATCGCTGACTGAAGAACAAGCCGCCCGAGTGTTCGATGCCGTGGGTGTCTGGAATCAGCAGAGGGCAGCATGAGACGCATCAACAACCAGGTGCGCCAACGCCGACGACAGACATGGCTGGATCTACCGGCCCACGGAATTGAAGAGGCAGGCCATGGCCGAGGAACAGCAGGAGCTGACGGCGGAAGCCATAAAGCAACGCAAGAAGCGCGAGAAGAAAGCGGCGGACGATGCCAAGAAGGGTATCGGGCGCTTCCAGATTGAAGTCGCCGGCGTATTCATGACGGACCTCAAACGTTTGATGAGGGAGCACGGCTTCAACAATCAGCAGGAGGTATATCAGAACCTTTTGCGAAACGTACTCGCCGCCGACTTCGAAACTGCTACTCGAATGCTTCGATGTGTCACGACACCTTACGAGCCTGGCGAAAAGGTGTCGCGATCATTTCATGAGCAGAGCATGGCAGAACTTGCGCGCGATCCAGGTGATGATGTCATTGCACCAGAGGCTTTGTAGAAATCGGTGGCCGAGGCTCCGACCCACTCCCGCCCTTGGTAAAAGAAATTAACGCGTGAGCACCTATCGTGACGAGTACAAAAAGCATAATTGCGCAAACCCAAACAGACCACTTTTTGGTTCTTTTATAAGCTGGCTCCCCGAGCTTTACCTTTTCCCACTCAGCCTTCAGAAGGATCCTAGACGACGCCGTTATCTCATTAGTAGCACTGTGTATTTGTTCTTTATATACAGACCACTTCTGAGAGTCTTCCTCCCGATTTATCTCTGAAATTTTGCCCATGCAAAAGTCGACTTTATTTTCGACCCTTACGAGGTCTGAATCATCAGGCTTGAAATGCAAGCGCACATTGGCGTACGCCTGATCGACTTCTCGCCGCAGAGTACTGGTTGTATCAAAGGACTTATGTAAAATCTCATACTGAAAATCCAGTACACTTTTAAGCATTTCTTTTTCGTATTCGCCGCTAGCACTTGAGGCTTTCCCGGCAGTGGAGTGCAAATTCTTTTGTGCATTCTTGAAATTAACAAGTGCACTCGCATGAGAGTTTATTTTAGCAATCAAATTAGCCAAAGCCGACCGAGCCGATTCAGTCCATGCTTGTCTGAATTCGGTGGTCTTACTTTCCTTGTCGTTTACCAACTTTACAATACTTAAAGCAGCAGTAATAAAACCGGCGAGCGCAGTAAGAAACGCTGTCAACAATAATTTATCCATGACTTCCCTCCCGTATTGAGCACATCCAATGCGGCTCATCAGCGCGCGATTAAACACTTAAAAAGACTAAATTGCCACTATGCCACCACCGGAAACGGAGGGCGGCGCCTGACTGGAGCAAATATGAATCCCTATCTGATCACTGGGCCGGCCCAGATCGGCATAAGTGGTGGTCGCACCAGCGGGCACATGGTCTACAAAATCCTCGAAGCTCATGGCGGCGCGCTTCCGTCGGACGTGCACTTGTTCTTCCAGAACACCGGCAAGGAGCGCAAAGAAACACTGGTCTTCATTGATCAAATCGCCAAGCGCTGGAGCGTCAACATCGTCTGGATGGAATGGTGCCGCGTGTACGGCCAGCCTGATGATGCGCCCTGGTACAAACTGGTCGACTTCGAAACCGCCAGCCGCAACGGCGAGCCGTTCACGATGATGCTTGAGTATTACGCCGCGTACCGTAAGGCCGACAAGAGCCTGCCGCCGGTGTTGCCGAACTTCTCGAACAACATGTGCACCGCGTATCTGAAGGTGAAGATCGGTGAGAAGCACATGCGCTCATTGGGCTACACGGAATGGGATTGCGTTGTCGGTATCCGCTACGACGAGCCGAAGCGTTATCACCGGATGATGGCTGCCAATGATCGCGGCGGCACCCGCTGGGACAACCTCTGCCCTTCCTACACGGCTGGCATCACTAAAGAGGATGTAGCCGAGTTCTGGGCCGCTCAGCCATTTGATCTCGGTATGGATTCAGACTTCGGCAACTGCGACCTGTGCTGGAAGAAGAACGAAGGCAAGCTGATCAGGACCATCATGGAAGACCCATCGCGGGTTATATGGTGGTCAGGCACTGAGGAGCGCTTCGGCCAGGTATTCCGCCAAGATCGAGCCGACTACAAGACGCTTGGCTGGTCTGCCGAGCAGCGCTCCCGGCAAACCGACTTCGATTTCGATTACCTCGCTGAAGACATCGACTGTTTCTGCGGGGACTGACCTTCAACTATTTCGCATAACCCAGAACGAAATCAAAGCTTCTTGAATGTCAGCGTCGTGCTTTGCGGGGGATAGATTGACATGCTGTCTCGTACTTCATAGCTAGCAATTACTTCTCCCGACTCATTTAACTCATCGTAGTAGTCAATATCGGTGTCAYGGCCTTTACGCTGCTCTCGCTTTGAGCTGGTGTGCTTCAGTTCATGTCCATCAGGTATTCCAATCAGCTTGCTATGTTCTTCGCTCATTACTGCTCCTAATTCCGGCCCCATGCCGGGCCGAACACAAATACCCCACTTCAACGAATCACGCCAGCCGGCGAGCTCGGTGCATGGCTGGATAAAACCATGCATGTTCTGTTCTGCAACAACGGAAACGACTCAAATCCGCTGATTCAGCGGACTCATGAAAAAAAAGCTCCAAGACGTCATCTGCCTGTATTCGGATACGGGCTGATTGCCAGCTGAATAGCCCGCACGCAGCTGAGCAAACGCAGGATTAAGAGCTGTCGAGAGCTCTAAAATCCAAACTCAGAGCGGTGTTTCACTAAATATTTTCGGTTACCAAGAGATAACCTAGCAATCCCGGCAAACTGATCAAGACCGAATACCGCTCGGTCGTGCTGACTCAGCCTGCTGCTCACCAACAGGGACCCGTCGTCTGCGAACGAGATGAAACCTCGATCAAACAGTCGATCGACATGGGCAGCCAGAAGGAGGCCATTGTCAGGGTCAAGTCTTGCCACATTGTCCGCTAGGCACCACGCTTCGATATGTGACGCGACAATTAAGTCCGGGTTCTCAATACCCGTGAGAGCACACTTCCCTTGCCAGATGCTTAGAAGCGACACTCGAAATTGCCCCTGGCCAACCCTCGCCTGGACGATCGATTCGCGCGTGGTCTTGTCTACCTTCTTACCAGACGCACCCTTAGTAATCAGCAGGTTGTCAAAATCGGCCAGCTGACCGCTTGCTTCTAGCAAGAAGACGCCAGCACGGACAGGGAGGTGCGCCATGTAGATCTGATTTAAGGTGCCACCCTTGGTGAACAGAGACGGCCTGGTCTGGCTGTCAAATTGATTCATGAACGCTTCGGCTATCTCATCGCGCAGAATCGGCCGTTCCAGTTGTGTAAGATCAATATCGACGCGGCGCCCATTGGCGCTCCCGCTCCAAACATTGAAGGAGCGGTTAGTCGGTCTCTCGGCGTCGAAGGCATCCGCGGTTGCCACCGCGATCGCGTATATCTGTTTGTCTTTACAGCAAAAGATGACGTCGCCCCTTTTCACAGCTCCGACATTGTCCCAATGAACCAAGGTCCTCTTCTTGCCATTGCTCTGTGGGGAGCTAACCGGAGCCCAAAGGAAATTTCCTTCCAAGACTTCCTTGTGGGTACCGCCAACATTTACCCAATAAAATTCCATTTGGCCTCCATGAAGGACCTTCATACACAGCATTATGGAGAATCACTCCGAATCTAAATCTGCCTGAATTCGGGCAGCAATTGATGGTGCCCAGTCCTGACCGGTGACTTGATAAGTCGAACGCTTTTTACTGACAATCCGAATTGAATAACTATCTGATGGCTTTGAGGCAGGCGTTACAAATAACCCTATAACCTCTCCCCAAGTGGCCATACCCGCTGGCGCTTCAGACTTAATAATACCTGCGTCCTTATTTACTTCAACGATCGCCAAACTTGCACTCATAGCATTTACTGAGGACTTCCAAACCTCATTATAAGATTTATTTTTTATCACGATAGTTACACCACTATCGGAAGGCTGAAGCCCATCAACTGTAGAACAAGCAGTCACACTAAAACACAAAGCACCAGCCGCCAGAACCTTGAATACACTTTTAAGCACAAAGACCTCCTTTTTATTGAGAGTGCAACGCCATACTTAAGTAAATTTTCTTATTATTTGAACAAGCCATCTGACTGCTGCAAACGATTCAGATCTTGGCAGAATCCCTGAAAAAGAAAACCCCTCCCCCTTCAAAGTCAGCCGCTATAGCGGCAAGGACAGGTATTGCCCAATGAAAAAAGAATTGATCAAGATCAGCGAGTTTCAGCGACGGCGCTGGGGCGAAGGCGGCACCCCGCAATGCCCGCAAGCTATCCGCAACCACATCCGGAATGGAATGGTGCCGGGAGAGCAGATTGGCAAACTCTGGTACGTTGACTGGACCGCATTCAGCAGGTCGAACGGCAACGACCTGGTGGCGATGGTATTGAAAGGAGCAGCATGATGGTCCCTCGGCCGCGCAATACTGCGAACAAGAACCTCCCGCAGAACCTCTACTTCGATGCGCGGCGCTCGACCTATCGCTACCGTCGGCCTACCGACGGGAAGTGGTTCCAGTTTGGGACCGACCGCATTAAAGCGATCGATGCTGCGAAGCAGTTGAACCTGGAGTTTATGCGCGGCGCTGACTTGGTCGGCGCCGTGTTGAACGCCTCAGAAACGTTCGCCGGCTTCCTCGACACCTACGAGCGCGACGTCTTGCCACCACGTGAATTGGCCAAGGGCACTTTGGGGTTGTACGCCGTGCACTTCCGACGCTTTCGCAAGCAGTTCGAGGGCAAGTCCGTGGACCAGATAACGATCCGCATGATTGCAGGAATGCTGGACGTGCTAACCCCACGCACTGCAAACCAGTGCAGGGCACTCCTGATCGATATTTTCAACCATGCCGCGGCCAAGGGGCTGTGCCCGGACAATCCTGCGGCGAGCACAATCAATCGCATCGAGAAGAAGCAGCGCAAGCGTCACACCGTGGATGGCCTGAAGGCCATCAGGAAAAAAGCGCCGGCCTGGCTGCAGAACGCGATCGACCTCGCCCTGATTACTGCCCAGCGCCGCACCGACATCCTAGATATGCGCTTTGACGGTGTTCGGGAGGGATTCCTCTATCTGGTGCAAAAGAAGACGGCGAAGGCCAGTGATGCGGCGTGGATTCGCTTTCGAGTGACACCCGAGTTGCAAGCGGTCATCAGTCGCTGCCGTGACGACACCGCGTCGCCGTACCTGGTGCATCGAAAACCAGAGCGCCGGAAACAGAAACAGGCGCAGACAAAGGACCACTGGACAAAAGTTGAGGAACGGTATTTGACGCGTGCATTCAAGGAAGCCAGGGAGGCGGCGAACTGCTACGCGGGATGGAAGGAAGAAGAGATGCCGGGCTTCCACGAAGTGCGAGCCCTGTCGCTGCACCTGTATAAGAAAGCCGGAAAGGACGGGCAGAAAATCGCCGGTCATGCGAGCGAGGGCATGACCAAAAACTACCAACGCGACCACGAGGAAATCATCTGGTCCGAGGCCATTCCGGACCTGAATATCAGCGAAATCACCGGGTAGTTTTGCGCCAGTTTTGCGCGGGTTTTGCGCAGACACAAAAAAGCCGATCTAGCTGATCGGCTTAAGTGCCTGATTTTATTCAGGAATAATGGTCGGGACGGAGTGATTCGAACACTCGACCCCTAGCACCCCATGCTAGTGCGCTACCGGACTGCGCTACGCCCCGACTAGGCGTGAAACTCGTCCCTCACCTCGAGGAACGCTCAAGAATATATCCCAAGCTTTTGAAAACTGGAAGTATTCAAACGCAGTAAATTATTTCTTGAGAACCACCAACACATCTTCCAGCTCAGCAATCATCTGCCGAATCATCTGTTTGTATTGGGTGGTGTCGTCTTTGGCTTCATCGCCGGACAAGCGCAAGCGCGCGCCGCCGATGGTGAATCCTTGATCGTAAAGCAACGCGCGAATCTGCCGGATCATCAGTACGTCTTGTCGCTGATAATACCGGCGGTTTCCGCGGCGTTTGACGGGGTTGAGTTGAGGAAACTCCTGTTCCCAATAGCGCAGCACGTGCGGTTTTACCGCACACAGCTCGCTGACTTCACCGATGGTGAAATAGCGTTTGCCTGGGATGACGGGGAGCTCGTCGTTATGACTTGGTTCCAGCATAAGCCTCAACTCGGGCCTTCAACTTCTGCCCTGGACGAAAGGTGACCACACGGCGAGCCGTGATCGGGATTTCTTCCCCCGTTTTCGGATTGCGGCCAGGCCGCTGGCGTTTGTCCCGAAGGTCGAAATTGCCGAAACCGGACAATTTGACTTGTTCGTTGTCTTCAAGAGCGTGCCTGATTTCTTCAAAAAACAGTTCGACCAATTCCTTGGCCTCCCGTTTATTCAGGCCCAGCTCTTCATACAGACGTTCCGCCATCTCAGCTTTCGTCAGAGCCCCCATACGTCACTTCCTTAACGTGGCGTTCAACCTTTGTTCGAGCGAGGTGAGGATGTTTTGCGTCGTGGTATTCACCTCATCGTCATTAAGAGTGCGCGATGGATGCTGCCAGGTCAAGCCGACGGCAAGGCTTTTTCTATCAGGATCAATGCCTTTACCCTGATACACGTCAAATAGCCTGAGGTCCGTCAGCCATTCCCCTGCATTTTCACGGATTACGTCCAGTACGGCACTGGCGGCGACGTCTTTTTCAGCGATCAGTGCAAGGTCACGACGCACTTCAGGAAAGCGCGATAACTCCTGGAATTTAGGCATTTTGCCCAACGCCACTTCTGCCAGAACCAGCTCGAAAACGAAGACCGGACGGTCGAGACCGAGGGTTTTCGACAATTCAGGGTGGATGGCGCCGACGAAACCTACCAGACGGCCTTCACGTTCGATGCGCGCGGTCTGACCCGGGTGCAGCGCTGGGTGTTTGCCCGGCACGAAAGTGAACGAGTCCAGCGCACCAGCGAAGCCCAGCACCGCTTCCACGTCAGCCTTGACGTCGAAGAAATCCACGACATCGCGCCCCTGCGCCCAACCTTCCGGCAGACGGCTGCCGCACACAACACCAGCCAACATCGGCTCTTGCTTCAGACCTTCGAGTTGGCCAACGAAGCGTAGACCGCTTTCGAACAGTCGGACACGATCCTGTTGACGGTTCAGGTTGTGCTGGAGCGCCTTGACCAGACCTGGCCACAAGGACGAACGCATGGCAGCCATGTCGTTGGAAATCGGGTTGGCCAGCAGCAGCGGTTCCACACCCGGATTAAACAGTTCGAATTGTTTCGGATCGATGAAGCTGTAGGTGATCGCTTCCTGATAACCACGGGCGACCAGCAAACGACGCAGCTCAGGCAGATCGCTACGCGCTTCAGCCTTGGCTTGCGGCGCCAGACGAGCTTGCGGATAACGAACCGGAAGACGGTTGTAGCCGTACAGACGGGCCAGCTCTTCGATCAAATCGACTTCCAGACTGATGTCGAAGCGATGGCTTGGCACTTCTACACGCCACTGCCCTGCCCCCTCGGCGGAAACGGTCAGGCCCAAAGCATTGAGCAGACGCTCAACTTCGGCCGAATCCATTTCCATGCCCAGCATCTGGGTGATGCGTTGCGCACGCAGAGTGACCGGCGCGATTTTCGGCAGGTGTTGCTCGCTGACGGTTTCGATGATCGGGCCGGCTTCGCCGCCAGTGATGTCCAGCAGCAGGCCAGTGGCGCGCTCCATGGCTTCACGGGCCAACTGCCAGTCCACGCCGCGCTCATAGCGGTGCGAGGCATCGGTGTGCAGGCCATAGGAACGAGCCTTGCCAGCGACTGCGATCTGATCGAAGAACGCACTTTCAAGGAAAATATCGCGAGTGGTCGCGGTGTTCACGCCACTGTGCTCGCCGCCCATGACGCCGGCGATAGCCAGAGCGCGGGTGTGGTCGGCGATCACCAGGGTATCGCTACGCAGGGTCACTTCCTGACCGTCGAGCAGTACCAGCTTCTCGCCTTCTTCAGCCATGCGTACGCGGATGCCGCCATTGATTTCGGCGAGATCGAACGCGTGTAGCGGTTGACCCAGCTCCAGCATCACGTAGTTGGTGATGTCGACTGCCGCATCGATGCTGCGCACCTCGGAACGACGCAGACGCTCAACCATCCACAGTGGTGTTGGCTTGGACAGGTCAACGTTACGGATCACACGCCCCAGATAACGCGGGCAGGCGGCCGGTGCCAGCACTTCAACCGAACGCACTTCATCGTGCACGGCTGGAACGGTCGCAACGACCGGGCGGGTGACGGCGGCGGCGTACAGCGCGCCGACTTCTCGAGCCAGACCGGCCAGGGACAGGCAGTCACCGCGGTTCGGGGTCAGGTCGACCTCGATGCTGGCGTCGTCCAGGTTCAGGTACTCACGAATGTCCTGACCGACCGGCGCATCGACCGGCAATTCCATCAGGCCATCGTTGCCTTCGCCCACTTGCAGTTCGGCTTGTGAGCACAGCATGCCGTTGGACTCAACGCCACGCAGCTTGGCTTTCTTGATTTTGAAATCGCCCGGCAGTTCGGCATCGATCATAGCGAACGGGATCTTCAAGCCCGGGCGCACGTTTGGCGCGCCACAGACTACCTGGAAGGTCTCCGAGCCATTGCTGACCTGGCAAACACGCAGCTTGTCAGCGTCCGGGTGCTGCTCGGTGCTCAGCACCTCGCCCACGACCACGCCACTGAAAACACCGGCGGCCGGCGTTACGCTATCGACCTCAAGACCGGCCATCGACAGACGAGCAACCAGCTCGTCGCGACTTACCTGCGGGCTTACCCAACCACGCAGCCATTGTTCACTGAATTTCATCCTGCTCTCCTAAGAATTCGTTACGGCTAGCGAAATTGCGCGAGGAACCGCAAGTCGTTGTCGAAGAACAGACGCAAGTCGTTCACGCCGTAACGCAGCATGGCCAGACGCTCAACACCCATGCCAAAGGCAAAGCCCGAAAACTCTTCCGGGTCGATCCCGGACATGCGCAACACGTTCGGGTGAACCATGCCGCAGCCCATCACTTCCAGCCAGCCAGTCTGTTTGCAGACGCGGCAGCCTTTACCGCTGCACATCACGCATTCCATGTCGACTTCGGCGGATGGCTCGGTGAACGGGAAGTACGAAGGACGGAAACGCACGGCCAGTTCTTTTTCGAAGAACACGCGCAGGAACTCTTCGATGGTCCCTTTCAGGTCGGCGAAGTTGATATCGCGATCGACCAGCAGGCCTTCAACCTGGTGGAACATCGGCGAGTGAGTGATATCGGAGTCGCTACGGTACACACGGCCTGGGCAGACGATGCGGATCGGCGGTTGTTTCGATTCCATGGTGCGGACCTGTACCGGCGAGGTATGGGTGCGCAGCAACATGTTGGCATTGAAATAGAAGGTGTCATGCATCGACCGGGCCGGGTGGTGGCCTGGGATGTTGAGCGCTTCGAAGTTGTGATAGTCGTCTTCGACCTCAGGGCCTTCGGCGATGCCGTAGCCGATGTGGGTGAAGAACTGTTCGATACGTTCCAGAGTGCGGGTAACCGGATGCAGACCACCCGAGGTCTGACCGCGGCCAGGCAGGGTCACGTCAATCGACTCGGCAGACAGTTTGGCGGCCAGGTCGGCCTCTTCAAACAGTGCCTTGCGAGCGTTGAGAACCTCTGTGACACGCTCCTTGGCAACGTTGATCAGGGCGCCGACTTGCGGACGCTCTTCTGCCGGCAAATTCCCCAGGGTCTTCATCACCTGAGTCAATTCACCTTTTTTGCCAAGGTAGTGAACCCGGATTTGCTCCAGGGCATTGATATCTTCAGCGCTTTGCACAGCCTCTAGTGCTTGAGAGACGAGCGCATCCAGGTTTTCCATGTACAGACTCCAGATACAAAATAGGGGAAGAGCTTGAAGGCTCTTCCCCTATTTATGACGTTTAACACCTGACCCCACAGAGGTGAGGCCGGGTGACTGTCGGGGGTACTTAAGCCAAGGTGGCTTTAGCTTTCTCGACAATCGCAGCAAACGCCGCTTTTTCGTTCACTGCCAGATCAGCCAGAACCTTACGGTCGATCTCGATGGACGCTTTTTTCAGGCCGGCGATGAAACGGCTGTAGGACAGACCGTTGATACGTGCACCAGCGTTGATACGAGCGATCCACAGAGCGCGGAACTGACGTTTTTTCTGACGACGGTCACGGTAGGCGTATTGGCCTGCCTTGATTACCGCTTGCTTGGCAACACGGAATACGCGCGAGCGAGCGCCGTAGTAGCCTTTAGCAAGTTTCAGAATTTTTTTGTGACGTTTACGGGCAATGACGCCACGCTTTACACGAGCCATGAGTTACTTCCTCTATTCTTGACTAAAATTAACGAAGGCGCAGCATGCGCTCGACTTTTGCCACGTCAGACGGATGCAGCAAGCTGCTACCGCGCAGTTGACGCTTACGCTTGGTCGACATTTTAGTCAGGATGTGGCTCTTGAAAGCGTGCTTGTGCTTGATACCGTTAGCAGTTTTCAGAAACCGCTTAGCAGCACCACTTTTCGTTTTCATTTTTGGCATGTTCGGATACTCCGCATTCAGTTGATAAACATAATCAGAAGGCCTGCCGTGCCCTGTTGATTACTTCTTCTTTTTCGGGGCGATGACCATGATCAGCTGGCGTCCTTCCATCTTAGGATGCTGTTCGACCGAACCGTACTCGAGCAAGTCACCTTCAACTCGCTTGAGGAGTTCCATCCCCAGCTCCTGGTGGGCCATCTCACGGCCGCGGAATCGCAAGGATACCTTGGCCCTGTCCCCATCACTCAGGAAACGTACCAGGTTGCGCAGTTTTACCTGGTAATCCCCTTCCTCCGTCCCTGGACGAAACTTGATTTCTTTAACCTGAATTTGCTTCTGGTTTTTCTTGGCCGCAGCAATCTGCTTCTTCTTCTCGAAGATCGACTTGCCGTAGTCCATCAGCTTGCAAACAGGGGGTACTGCATCGGCGGAAATTTCCACCAGATCCAGTTTGGCCTCTTCAGCCTTAAGAAGCGCGTCTTCAATTGACACAATCCCAAGCTGCTCACCCTCAGCCCCAATTAACCGAACCTCGCGTGCCGAGATATTCTCGTTGATCGGGGCTTTCGGTGCAGCTCGTTTATCTTGTCTCATTTCACGCTTAATAATAATTACTCCGAATCTGGGCGACCACGCCGGGAAACCGCTTGCGCGAGAAACTCAGCGAACTGGGCGACGGGCATCGAGCCCAGGTCAGCACCTTCACGAGTACGCACAGCGACAGTCTGCATCTCGACTTCCCGATCTCCAATAACCAAGAGATAGGGAACCTTGAGCAAAGTATGCTCGCGGATTTTAAAGCCGATCTTTTCATTTCTCAAGTCAGACTTGGCACGAAATCCGCTTTCGTTGAGAGTTTTTTCAACCTCGGCGGCAAAATCAGCCTGTTTATCAGTGATATTCATGATCACTGCCTGAGTCGGAGCCAACCACGCAGGGAATGCACCCTCGTAGTGCTCGATCAGAATTCCGACGAAACGTTCGAAGGAGCCCAGGATCGCCCGATGCAACATTACCGGGTGCTTGCGACTGTTGTCTTCGGAGACGTATTCAGCTCCCAGACGGACAGGCAGGTTAAAATCGAGCTGAAGGGTACCACACTGCCAGACACGGCCAAGGCAATCTTTCAGCGAGAACTCGATCTTCGGACCGTAGAAAGCACCTTCGCCCGGCTGCAGATCATACGGCAGGCCAGCGCTATCAAGGGCTGCAGCCAATGCCGCTTCGGCGCGATCCCACAGCTCGTCGGAACCAACGCGTTTTTCCGGACGAGTGGACAGCTTCATCTCGACGTCTTTAAAGCCGAAGTCGGCATAAACGTCCATGGTCAGCTTGATGAATGCAGCGGATTCGGCCTGCATCTGCTCTTCAGTACAGAAGATGTGGGCGTCGTCCTGAGTGAACGCACGCACGCGCATGATGCCGTGCAACGCACCCGATGGCTCGTTACGGTGGCAAGCACCGAATTCAGCCAGACGCATCGGCAACTCGCGGTAGCTTTTCAGGCCTTGATTGAACACTTGCACGTGGCAAGGGCAGTTCATCGGCTTGATGGCGTAGTCGCGGTTTTCCGACTGAGTGGTAAACATGTTGTCGGCGTAGTTGGCCCAGTGCCCGGATTTCTCCCACAGGCTGCGGTCAACGACTTGTGGAGTCTTGATCTCCAGGTAGCCGTTGTCGCGCTGTACCTTGCGCATGTACTGCTCGAGCACCTGGTACAGAGTCCAGCCGTTCGGGTGCCAGAACACCATGCCCGGCGACTCTTCCTGGGTGTGGAACAGGCCCAGGCGCTTGCCGATCTTGCGATGATCGCGCTTTTCAGCTTCTTCGATGCGCTGGATGTAAGCCGCCAGCTGCTTCTTGTCTGCCCAAGCGGTGCCGTAAACGCGCTGCAATTGCTCGTTTTTGGCGTCGCCACGCCAGTAGGCACCGGACAACTTGGTCAGTTTGAAGGATTTCAGGAAACGCGTGTTCGGCACGTGCGGGCCGCGGCACATGTCGACGTATTCTTCGTGATAGTACAGGCCCATGGCCTGTTCGTTCGGCATGTCCTCGACCAGGCGCAGCTTGTAGTCTTCGCCACGGGCCTTGAACACTTCGATCACTTCGGCGCGCGGAGTGACTTTCTTGATCACGTCGTAATCTTTTTCGATCAGCTGCTGCATGCGCTGTTCGATGGCGGCCAGGTCGTCCGGAGTGAAAGGACGTTCGAAGGCGATGTCGTAATAGAAGCCTTCGTCAATGACCGGCCCTATCACCATTTTGGCGGTCGGGTACAACTGTTTGACCGCGTGGCCAACCAAGTGGGCGCAAGAGTGGCGAATGATCTCCAGCCCCTCTTCATCCTTTGGCGTAATGATTTGCAGCGTGGAATCGCTGTCGATGCTGTCGCTGGCGTCTACCAGCTTGCCATTGACCTTGCCGGCCACGGTGGCTTTGGCCAGACCCGCACCAATGGATGCGGCGACCTCGGCTACGGAAACCGGGTGATCGAATGAACGTTGACTGCCGTCGGGAAGAGTAATAGTTGGCATGGCGCCTCCTCTCCTAGTGGTGACCCCTACCAAAGGTCACGTGGGTTGGGATGAGCCAGTACAAGATCCGATCCAGGCCATTCAATGACGAACGCCTGCCTTACAGCGGCAGGAGCCTTGCGGCCAACCGGAAAACCGAACCAGAGTGACTGGGATTCAAATCAGGGTTATTCGCGCAGTTGCCGCCACCGGGACTGAAGGTCATCCGGAGCTTGCAAACGCCCGAGCGAGGCATGCTAGCACAGATGAACGGTCGTCGACGCAAGCAGGCTTTGTGCGGGGGCAAATCGGGCATTTTTATGCCAGAGTGCTGAACTTGAACACCGCTTTGCACCTCAGATAACACGTCATTGACCCAAAAGGAGCATCCCAGCATGCGTCTGAACCGTTTATTCGCCGTAGTCGCCCCCATCGTTCTGCTGCTGCCATTGGCCGCCCATGCCGACTGGCCAAAGGGCGAGCGCGAGAAATACATGGCGCAGTGCGTCCCTGCGGCGGCACACAAGATCGGTGATGCGAAGGCAAAAGCCGTCTGTGGTTGCGGCGCCGACCAGCTCAAATCGTATCCAGCCAAAGACCTCCAGGCATTGATGGACGGCAAAGCCAGTCAAGAGTTGGGAAATCAGGCGATGCAGAAAATCGCCACTTGCAGGGTCGATACCGGCGCGAAAAAATAAGCTTCACGCATTCATTTTTTCACCTGCAATGACCGAAAAAACTGCCCGAATGTCGCTTTGTCAGACATTTTTTGAAGGTTTTACAGCTTTTTTTATCGTCTTTACTTTCGGCTGAAAGCCTTTAAAATCGGGGCTTTCAGCCACTTTAAGCACCAAAGAACGCTCGACAGCGAGGCAAACAGCACGTCCGGGGGGCTCCCAAAGCGAACATTTCGACTATGATACTCCGGTGTGCCCAGTTGGCCTGAGCAGCACAGCACTACTGAAAATATATGTTTCTTGGAGATACACCATGTCTAATCGCCAAACCGGCACCGTTAAATGGTTCAACGATGAAAAAGGCTTCGGCTTCATCACTCCTCAAGGTGGCGGTGACGACCTGTTCGTACACTTCAAAGCTATCGAAAGCGACGGTTTCAAAAGCCTGAAAGAAGGCCAGACCGTTTCCTTCGTGGCTGAGAAAGGCCAAAAGGGTATGCAAGCTGCACAAGTTCGCCCAGAGTAAGTTTCTGGCGCACTAAGAAAACCCCGTCCATGTGACGGGGTTTTTTATGGGTGAAACAAAAGCCTTGCGCGTTCAGCCGCAGTTGACGCGAGTGACCACCCGATTGGCATCGGTGTGCAGGTTCAAGCGATCAGAGCGGTATTCCAGCGTCACCATGTCATTGGGCGACAGGAACCGTGCATTCTGTGCGCCTGCGCGAGTGCGCGCCTGCTCCAGCAGTTCGGGCGAAGCCGCTTTGCCGAGGGTGAATTCGGCAGCCTTTGCCTCACAGCGGCTATGTCCCGTGTCAGTCGTCGCTACAGGGTCTGTTGTCGACTCGGATGACGTACTGCTGCAACCTGCCAGCAGAGTGACGGCGAACAAAGTACCCAATGACGCGAGCTTCCAAGGCATGAAGCCTCCTTTGTAAATAATTGAGCTGAGATCGTGCGACCGCGATGACGGCGACAGGTTTCAAGGCAAATGCCATCCTTACCTTGATCCGGACAAGTGCCAAGTTTGCCTGAGCATCGCCCCGCCCTTCATCACTCAATCGTGACTGAATATGAACAGCGCTCAATAAACGTCGATGTAGTCGTATGGTGGGTTCGGCCAGTTCTCTTTCAGCGCATTGAAAATCTGCATGACCCAGACTTCGTCACTGGCTGCGACCAATCCTACATAGCCCGAGCCTTTGGCCCACGTCTCTAGCCGAAATCGCAGCCCGCCGATGTCAGTACCGCCGACGACTCCTGAAGAAATGTAGGCGATACCGTTTTGGGTGACCCGCAGTTGAGTGTGTTCATCGTCACTGGCGGACGCCAACAGCTGGCGCACAGCCTCAAGGGTCAAACCGTCAGGAGTGTTCAAATCGATCTGCACAGCGCGGTCCTTGAAAATTCGTCAAAGACCAAGTGTCGCATAGCCCTCCCCCCATGCCTAAGTCGGAGTGCTAAACGCCGCGCAAAATGGTTAACTCGACACCCAGACCTCCCCTACTTCACGAGCGCCATCATGACCACTGTAAGTATCGACGCCGACATCAAAGCCAAGTGGCAAGACGGGCACAGTTCTTACAGCCCAGGCAGCACGGAAGAGCTTGCCATTATCAGTATCGATCTATTGGTCAGGGACATTGGAGCCGAGGCCGCCCAGGACTTCATCGAGCAGATTTTTGAAAAACACCTGGCGGACCAAAAGACCGTAGCGGAGGCACGACAGGCGTAAAACCCGCAGGTTGGCACCTGCTGCGGGCGGCTTACTTCAGCCGAGCCAGTCGCTGAGTCAGCAAGTCGAAGAAGCCCTGAGCATCGCCACTTTCAACCCAGAAAGCATTCTTCGGTGCTTTCAGGCCGTCATGCCAGTCGACAATGGTTTGACCAAAGGTCGGGCCTTCGCGGCTATCAACGACCACGTTGACCGAGCGACCGGTAAAGAGCTCAGGCTTGAGCAGGTAGGCAATGACGGTTGCGTCATGCACCGGGCCACCCGAAAGACCGTAGTGCTCCATATCGCCTTTGACGTATTCGTTGAGAATACCGCCCACCAGCTTGCTGGCATTGTTGTTCAGCGCGGCGATCTGTTTCAGACGAGCTTCGCTGGTGAGGATCTTGTGGGTCACGTCCAGCGGCAGATAGGTCAGCTTCACACCACTTTTCAACACAACTTCAGCGGCCTGTGGATCGGCGAACAGATTGAACTCCGCCACCGGCGTAATGTTGCCACCGTTGAAATGCGCGCCGCCCATGACCACCACTTCCTTGATGCCCTGAACAATCTCCGGCTCCTGGATCAGCGCCAGGGCCAGATTGGTCTGTGGACCGAGTATGGCGATAGTGATGCTGTGGGGTTTGGCGGTTTTTAAGGTATCGATCAGGTAATTGACCGCATTGCCTTCAGCCAGCCCCTTCTTTGGCTCGTGCACGGTGACGCCCGACAGACCTTCCTTGCCATGAATGTCCTCCGCATAGATCGGCGTGCGCATCAGCGGTTTCGGTGCACCGGCGTAAACCGGCACGTCTTCGCGCCCCGCCCACTCACGGGCCAGCCGTGCGTTACGCGACGTCTTGTCCAGACGCACATTGCCCGCCACGGTGGTCAGCGCACGAATATTCAGCTCTTGCGGCGAAGCCAGCGCGAACAGCAAGGCGACCACATCGTCGGCACCCGGATCGGTGTCGATGATCAAGTCGATCTGTTCCGCCGCCTGGGCGCTCGTTGCAGTAATCAGGGACACAAGCAGCAGACTCCAAAGCAGGTGATGCAGTTTCTGAGCATAGCGGTACATATCGCACTCCTTGTGCGTGGGGGAACCGAATGTGTTCAGTGCGCTAGAACGTCACCCCCGACACCAGCACGATGTTGCAGTACGGCGCGCATTCGCCGGTACGAACAATCGCCCGCGCCTGTCGGCTGAGTACCTTGAACTGGTCATGGCTAAGCCATTCGCGCGAACCTAGAACGCCATCGACGTTCAGTTCGTCCAGAACGCTCATTGCCGGCGGCTGCTTGTCCAGAATCTCTTGGGCCAAAACATGGCTTTCGACCTGCATTTCGCTGAGCACAACCTTCAAGGTACTGATGAAGTCCGGAATACCTTGGGTCAGCGCCAGATCGATCAACTCGACGCCTGGCGGCACCGGCAGACCGGCATCGCCGATGACGACCATGTCGCCGTGACCCAGCGAGGCAATCAGCCGCGACAACGCGACATTGAGCAGCGGTGTTTTTTTCATGGTGCTTTAAACGCCTGTACGTCGGACAAGGTGGGAATCGAGGGTTGCGCGCCAGCCCGGGTAACCGACAGTGCCGCGGCTACCTGGCCGAATCGAATCGCTTCGGCTTCGCTGCTCCCGGAGGCCAATGCGGCAGCAAAACCACCCACGAAGGTATCCCCGGCGGCCGTGGTATCGACGGCTTTGACCCTCGGTGCCGGGAAATGCTCCAGGCGTGTGCCATCGGCAAACAGCGAACCTTCGGCACCCAAGGTGATAATCACTTTGCCCGCGCCCATCGCGATCAGTCGGGTCGCGGCGGTTTCTGCCGATTCCAGGGAATCCACCGGCAAACCTGTCAGGGCAGAGGCTTCACTCTCGTTGGGGATCAGGTAATCGATGGCGGCAAACCAGTCCGCCGGTAATGGGCGACTGGCGGGTGCCGGGTTGAGAATGACGGTCTTGCCCAGTTCACGACCTCGTTTGAGGGCATGGCCAACCGTAGCGTCCGGCACCTCCAGCTGACAGATGATCACATCTGCCGCCTGCAATACGGCATCGAAACGGTCGATGACTTGCGGCGTCAGCGCACCGTTGGCACCCGCGACGATGACGATGGCGTTCTGACTGTTGTCATCGACCACGATCAACGCCACGCCACTGGAGTCATCAACGGCGCTGACTGCCTGACAATCGATCTGTTCGGCCAACAGCGCCCCGCGCAATTGCGCGCCATAAGCATCGCTGCCCACACAACCGACCATCGACACATCGGCACCCAATCGGGCCGCCGCGACAGCCTGATTGGCCCCCTTACCACCGGAAACCGTGGCAAACGACTGACCGATCAGCGTTTCACCGCCTCGCGGCAACCTTGGAGCCCGGGTTACCAGGTCCATGTTCAGACTGCCTATCACCACTACTTTTGCTGGCATACATCGCTACTCATCAATTCTGTTTCTGCGGCGCTTTGGGTATTGCGGCTTTCTGTTTCAACGGAACTGGGCGAATACGCCGGCGAGCGGCGCGGTCGACTCCCGAAGGACAATACTGGGCGTCACGATTCGCTGCTCGGTGACCATGTCCGGTGTGGCGATCCTGCGCAAAAGCACTTCAGCCGCCATCTCTCCGAGCTGCAGGATCGATTGCCCCACCGTGGTCAGCGCCGGGTAGACATAACGGCTCATCTGGATATCGTCGAAGCCGATCACCGACAGCTCGGACGGTACGCGAACATTGCGTTCTGCAGCCGCTCGCAGCACACCGATGCCGATCATGTCGTTACCCGCGAAGATCGCGCTGGGCGGATTCTTCTCCAGCAAAATCGCTGCCGCGTTGTATCCGCCGGTGCTGGTGAAGTCGCTTTCCAGCATGCGTTCGCGATTCACTTCGACGCTCGCCTCTTGCAAGGCACGGCAATAACCGGCCAGACGCATTTGCGCCACGCTCGTACCCGCCGGACCACCGATGGTGGCGATGTCCCGATGCCCCAGCTCCAGCAGATGTCGAGTGGCCAGATACGCACCGTATTCGTGATCGATGCGCACCAGATCGACATCAACGCCCTCCAGCCCGCGGTCGACGATGACCATCGGCGTGCGCACACCGGCAAGACCTTCCGCCAGCCCCGCATCGCCGCCGGCCGAAGCGACAATCAAACCGTCGATACGTTTTTCGAGCAACACGCGAAGGTAGCTGCGTTGCTTGTCCGGGTTGTCGTCGGAGTTACAGAGGATGACGCAATAACCCTTACGCTCGCAGTAATCCTCAATGCCTCGCGCCAACTCGGCGAAGTACGGGTTGAGGCTGTTTGGCACCAATAAACCGATGGTCGCGGTGGTTTTGGCCTTCAACGAACGGGCTACGGCGCTCGGCACGTAGTCCAGGGTTTTGATCGCCGCCTCGACTTTGATCCGCACCTCTTCACTGACCGGTCGGGTCCTGTTCACCACATGGGACACCGTGGTGTAGGAAATTCCAGCCAGTGCAGCTACATCCTTGATCGTTGCCATGATTCAGGTCCGCCGGCTTGCGCGCTGACTGCGATAAGTATCAAGCACCACCGCCACCACGATCACCGCGCCAGTGATGATGCGTTTGGTGGGCTCGGTCGCGCCGATCTGCGCCAGACCGGCCGCCAAAACGGAAATGATCAGGACCCCGAAGAACGTGCTGATCACCGAACCACGGCCCCCCATCAAACTGGTGCCGCCGATGACCACGGCTGCGATCACCTGTAACTCCAGCCCGGAGCCGGCATTCGGGTCTGCCGCCTCCAGTCGCGAAATCTGAAACAGCGCGGCAATGCCGGCCAGCAGCCCCATCAGGCTGAACACCAGAATCTTGTAAGGTTTTGGATTGATACCCGCCAGACGCACCGCTTCTTCATTGGTGCCGATGCCGATCAGGTAGCGACCGAACACCGTTCGGGTCAGCACGGCCTGGGCGATGAAAATAATCAGCAAGGCGATGATGAACGACGGCGAGATGCCGAAGGCAATCGGATTGGACAGCCAGGCGAAAGCGTCACCGATGTAGGCCGTACGTGATCCGGTCATCTGATACGCCACGCCCCGTGCCATTTCCAGCACACCCAGGGACACGATGAACGAAGGAATCCGCCAGGCCACGGTGATCGAACCGGTGATGGTCCCAGCCAGAGCTGCCGCCGCCATGCCGAGCAGCGCTGCCGGCAGCACGTTCCAGCCCCAGCCGAGAATGGCCACGCTGACCGTTGATGCCGCCAGTGCCAACACCGAACCGACCGACAGGTCGATGCCGCCGATGATCAACACGAAGGTCATGCCGACCGCCAGTACCATCAAATCGGGAATCTGGTTGGCCAGGGTGCTGAACGTGTCATAAGACAGAAAGTGGCTGCTCAATACCGAGAACAGCGCAATCATCGCCAGCAACGCACCCGCCAGACCCAGATAGGTGCCCAGACCGTAGAAATTGCCACTACGTTTGCCGGCAAAAGTTGCAGTTTTCATGGAAGATCCCTAGGCGCTGCTTCATTGAGCAACGCATCACGTTTTTGGTAGCCGGCAAAAGCGGCGGCAAGCAAGTCGTCCTGGTTCCAGCTGTCGCGCTCGAAGGTTTCTATCAGGCGCCCAGCCGATAGCACCCCGATCCGGTCGCAGATCAGCATCAGCTCGCGCAAGTCACTGGACACCACCACCAGTGCTTTGCCCTGGCGGGTCAGTTCTCCGAGCAACGCATAAATGTCGAATTTGGCGCCGACATCGATGCCACGGGTCGGCTCGTCAAACAACATCACCGAGCAATCGCGTTCAAGCCAGCGGCCGATCACGACCTTCTGCTGATTGCCACCCGAGAGCTCGGAAACCAACTGTGTCGGACTTGAACTGCGGATGCGCATGGCGTCGATCTGACGCTGTGCCAAAGACATCTCGTCGCTGTTATTGACGAAACCGCCACTGGAAATCACCGGCATGTTGCCCAAGGCAATGTTGGCGCTGATCGATTGGGTCAGTAACAAACCTTCGCCCTTGCGATCCTCTGTGATCAGGGCAATGCCGTGACTCACCGCGTCGGCTGGCGAACGGATACTCACCACCTGAGTCGGTGACCCCAGCGCCACCGTGCCGCTGTCGGCGGTGTCGGCACCGAAGATCAGACGCAGCAACTCGGTGCGCCCTGCCCCGATCAATCCAGAGATCCCGTAGATTTCACCGGCGCGCACTTCGAAGGACACATCGCGAACCTTGTCGGAGCGGGTCAGGCCTTTGACCGTCAACGCGGGAGCGCCGATCTTGCGCGGCCCCATGTCCATGTGTTCACCGAGCTCACGACCGACCATCAAGGTCACCAGTTGCTCGCTGTTGTAATTGGCCATCGGCTCGACGCAGACCAGGTTGCCATCGCGCAAAACTGCAATGCGCTGGGCGACCCGCGCCAATTCTTCGAGGCGGTGGGAAATGTAGATGATCGCCACGCCGCGAGCCCGCAAGCGAGTGATCTGTTCGAACAGCATCTCGACTTCGCGCGCGGTGAGCATCGCCGTCGGCTCATCGAGGATCAGCACATGGCAGTCGCCGATCAGATTGCGGGCAATCTCAACCATTTGCTGGTGGCCAATGCCGAGGTCGCCAACCAGGGTGTCCGGGTCGATCGCATCGAGGCCAACCTGGGCCATGGCCTCGATCGCCGCTTTGCGCAATTGCTTGCGACTGATCCAGCCGCCATGGCTGGGCAAATTGTCGAGGAACAGGTTCTCCGCCACCGACAGGGTCGGCAACAGATTGAGCTCTTGCATGACCATGCGGATGCCCAGGTCTTCGGCCTGGGTCCGGCTGCCGGGGCGGTAGTCCTGGCCCTGGAACTGCATCTGGCCGGTGGTTGGCGTCACCAACCCACCGATGATCTTCGACAGCGTGCTTTTTCCCGCACCATTCTCGCCGGTCAGCGCCAGCACCTCGCCGCGGATCAGCGCCAGGTCGATGCCGGTCAGCACCGGCTGGGCGTAGGTCTTACCGATACCGCTGACCGAGAGGACAACGTTCGGTGCGCAAACGGACATAAAACTCTCCATGTGCTCTCCCGAGCGGGCGAGCACTATTGTGTCGCCAGAAGGCTTACTTGGTGACCAGTTCAACCGGCGTTTCGATCACGCCGTTGGTGCCGCTGTCGACCTTCTCGCCCTTGATGATTTTCAGCGCAGTCTCGATACCGAACACCGCTTGCCTGGCGGCAAACTGGTCAGCAGTTGCCAGTACGCGGCCATCTTTGAGCATTGGCTTGATGGCATTGATGTTGTCGTACCCGACGACTTGCACTTTGCCGGCCTTACCCGCTGCACGCACGGCGGAAACGGCACCGACGGCCATGCTGTCGTTACCGGCCAGCAGGGCTTTGACATCCGGGTATTCGCTAAGGATCGAAGCGGCAACTTTGTTGCCTTTGTCGATCTCCCAGTCACCGGACTGCACCGAAACGACCTTGATCTGCGCCGCTTCCATCGCATCCTTGAAGCCTGCGGTACGGGCCTGAGCGTTGGTAGTGGTGGAGACGCCTTCAATGATGCCGACTTCGTCACCGGCCTTCAGCTGCTTGGCCAGGTACTCACCGACCAGACGCGCGCCTTTGCGATTATCCGGGCCTACGAACGGCACCGTCATGTTCTTGCTTTTGACGACGGCCGGATCCAGCTGGTTGTCGATGTTGATCACGGTGATACCGGCATCGATGGCTTTCTTGATCACAGGAACCATGGCCTTGGAGTCCGCTGGCGCGATGACCAGCGCATTGACCTTGGCCAGAATCATTTGCTCGACGATGCGTGTCTGGCCAGCAGTATCCGTTTCGTCTTTGATGCCGTTGGAGATCAGCTCGAATTCGCCGGAATGGTCTTTCTGATACGCCTTGGCGCCATCTTCCATGGTCAGGAAGAACTCATTGGCCAGGGATTTCATGACCAGCGCGACTTTGGGTTTTTCAGGAGATTCGGCGAAGGCCGATGTAACAGGCAGCGTGGCGGATGCGACAGCCAGCATAGCGACAGCAAGAAGACGTCCAGCGAATGGCAGCTTCATGGATTCACCCCGATCTTATGATTATTTTGAGCAACGCTTGCACTGGAGTAACGCCTGGACTCCGATCGTCGGTGTTACGAGCCACCAACAGGTCGCGCAAACGTTTGCGTAGATCGAACTATGCGAATCCGGCCGGGAATTGTCAACGACCGGTTTTGTGTCTCGGCAGGTAAAAAACCAGCCTTGTTCCTCAAGCGGCCGTGCTGACCAGGCCTCCCGTGCTGGAGTCCTTGGCCAATTCTTTCACCAGATTGCCCATCACTTGTGACAGCGCACCGCTGGTGTCGGCGATTTGCCCCTGAATAGACATCACCGCTGAAGCCTTGGCTTCCGGGGTCGGATAAGTCGTTGCCTGAGCAGCCGCCAGTTGTTGCTGTTGCTCGCGCAGTTGTTGTTGCAGTTCCTGCATTCGCTTGAGCAGCGTTTGCACCGCAATACTTTGGGTGCTGCCGCTCTCGGATTTGGCCTCCTCCTGAGCGCCGCCACCGGTTCGAACCTGGTTTTCACCCCCCTCGCCCTTACCCAAAACCTGTGTGGCGGCATCTGCCGTCGCTTCGTTCAGGGCATTGATCGTCGACGGGGCCTGGCCACCGATGGTGATCGCACCCGCATTGGGAAAACCGATAGAGAAGGACATGGGAACTCCTGTAAGAAAAATAACCTTTGAGGGGCATCGACCTATGCCCGGGATTCTTTAGCACTGAATCTTGATTTCGCAAGGCGACCTTCTCGACATTAGTCGTAGGAGTTTTCGGAGAGCCGAACGTAAACGATCAACTTATTCGGAAACCCGGACATCGCCATTTTCAACGCTGACGAATTTTATAAAATTAACCTTATAAATCAGATAGTTAAAAGTTTTTCTCATTCAACGCATTACTGGTACAGATCCTGCTCTTCACATACACCCACGGTGTTCAGAGCTGCCGCGGGCGTATCTAGATGAACTTGCATCAGCACCGTCTGACTACTAGAGAGAAAATAATGAAATCTGCTTTCAACACTTTTATTCCGGGCGCTTTGGCCCTCCTGCTACTGCTGCCTACTGCCCTTCAGGCTAAAGAAGTCGAAACCCAACAGAAACTGGCGAACGTGGTCATTCTGGCCACTGGCGGCACCATCGCCGGCGCCGGCGCGAGCGCTGCGAACAGCGCGACGTATCAAGCGGCAAAAGTGGGTATCGAGCAATTGATTGCCGGCGTTCCGGAACTCAGCCAACTGGCTAACGTTCGTGGCGAACAGGTCATGCAGATCGCCTCGGAAAGCATCACCAATGACAACCTGCTGCAACTGGGCCGTCGCGTGGCCGAACTGGCCGACAGCAAAGATGTCGATGGCATCGTGATCACCCACGGCACCGACACCCTGGAAGAAACCGCCTACTTCCTGAACCTGGTGGAAAAGACCGATAAGCCGATTATCGTCGTCGGCTCCATGCGCCCAGGCACCGCGATGTCGGCGGACGGCATGCTCAACCTGTACAACGCCGTTGCCGTCGCCAGCAGCAAAGAAGCGCGCGGCAAAGGCGTCCTGGTGACCATGAACGATGAGATACAGTCCGGTCGCGACGTCAGCAAGATGATCAACATCAAGACTGAGGCGTTTAAAAGTGCCTGGGGTCCATTGGGCATGGTGGTCGAAGGTAAATCCTACTGGTTCCGTCTGCCGGCCAAGCGCCACACCATGGACTCGGAATTCGACATCAAAACCATCAAGAGCCTGCCTGACGTAGAAATCGCGTATTCCTATGGCAACGTCAGCGACACGGCGTACAAGGCGCTGGCCCAGTCCGGTGCCAAGGCGATCATCCACGCCGGCACCGGCAATGGTTCGGTTTCCTCGCGCGTCGTTCCCTCCTTGCAAGCCTTGCGCAAGGACGGCGTGCAAATCATTCGCTCCTCCCACGTCAACGCCGGCGGCTTCGTACTGCGTAATGCCGAACAGCCTGACGATAAATACGACTGGGTTGTCGCGCACGACTTGAACCCGCAAAAAGCCCGCATCCTGGCCATGGTTGCACTGACCAAGACCAACGACAGCAAAGAGCTGCAACGGATGTTCTGGGAGTACTGATTCACCCTCGTCCGACCGGTTCTGGTCGGGCACTTTCTTAACCACTCGTCAGCGTTGACGAGTGGTTCACGCCCCTCGCAAAACTCCGATAAAAGTTTTCCCCTCTTCCTACACCAAACGGGAAAAACTGCTGTCAGAGGATTTTCTTGAATTTTAAGCAGTTGCGAAAATGCTTACAGTTAAATACTGTATGCACGTACAGCTTAATAAGGATAATCCTGTGGACACCACTTCCGCCTCCCCTGACACCTATGCACGCATGGGTCTGCGCGTTCAGAAAATCATCAATTCCCCCACCGCTCAAAAAGCCAAAGCCGCACTGATCTTCCGACTTCCGGACGAACCGGTGGATGAGTGGGAACAATTGCTCGAAGAAATCGACGAGAACGACAACGTCACCCTCGCCTATCGCGACGATGGCGGTGTGCAGATTTTCTGGGTTGTGCCGAAGGAAGATTGAGTCAATGAGTGTCCGCTGGTTTGCTTTGCTGTTTCTGCTCGTCACTCTCGGGGCCCAGGCTGGCGCCCCACGCACCTTCAGCGAAGCCAAAAAAGTCGCCTGGAAGCTATACGCGCCGCAATCCACCGAGTTCTATTGTGGCTGCAAATACACCGGCAACAAGGTGAACCTGGCGGCCTGTGGTTATGTGCCGCGCAAAAACGCCAAACGCGCGTCTCGCATCGAATGGGAACACATTGTCCCGGCGTGGCAGATCGGCCATCAGCGCCAGTGCTGGCAGGCAGGTGGACGCAAGAACTGCACCCGTTACGATCCGGTTTACCAGAAGGCTGAAGCCGATTTGCACAACCTGGTGCCGAGCATTGGCGAGGTAAATGGCGATCGCAATAACTTCAGTTTTGGTTGGTTGCCGGTGCAGACCGGTCAATATGGCTCGTGCCTGACTCAGGTCGACTTCAAGGCGAAGAAGGTCATGCCCCGCCCCTCCATTCGCGGCATGATCGCCCGGACTTATTTTTACATGAGCAAGCAGTACGGTTTGAGCTTGTCGAAACAGGATCGCCAACTATACGAGGCCTGGAACAAAACCTATCCGGTTGAACCCTGGGAGCGTCAGCGCAACCAAAGCGTGGCGTGCGTCATGGGTCGCGGTAACGATTTTGTCGGGCCGGTGAATATGAAAGCCTGCGGCTGATCGCCCGCTGAAAAGTAAAAAGGCCTCGGTGTAGTACCCGAGGCCTTTTGCGTTTCTAGCCGACTGCGTTACTGGGCCGCAGGACGCTCAAGCACCAGCAATTCGACATTCTGCTTCTTGGCCCGTGCAAGCGCCGCGGCCACCTCTGCCTGCTTGGCCTCGGTCTCGGCTTTCGAATTGAATGGCCCCATCAAAATGCGCGCCTTGCCGTTTTCCATGACGACGTTGGAAACGAAGCTATGCTCGATCAACCAGCCACTCAGATCGCTGACAGCCTGGGTTGTTTCGCCTCGCACTTCGAGATCCCATTGCGGCCCGCTAGCCGCAGCCGGTTCAGACGCAGGTGCGGAAACGACTGCAGGTTTAGACTTTTGAGCGTCAACATCCTTGCCCTCACCGCACCCTGCTAACGCCAATAGAACGATTACCAAGACCATTTTGCGCACAACGGTTCCCTCTGAATGCTGAAAGCGGTGATTTTAACATTCATGAATACTTCCCGAGTGCCGCAAAATGGGCACAAAACAACGAGAATGATGGTGGCGGCCTCTGTATAGTTACACCTTGGGAATTAATGCAGCATCTGCGCGTCAGAAAGAGGCACCCAAACCGTGAGACTTCGCACTAATCTATACGTACCACCGACCTCTGCACTGTTCAAATCAGGTGCCCTACAAAGCAATCAAGGAGAAGACCATGCTGATACTCACCCGCAAAGTCGGTGAAAGCATAAACATCGGTGACGATATTACGATCACTATCCTGGGCGTGAGCGGCCAGCAAGTCAGGATTGGCATCAACGCCCCGAAAGACGTTGCAGTGCATCGTGAAGAAATCTATCAGCGCATTCAGGCTGGCCTCACCGCGCCGGACAAGCCGCAAACTCCCTGAATCCCGTTGCAGTCAGTAGCCAGCCCGTTCGCCCAGAACATCGGCTGGCTAAAGATTCGAGCGCCGTATTGCCCGCCGTTTACTCATTACCCTCTCTCGCCAAAACATGCAGCTGATAGTACCGGCATGCCCCAGGCCATAGCTGTCAGACATTTCTGATTTACCCCGAGGAAGGATATACCGCAACCGGCTAACCAAAGGTCACCCCACGTGCCATGCCGGTCGCCGCTATGACCATCAGCAACACCAGCAATGCCTCGACATGACTGAAGCGGGCAAACAGTTTTACGTGCCTGGTATCAATTGCCGAGCCACGGCCAAGCGCAATTCGCCACTTGATCAGCGCTACCATTGGAGCGACCTCAAGCAGCAGAATCAGTATGAAGAGCGTCATCTTGATATGGAACAGTGGCCGGTGAAGGTAGTAATCGGTACCTTTTTCGTACCCACCAAAGGCCCGCAGCCCACCGGTGACCAAGAGGATGGCTGCGCTGATCCCCCACAGATTATCGGCCACCAGCACGCGACGAGCCTCCCCCGTCCCGGCCGCCAGTCGGCTGAATGCCGTGCCTCGGGTCAAAACCGCCCAGAAGCCCAACGCAAAAGCCAGCAAGTGAATTGCCGCAAGACACCAATGAACCAGCATCGATAGACTCCCATCAGACCGAGTTTGAGTATGGCCAGTCAGTAATAGCCCAAAAACGCGGGATCTACCCGATTTGAGCGGGCGGCGCCTTGATAGGAGTCGAGTAAATGGATCGGCAACAAGCGCTCGCGCATGTATGACTACCGGCGATGGACGGCACTGGCGCTCGAAGGACTCAGGACAAATTTCAGGCAAAAAAAATCCCAAGCAGCTGATGGAAGCTTGGGACTTAAAAATGCATAAACCGTGGTGGTGAACGCGGGGCGATAATATCCCAACAGATCACTTGTAACAATATATTTTCTCTCACTATTTGGTTAATAAAAATCGTAACTCTTTAAATATCCACACTATTTTTATGGTTCTTTGGAAATTTATAGCTGCGCCAAGCCATCGCACGCCAAATCAGCAGACCTGATTGCCTGATTCAGAACACCCACATTGCCCGTCATTGAGGTCGCCAGATGTGACGAGCCCAGCGCGACGGCTGGGCTCCGGTTATTTTCTGTTTTCCATCATCTTGTCGGCGAGGGCCTTGGCTCTTTCAATCAACAGGTTCTGCCTGTCTTCGTGAGTAGCCCCTCCTACGACCGGTGCCGTCAGATTGCTTTCCGCAATCAACGCAGCACAGAAATATTGATCCCAAACAGCCCTGCTTTCAGATGCCTGCTTGTTCATTTGATCGGCGATCATATGCGGCTCCTTTTGGTGAGGTAACACCGCTATCTTACGCCCGAATTGTGAACTACCCGTGCTACTGAAGCCATTTTGAAAAGTAAGAGCGGCAGGGTGTAGCGAGATCGACCAAAGGGAAACACATCAGGGAGATCAGAGCGGGTTAGTCGTCCCTATCGTCACGATCACGATCGCGATTTCGCTCATACCCCTGATCATTGTTGCGACGATCATATCTGCGGTAATGCCCTCGATCATCGTCATAACCTCGGTCATACCCTCGACCATGATCATAACCCCGATCACGCCCGTACCTTTCTCCATCGTCCCAGTGAGGCCCGCAGCCGCCCAACAGGAGAGAGCCTGAAATAGCCATGAACATTATTACTGCACGCTTCATTTGAACGTCCTAAAGACAAAGGTCGCCGATATGACCGTGAGTCTGTTCAATGATTCACTGGTGAGATTCAGCAAAGCAGCCACAAGAGCCATCGCCTTTGCGACCCTTTAGAAACCAATAAACATTGGTCGAAACGGTTGCATTTTGGGGAAGCATTTCCCGCAGAAAATCCCACCTCCGGCTCTCTGCCGACCAAACACAATTCACCTTACGCAGTAGTGAACCACTAAAGCATCGCTGGAAATCTCGCCACCAGGTTCGCCAGACATTAAGAGATGGAGGCGAAAATAGAAGTCCCGAAGCGAAAAATACACCACCCCCTCCCAATAACTGGTTCAACACTAGAAAACGGCTATCGTTGTATGTATCGGCCCACTCTGGACCAATAGTGTTCTGATGGAGAGTTTCTATGAACAGAAGGAATTTTACTGCAGCGGTCACCACCCTTCTTGCGGGAATCGCACCAACAACTTCTAGCGCTGCTACTCTTACAGATCCGATTTTTGCATTTGGCTTACTGGGAAGCTACAGCGTACTCGAATTCTCCGGACACAGAAGCTCCAACACCGAGCACATGCCGGAAGGAGGACTATTTCTCAACTACGGTAACAAAATGACGGCCCAGGCCGGCTTTGTTTGTCATGCAGAAATCAGTGGGCAATACTCTGAAAAACAAGATCAAAAAGTAAAGGACGGCCAAGCTGACTTGGATCTTGGCTGGAGGATTGCTTTGAATTCACGCAATTTTATAGATTTTTTGCTGGGCGGTGGATACAAATGGAATCGATTTGAACCTGACTCTAACAAATACAACATTGATCTCACCAACCGCACTTCTTTCGCTAAAGCAACTGCAGGCTACAATCATCAATTCAGCACTACAATCGTGCGTATTGAAGCGGGAATTCGAAAGGGAATAAATGGTGATGCGCAACTAAAACTCCATGGGGTCAGTAGCGAGACTCTGGATCTAAAAAACAGCACCAATCCTTTTATTGAGCTGAGTTTCCTGTTTAATCCGCACGAATCGATTCCGGTTGTAGCATCACTATACTTCAACCGGTTCAATTATGACCTGGATGGGCAATTTGCAGCGACCGCCTTCGACAAACAAACCAGGGATGAGTATGGCGTAAAATTAGGTATCGCCTTTTAACGCTTGGAAATCACCTGAAAAACAGACAGTTCAAGTCCCCTCGTCCGGCGTCCTGCCGACCGAACACCACTCCATCCAAATCATTTTTTCGACTAATACGCTTTCTTCGTCCACGGAGAATTAGTGCGTGCCAAATTCATACCTGCCCCCCTCCTTGCTGCTCCAGATGATCGAAAACGAACTCGCGCTCTTCAAGATGACGCTCGCGGTGCTCATGGCGCCTGAGTGAATCAGTTTTAACGGCCACCATTAGCGGGAGGCCCTAGCCTCTTCTAAGGGAAAAAACCCGTCATATAGGGCGCGCCCCTACAGACAGCAGTTTGCCTAGCTGGCTTAAATCACTCACCAGCAAGGACGCATCTCAACCCCACACTCGCACCACTAAAGGCAGCCGAGTACGATGCGTTATCTAATCTTTATCCTCATAGCCATGATCGTTGTCACCCTTGGGGTAGCGCTGTATGGCTGGTATAGCCACCTGCGAGATGACGAAGACTACACATATTCGCCCGAAAATCCTGTCAATTTAACTCCTGCACGTACGACTGGCATGCCACCAGCAGCCGGGCCGCGACAGCGAGATCACGCCGGCGCCGCCGAGTCCTTCGCCGACAACTTCAGCCGATCCGGATGGCCATTGACCCCACCGTTGATTCGCCGAGCGATGAATTTGTCGGCATCGGCCGAGGTGTTCAGCCCCTTGGCGGCCCAGAACCAGGCGGCCGACAGGCAGGCATACTGCAGCGGCTCCAAAAGCTCCGGCTGAGCAGGTTGTCGGTGAGTGTCTGCGTTCACCGCTGGTGTCGCTGTACCTGATCCACTACACCCTCCTACCTGTAACAATCCCTCCCCCATCCGTGCCAATGCCAGGGTGCCACTTTTCCACTGCTATGCTGATAACACCTGTTTCCTACACTAGAGACGAGCAGCATGGCAGCAGAAGGCAAGCGATCCCCGATCACTTTCAAGGCTATGGCCTACTCGGCCGGAGGCTTCCTTGTCGTTTGGGCTGTCACAAAGCTGCTCGACACTTACTTCGACCTGACATTGCTGGCAGATACCAAGAGCTGGCTGCTACGTGTTTGGGATTGGCTTTTGCTGGAAACGCCGATGCCGAATTGGTCGCTACTGATGATTATCGCGGCTTTAATCAGCACTCTGTCTGTAGCGATTTACTACACCCGCACCACTGACGGAGCTTACGGCGAGTTACATGAGATAGAGCGAAAAGTTTACAAAAAAAACAACCCTCAGTTTCCACAACTGACAGATAACCAAACGCTACTGATGGAAGCTTTAGCCTATCATGCAAACTTCAGAAAAATTGCAAATTTAGACTCGGTTTGCAAACTTGTCTCACTCAGCACGCAGGAAGTTGAAGCCGGCCTAAAGCAACTCGAAGCTAAACGCCTTGTGAAGCGAAGTGCGACACGAGGTACGTTTGGCTCCACCACTTTTTCACTTACCTTGGCAGGCAAGGATTATGCATTAGAGCGATTTGAGCTAACGTAGTAAAGACACACGAGACGCGGCCTAGAGGCAAGAGTAACTTAATTCACCCTGTGGGCGACATGATTCACCTTTTCACAAGATCAAGTGGACCCATGTGCGTGATGTCTACGGGTGCGAACTGACTAGTGATAGCTATCGAGGGATTTGCGAGCGAAACGAAGAAAACGGGACGGCGAAGGGATTAGATTGGAGTGACAAAAGGCGGGATGCGATGAGCAGTACAATTGAGCAGTACAAATCTGAAAATAAAAAGCCCCGTAACCCATTGAATTACAGGATTTTTAGAATAATGACGAAGGGATAGGGATTCGAACCCTTACTTCCCACGCTCACCAAAACCTCTCGACAACACAACTTCCCCTGCAACAAGAAGAATCCCAGCTCAGGACAGGTCTTATAGGCATTCACATTGCCCAGTGTGAACGAACCCTATATTTTGTAAACGTTCTGCTAGAAATCCAAAGCACAAAAAAGGGCTCACCTTTCGGTGAGCCCTTCTAGACCGCCCAGCAGAGCGGATTTTGTTTGGTAGGCGCGATTGGACTCGAACCAACGACCCCCACCATGTCAAGGTGGTGCTCTAACCAACTGAGCTACGTGCCTGCTGTGAGGCGGCATTCTACGGAATTCCGGAGGGGTGTCAACACCTTTTTTCGAGCTAACCCTATGAATATGCAAAATATTTAATTTTGCGGTTACGAAGAAGATTTTCCGGTGGCTGGCGGTCGATTTTTAACTCGAGTAGGATCAATGCACTCGTAAAATATATTAAACAGAGGCTGCAGGATGGAGAACACTCCCTACCCAGAGTCCTATTACGCCGCATCGGCCAATGCGGTTCCGCCGCGGCCGGCCTTGCAGGGTGATGTAGAGACTGATGTCTGCGTGATCGGCGCCGGTTATACCGGTCTGTCCTCTGCCCTGTTTCTGCTGGAGAACGGTTTTAAGGTAACGGTTCTGGAAGCAGCCAAGGTAGGTTTTGGCGCGTCGGGCCGTAACGGTGGCCAGATCGTCAACAGCTATAGCCGCGATATCGATGTGATCGAGCGTAGCGTCGGTCCCAAGCAGGCTCAGTTGTTGGGGCAAATGGCGTTCGAGGGTGGGCGGATTATTCGTGAGCGGGTCGCCAAATATAATATCCAGTGCGACTTGAAGGACGGTGGTGTGTTCGCGGCCATCACTGCCAAGCAGATGGGCCATCTCGAATCCCAGAAACGCCTGTGGGAACGCTTCGGTCATACGCAGCTTGAGCTGATGGATCAACGCCGAATCCGTGAAGTCGTGAATTGTGATCAGTACGTCGGTGGCATGCTCGACATGAGTGGCGGGCACATTCATCCCCTCAACCTGGCGCTGGGCGAAGCGGCGGCCGTGGAGTCGCTGGGCGGCACCATTTATGAACAGTCGCCAGCAGTGCGCATCGAGCGTGGCGCAAATCCGGTGGTGCATACGCCACAGGGCAAGGTCAGGGCCAAATTCATCATCATCGCCGGCAACGCCTACTTGGGCAACCTGGTGCCGGAACTGGCGGCCAAGTCGATGCCCTGCGGGACTCAAGTCATCACCACCGCATCGTTGGGCGACGAATTGGCGAACAACCTGCTGCCGCAGGATTACTGCGTCGAGGACTGCAATTACTTACTCGACTACTACCGCCTGACGAGCGACAAGCGCCTGATCTTTGGCGGCGGTGTGGTGTATGGCGCGCGGGATCCGGCGAACATTGAGGCGATCATTCGGCCGAAGATGCTCAAGGCGTTCCCACAGCTTAAGGACGTGAAAATTGACTACGCCTGGACCGGTAATTTCCTGCTGACCCTGTCGCGCCTTCCGCAAGTCGGGCGACTGGGTGACAACATTTACTATTCCCAGGGTTGCAGTGGTCATGGCGTGACGTACACGCATTTGGCGGGCAAAGTATTGGCCGAGGCGCTGCGAGGTCAGGCCGAGCGTTTCGACGCGTTTGCCGACCTGCCCCACTACCCGTTCCCCGGCGGACAATTGTTACGCACACCGTTCGCGGCGTTGGGTGCCTGGTATTACGGGCTACGGGACAAGTTCGGATACTGATAAAAAAGGGGCCGCTGAATGCGGCCCCTTTTTTGTATCAGCTTGGGAAGTCAGCCCCCCCCAGTGGGAGCGAGCCTGCTCCGAGCGGCGCTCCGACGATAGCGGCAGGTCAGCCAACGCAGGTATCAATTGGATGACCTCATCGCGGGCAAGCCCGGCTCCTACAGGGTTCAGCGCATGGTTTCAAAGTCGATCCCGCGCGATGCCGCTACGTATTCGCAGAATGTCGGCGAGTACGGCGAGGGCGATTTCAGAAGGCGTCTTGCTGCCCAGGTTCAAACCGATGGGCGCATGAATCCGCGCCAGCTCCGCCTCCCCCAAACCACCAATCCTGCGCAACCGCTCGAAGCGCTTTTGCGACGTCTGCAGGGAGCCCATCACGCCGATATAAAACGCCTCAGTGCGCACTGCTTCCATCATCGCCAGGTCATCAATGCGCGGATCGTGAGTCAACGCCACCACCGCTGTATCGCTGTGGCAGCCACCGTCAGCAATGAACACTGAGGGCAGCTGACGACGAATCTCGACGTTTTCCAGCACCACGCCTTCCAGCACCTCGTCACGCGGGTCACACAGAATCACTTCGAAACCCAGCCCGACGGCAAACTCTGCACACGCCTGAGCAACCGAGGAATACCCCGCCAGCAACAAGCGCTGGGCCGCGCCGATCCGCACGCGCACCCGATCGATCTCTCGCTCGATTCGCACACCCTGTTCGCGATCATCGAACAGGCTACGCGCACCGCTGGATAGATCGACCTCGCGGATCAGCCGACGCTGGCCCAACAGCGCCGACTCCAGTTCCCGCAAATGCGCCTGAACCTCACAAACCGGTTCAAGCTTCTCCACCAGCACATCAAGAACACCACCACAGGGCAGACTCACCCGGGAGCGCGGATCGTCGCCCTCGCCATAACGAACAACGCTGACCGCTTCGAGAAACGCCCCCTCGGCGACTCGTTCGAGAAAATCCTCCTCGACACAGCCGCCCGAGAGCGATCCGATCCATTGCCCCCCGGCGTTCACCGCCAACAGCGATCCCGGCGCACGAGGCGCCGAGCCGTAGGTGGCGAGCACCGTGCAGAACCAGAGGCGCTGGCCGGCCATCGACCACTCCAGCGCCCGGCGCACCACTTGCAGATCGAGATGCTGCATGTCAGTGCGCCTTGTGCTCAAGCGGCGGCGCATCGGCACGCAACGTTTGCACAGCGTTGACCGCCAGATCACCCGGCTGACCACCCCAGCTCTGACGCAGGTAGTTCAGCAGATCAGTGAGTTGCTCGTGACTGAGCTTCTCAGCGAAACCTGGCATCGGCTGCATGTGTTCGAACCCGGCAAATTTCTGCTCACCGATACCGTCATCAATCACTCGCACCAGGTTGCGCGGATCTTCCAGGCGCAGCGTAGTGTTGCCGCGCATGGCCACAGCGATGTGCGGCTTGCCGTCGCCACCGACCTCGTGGCAACCGGCGCAGACGTTCAGGTATTCCTGACGACCACGCTGGGCACTTGCAGTGAGCTTGTCGAACGGCACGTCAGTCAGCACCTTCGCCGCTGGCGGTTGATCGCCCAGCAGGTAGGTCGCCATCGCCGCCAGGTCCGGGTCAGTCAGGCCCTGGGTGCTGTTGTGGAACACCGGGAACATTTCGTTGAACATCGTGCCCTGAGCGCTCATGCCATGCTTGAGGAACGAGCTCAGGTCCTGATGGCTCCAGCCGCGAGCCGCCAGATCATCGGCCAACAGGCCAGGTGCCAGATAGCCGTTGAGCACGCCGCCGGTCATGCGCTTGTCCTGCTGCATCGCACCCGGCAAGCCGCGCGGGGTGTGACATTCGCCGCAGTGACCCAGCACGTCGACCATGTACTGGCCACGCTTGAAGGCTTCGCTTTTACCCTCGGTCGGCGTCAGCTTCACATCCTTGCCATAAAGCATGTTCCAGCCCATCAGGCCCAAACGCACATTGAAGGGGAAGCTCAGGCTGGTGACCGGTGCCGCACGCTCAATGGGCTCGAACGTTTTCAGGTACGCGTGAATCGCATCGGAGTCGCCGCGCGGTATCAGGTGGTACGAGGTGTACGGCATGGCCGGGTACAGGTTGGCGCCATCACGGCGCTTGCCTTCGGTCAGCGCGGCGAAAAATTCGTCATCGTTGTAGAGGCCGATGCCGTGCTCTTTGCTCGGCGTGATGTTGGTGCCGTAGATTGTGCCAAACGGCGAGACAATCGGCAGACCACCTGCGTACGGCGCGCCACCCGGCGCGGTGTGGCAAGCCATGCAGTCTGCGGCACGGGCGAGGTATTTGCCGCGCTTGACCTGATCGTCGGCGTGAGCCAGCAATACCGGCGCACTCAAACCAACCGCCAATGCCAGGCGGGAAAGTAGCTGCTTCATGCTTAACCCTCCTTGACCAGGCCGAGATCGGTCAGCACATTGCGCGTCGCGCTGTAGTAGCGCACGTAGCCAGTGCAACGGCAGATGTGGTGTCCGAGGCTGTCCTCGATGACTTTTTCCAGCTGGCTTTTGACGATGGGCTGACGTTGCAGCTTTTCCACCAACACGGTCGCGGCATTTACGAAACCCGGCGCGCAGTAGCTGCACTGGAAGGCGAATTCGTCGACGAAGCGCTGCTGGATCGGGTTCAGCTCAGTGACTTTGCCCTGCTCGTCGCGTTTCGCATGGCCTTCGATGGTGCGTACTTTTTTGCCTTCAAAGTAATGCGCGCCGGTGATGCAGGTGCGCACTTCTTCGCTGGTGCCGTCCGGGTTATCGACGATCACCACGCACGCATGGCAAATACCCTGTCCGCAACCCAAACGCGAGCCAGTGAGGTTTTTGTATTCGTGCAGGTAATCGATCATCGGCAGGTCATCAGGGATGTCCACCGGGCCGACGGTTTGACCGTTGAGGGTCAGTTGGAGCGGACGGTTAGCCATTGAGGGCCTCCTTGATGCGTGCAGAAGTGATAGGCAGGTCGCGGACCCGTTTGCCGATGGCGTGTGCCACAGCGTTACCGATGGCACCGACCACCGGGATCATCACCACTTCGGCAATGCCCTTCGATGGATCGCTTGGCGACAGCGGCGGCAGGATTTCAGACGTCTGCTTCCAGACCGCCACATGACGCGCCATCGGCAGGCGGTAACGGTTGAAGTTCCAGTCACCCTCCCCCGGCCCGCCTTCGTACAGCGGCATCTCTTCCATCAACGCATGACCAATGCCCATGGCGATTCCGCCTTCGACCTGGCCCTTGACCAGCTCTTCCACCAGCACCCGACCGCACTCAACCCATGAATGATGGTTGAGCACTTGCACTTCGGCCGAGCCTTTGTTGACTTTCAGTTCCACCAGCGTCGCGACCGGGCTGTAGTAAGTCACTGCCGCGTTGTTCAGCTGAGTGTCGGGGTAATGCACGTTCTGGCGATCCAGCAGATGGAAACCTGCGCTGTTCATCTGCGCCTTTTTCACGCTCGGAGCGCCGTCGCCGTACTTGACCGCCAGGCCATCGAGCGGCAGACGTTCGCGCACGCCATCGATGCTGAACTCGGCATCGGCCCAGCTCCAACGGTTGAAACCGTGCACGGTTGCGCCAGTGACCAGGCCACGCTCGTGGGCGTGCTTGGCCAGTTGCTCAAAGCTCAGTGGCTGCATGCCGTTGGCGGTGAGTTTGCCGTCGACCCAATGCGCATCTTCGCGACGCACCACATAAGGGTTGGCCGCACCACCATAAGGACCCTGACTCCAGATCTGCATCGCTGCCGGCCACAAGCCGTGGTTGAACAGCACGCGCGCCGCTTCACGGGTGGCGTGACTGAAGTAATAAGCCGAGTTGGTGGCCGACGAGGCCGAGGCGATCTTGCCGACCCAGCGCGGGTTACGCAGCAAACTGTCTTGCTCGGCCTGACTCATGATGTAAGGGTTGCCGCCGCTGATCAGCTGCAACTCCTTCCATTCGGTCTCGCCGGTTTTCACTTCGGTCGCCGCAACACCGAGGAAATCGGCCACGACCAGAGCTTGAGAAGTGGACATGCCGGTGCCGATTTCGATACCGATGTGGCGTAGGGTGACGTGCCCTTGCGCGGTGAACTCGATGCTGGCCATCGGCGCTTCAGAACCCGTGCCGAAGTCTTTCTGACAGATGGCGAAACCGACGCCGTACCAGTTGTCCGGATCCTGCGCTTCGCGTTGCTTTTTGATCGCGTCGCGGTTTTTCCAGACGTCGTGAACGGCAGCCTTGTCGAGAATCTCGTGCAAGCGCAAAGCACCCGCCGGCACCGCGCCCTGGGTATTTTTCATACCCGAGACCATAGCGTTTTTCTTGCGCAGATCGATGGCGTCGATGCCGAGGCGATCGGCAATTTCGTCGACCATCATTTCGGTGGACGCCATGCTTTGCAGTGTGCCGTAACCCCGCATCGAGCCGGCTTCAACGGCGCGGGAATGATAGGCCGTGACCTGCAAATCGTTCTGCGGCATGTAGTAGATCGACTGCGCCGCCGTGGCGCCAACCGCCGCCACCGACGCGCTGTAGTTCACTCGCCCGCCGCCGTCGACGCTCATGTCGGCGCGGAAAATCTTGAAGCTGTGATCGTTCTTGTCCACCGCCAACTGGTAGTGGATGTCAAACGGGTGACGCTTGATGCCGCTCTGAAACTGCTCGTACCGGTCGTTGGCCAGACGCACCGGAACGCCCGCGCCGTACAACGCCGCGAGGGCTGCGTAGTAGACGAAAATATTGTGGTCTTTGGAGCCGTAGCCGACGGTGTAACCCGGGTGCATGTTCAGGTGCGCCAGACCGAAACGCGACGGGGCGATCATTTTCGCGGTTTCAGTCGCGGCTTCCAGTGGGCACTGAGTGGCCACGACGAAATGCAGGGTCTTGGTTGCAGGGTCGTACCAGCCGTTGCCGTTGTCCGGCTCCAACGCGGCCGGCTCAATCGATGGCGTCTTGTAGCGCTCGTCGAATACCAGCCAGTTGTCAGGCGGCGTGTCGATCTGCTGCTTCATGCGATCAGCGTAGAACAAACCGCGCTCGGTCAGATTGCCGTGCAGGTTCGGCTGGGAATTCCACACCGGGCGACGGTTGCGCAGCATCGGGAACAGGATCGAGTCCTTGAGGCTGGCAAATTCGTCCTCGTCCGCCGAGGTCGCCCCGCCCACGCGCACATAGCGGAAGCTGCCGTAGGGATCGCGTTCGTAGAACGGCGCTATATCACCGTAGCGGATTGCTTTGTCATTGAATTTGAGCTTGGCCTTGGCCTGGCGGAAACGCTCGAAGTCGTTCCAGATCAGGATCGCCACCGGGTGACCGATGAACATTGGCACTTTGCCTTCCGGCAGCAGCGGATCTGGCGCGTGCTCTTCCGGGAAGACGATGCCGTCTTTCTCCAGGTCGGCAGCGGTGACGATGCGGTCAGGCTGCAACTCGGTGCCGAGCCACGACAGGTCCATGCCCGCGTAGATGCGGTCGGCCTTGATGGTTTTCAGCAGCATGGCGTGGCCTTGCTGCTGCGGCCAGCCCGGCATGTCCTTGGCGCGGATGTCGCGGGCAAAGACTTTGCTGCCGCAGACTTTCGACAAGGCATCGTTACGCGAGCGTGCCTTGCCATTGTTGCCGAGCCACTGCTCGGACGGCACGGTCACGCTGTTTTCCATCAAGGCTGCCAGCGCCTGGCTGCTCAATGGCGTGAGCGTCACGCTCACACCCGCTACCAGCCCGCCCTGAAGGAACGAGCGCCGGGATATATCACGGTTGGACATGGATCATCCTCTGGGCGGTTAGGGACCCGCCCTTTTGATTATGTACTGGAAATCTCGAGTCGTGCAGAAACCCTTATTGACGAAACAAAGGGCTGAAATGACATTGCAAAGCTGACCGAAAGGTTAAGTTTATAGGCTTGTGCGCTTGCGGCAAACAGCCCAATACAAAAAACTGACCGGAGAATCAAAATATTGTGATTTTTTTATTACAAGAATTGATGAGGTCAGCAGTTGTGAGGCCAAGGCCAACCCTGCCAGACGTCGTCGTCGCGAAACACCTACAGACGATCAAAGAGAAAGGTATGCAGAAAGCCCCGACAAGGGAGAATACAAGAGGAGGAAAAGCCAAATTTCAGACACAAAAAACCCCGGTCTTTCGACCAGGGTCATTGCTATCGACTCGAAGTAAACACTGGCATAACCAGCGGCTTTCTTCGTAGCTCCAAGGCGTTCAGTGGGCCTTGTAGCAGATATGGCGCAGCGGACGGGACTCGAACCCGCGACCCCCGGCGTGACAGGCCGGTATTCTAACCGACTGAACTACCGCTGCGTATCGCTTTGGACTTTCGTCCAAGTAACTCGTCTGATTGAAAACTCAGAAGCTTTTCAATCTCGAAGCAGATAAATCTGATCCGGAAAATATGGCGCAGCGGACGGGACTCGAACCCGCGACCCCCGGCGTGACAGGCCGGTATTCTAACCGACTGAACTACCGCTGCGCGTCGGTGGAGGCTTTTTACAGCTTCCATCTTGCTTTCGCAAGACTCTCGGAAGTGGTGGGTGATGACGGGATCGAACCGCCGACATTCTGCTTGTAAGGCAGACGCTCTCCCAGCTGAGCTAATCACCCGTTTGCATCTCCGAGGCCGCGAAATTTACGCAGGTACCGAACCTAAGTCAATAGCAGGATTGAAGTTTTTCTGAAAAAGACAAAATCGTGTCAATCCAGACAACTGCCAGACAGCTTTCGCGAGCAGGCTCGCTCCCACATTAGAAAAGCATCCTCCCTGAAGATACGCGAACTACTGTGGGAGCGAGCCTGCTCGCGAAGAGGCCGGCACATCCAACATCAACCTGTAGTAGCCACTGCTTTAGGGCTATTCGCTGTAAATCATCTTCTTGGTCATGCCACCATCGACCACGAATTCCTGGCCCGTGACAAAACCGGCATTCTTCGACAGCAACCACGCTACCATCGCCGCGACATCTTCGACCGTCCCTACCCTGCCCGCCGGATGCTGGGCATGATCGGCATCCGTCAGCGGCTCGGCACGCCGCACAGAAGGGTCTCGCGTGTCGATCCAGCCAGGGCTGACCGCATTCACACGTATTTCCGGCCCAAGGCTGATCGCCAATGCGTGAGTCAGCGCTAACAAGCCGCCCTTGCTCGCCGCGTAAGCCTCTGTGTCGGGCTCCGACTGCCCGGCGCGGGTCGAGGCCAGGTTGACGATCGCGCCGCTGTGCGCGCGCAGGTACGGCGCACAGTGTTTGGCCAACAGCATTGGCCCACTGAGGTTCACCGCCAAGACGCGGTTCCAGTAGGCCAGATCGAGGCTTTCCAGCGTAATGTTGTGCGGATCTGCCACCGCCGCGTTGCACACCAGCGCATCCAGGCGCCCGAACTGGCCCAGCACCTCGGCGACGCCCAACGCCACCTGCCCTTCATTCGAGACATCCATGGCGATAAACCAGGCATTGTCGCCCAGCACCTTCGCCACTTTCGAACCGCGCACCCGATCCAGATCGCTCAGCACCACCTGCCAGCCTTCGCTGATCAACCAGGCCGAAATTCCCAACCCAATGCCGCGCGCCGCACCGGTGACCAGTGCAACACGGCCATTGGACCCGATTTTCGGCGAAGGCAACTCGATCACAAGGCCGCCAACCCGCGCGCCAGGTCGGCTTGCAGGTCAGCCACGTCTTCCAGGCCGACCGCAATGCGGATCAGGCTGTCACGAATGCCCGCCGCTTCACGCTCTTGCGGCGCCAAACGGCCGTGGGAGGTGGTGCTCGGGTGGGTGATGGTGGTCTTGGTATCACCGAGGTTGGCCGTGATCGAAATCAGGCGGGTCGCATCGATAAAGCGCCAGGCGCCCTCTTTGCCACCCTTGACCTCGAAACTGACCACCGCGCCGAAACCTTTCTGCTGGCGCTGAGCCAGTTCGTGCTGTGGATGGCTTTTCAGGCCGGCGTAATGGACTTTCTCGATGCCGTCCTGCTGCTCCAGCCACTCAGCCAGTTGCTGGGCGTTGGCGCAATGCGCCTTCATCCGCAGGTTCAGGGTTTCAAGGCCCTTGAGGAAAATCCAGGCGTTGAACGGGCTGAGGGTTGGTCCGGCGGTGCGCAGGAAACCGACCACTTCTTTCATTTGCTCGCTACGACCGGCCACGACACCACCCATGCAACGGCCCTGGCCATCGATGAACTTGGTTGCCGAGTGCACGACAATGTCCGCCCCCATTGTCAGCGGCTGCTGCAATGCCGGGGTGCAGAAGCAGTTGTCGACCACCAGCATCGCGCCTTTGACGTGAGCAATTTCCGCCAGCGCGGCGATGTCCACCAGCTCCGCCAGCGGGTTCGATGGCGACTCGACAAAAAGCAATTTGGTGTTGGATTTGATCGCCGCATCCCAACCGGACAAGTCCGCCAGGGGTACGTAATCGACTTCGATGCCGAAGCGCTTGAAGTACTTTTCGAACAGGCTGATGGTCGAACCGAACACGCTGCGAGAAACCAACACATGGTCCCCGGCGCTGCACAAGCTCATCACCACCGCCATGATCGCGGCCATGCCGGTGGCAGTGGCCACGGCTTGCTCGGCACTTTCCAGGGCGGCAATGCGCTCTTCGAATGCACGCACGGTCGGGTTGGTGTAGCGCGAGTAGACGTTGCCCGGCACTTCACCGGCAAAGCGTGCCGCCGCGTCGGCAGCGGTACGGAATACGTAGCTGGAGGTGAAGAACATCGGATCACCGTGTTCGCCTTCCGGCGTGCGGTGCTGACCGGCGCGTACGGCCAGGGTATCGAACGCTACGCCTTCGAGGTCGCTGTCCAGCCGACCGGCATCCCAATCCTGACTCATGTTCTCACTCCTTGCCTTATTCGGTAGTAGATACGAAACCGGCCTTGAGGAGAGACACCTATGTAGGAGCTGGCTTGCCAGCGAAGTGGGCATCACATTCAACATCTTCGTTGCCTGTGATACTGCCTTCGCTGGCAAGCCAACTCCTACAGGCCGGTAGAGATTTAGTTGTTGTACAGATCGATGATCGCACTGACTGCCTGCGTCTTGACCTTGGAGGCATCATTACGTGCCTGCTCGATCTTGTTCAGGTAAGCCTCGTCGACGTCGCCGGTGACGTATTGGCCATCGAACACCGCGCAATCGAACTTGTCGATCTTGATCTTGCCGCCACCGACCGCTTCGATCAAGTCAGGCAAGTCCTGATAGATCAACCAGTCAGCGCCGATCAGGTCAGCAACGTCCTGGGTCGAACGGTTGTGGGCGATCAGTTCGTGGGCGCTCGGCATGTCGATGCCGTAGACGTTCGGGTAGCGAACGGCCGGTGCGGCGGAGCAGAAGTAGACGTTTTTGGCGCCGGCTTCGCGAGCCATCTGGATGATCTGTTTGCAGGTCGTGCCGCGAACGATCGAGTCGTCCACCAGCATGACGTTCTTGCCACGGAATTCCAGCTCGATCGCGTTGAGCTTCTGGCGAACGGATTTTTTCCGTGCGGCCTGGCCCGGCATGATGAAGGTCCGGCCAATGTAGCGGTTCTTCACGAAGCCTTCGCGGAACTTGACGCCCAAGTGGTTCGCCAGCTCCAGGGCCGCGGTGCGGCTGGTATCCGGGATCGGGATGACCACGTCGATGTCGTGATCCGGACGCTCGCGCAGGATCTTCTCGGCGAGCTTCTCACCCATGCGCAGACGGGCCTTGTAGACCGAAACACCGTCGATGATCGAGTCTGGACGCGCCAGGTAGACGTGTTCGAAGATGCACGGGGTCAGGGACGGGTTGGTCGCGCACTGACGGGTGTGCAGCTTGCCGTCTTCAGTGATGTAGACCGCTTCGCCCGGCGCCAGGTCGCGAATCAGGGTGAAACCGAGTACGTCCAGGGAGACACTTTCGGAGGCGATCATGTACTCGACGCCTTCGTCGGTGTGACGCTGACCGAAGACAATCGGGCGGATGCCGTGCGGGTCACGGAAACCGACGATGCCGTAACCGGTCACCATCGCTACGACTGCGTAGCCACCGACGCAACGGTTGTGCACGTCAGTAACAGCGGCGAAAACGTCTTCTTCGGTTGGCTGCAACTTGCCGCGCTGGGCCAGTTCGTGAGCGAACACGTTCAGCAGGACTTCCGAATCGGAGTTGGTGTTGACGTGGCGCAGGTCAGATTCGTAAATCTCCTTGGCCAGCTGTTCAACGTTGGTCAGGTTACCGTTGTGCGCCAACGTGATGCCGTAAGGCGAGTTGACGTAAAACGGTTGAGCTTCGGCCGAGGTCGAGCTGCCCGCGGTCGGGTAACGCACATGGCCAATGCCCATGTGGCCGACCAGGCGCTGCATGTGACGCTGATGGAACACGTCACGCACCAGGCCATTATCCTTGCGCAGGAATAACCGGCCATCATGGCTGGTCACGATACCGGCAGCGTCCTGGCCGCGGTGCTGGAGGACGGTTAGCGCGTCATACAGCGCCTGATTGACGTTCGACTTACCGACGATACCGACGATGCCACACATGCGACGCAACCCCTACTTAATGGATCTGAACTGAACAACACTCACTGAGGCGTTTTGGCCATTGGCAAGAGTTGCTCCTTGAACGGTATCTCAGCGGGTACGCTGATACCGCTGGCAAGCCACTGACTGCTCCACCCGAGAATCAGGTTTTTGGACCAGTCTGCGACCAATAGAAATTTTGGCACGAGCTGTGACTCTTTCCACCACCCGTCCTGCTGTACCGGCCCCAGGCTCAACAGCCCGACCGCCACGACCACCAGCAGCACGCCACGCGCGGCGCCGAAGGCCATGCCGAGGAATCGATCGGTCCCGGAAAGCCCGGTGACGCGAACCAATTCGCCGATAAGATAATTGATCATTGCGCCTACGATTAACGTGGCGACAAACATGATGGCACAGCCCGTGATCACACGAGCCGACGGCGTTTGGATATATCCGGCGAGGTACTCGGACAATGAACCACCGAACATCCAGGCAACGGCTCCTGCAATGATCCAGGTCACCAGCGACAGCGCTTCTTTGACGAAGCCGCGGCTCAGACTGATCAATGCGGAGATGGCGACGATTGCAACGATCGCCCAGTCAACCCAGGTAAATGGCACAGTGCAGCCTACAGACGGATAAGGCGGCGCATTTTAGCAGAGCCCATGCTGATCGGTAAGCGGCGATTGTCAGTGCATTTCAAATCGGAGCGATAGTTTTTAACCGCGTTCGGGCTGGAAGCGCACGACAAAACCCTTGAGGTTATGTTGGCGGCTCAACAAATCGCGCAGACGATCGGCTTCGGCACGCTCGATCAGCGGCCCGACGAACACCCGATTCTTGCCATCGGCCGAGCGGATATAGGCGTTATAGCCTTGGATGCGCAGGGTTTTTTGCAATTTTTCCGCGCTTTCGCGATTCGACAGGCTGGCCACTTGAATCGACCAGCTGACCGACAGGCCATTGGCATCGATGCGACTTTGAGTGGTATCCGGCCTGGTCGGTGCAGCTGCGATAGGCTGAGCGGGCGGCGTCGAAGCCTTGGCGGCTGGCACAGGTGCCGGGACGGTCGGTTTGGCGACAGGTACCGGAGCCACAGGGGCCGTCGTTGCAGCGGGCGTCGACGGCGCTTCCTGCTGAGCGATTTCATCATCGCTAGGCACAGGCTCTTGAGGCAGTGCCTGCGGCTCAGGCACCGCTACTGGCTCGACCTGCACTTGCGGCAGCTCCGGTGCATGCGGCATCGCCGGCGCATCGACTGTCACCTGACGCTGCTCATCCTGACGGGAAAACAGCATCGGCAGGAAAATCACCGCCAGCGCCACCAGCACCAGCGCGCCGACCATGCGTTGTTTGTAGGCCTTATCCAGCAATGCCATTTGCCGCTTCCTCCGTGGAGCGCCGGGCCAACCATTCAAGGGCCTCGGCGACACAATAAAATGATCCGAACAACAGTATCTCGTCGTCGCTCGTCGCCAGCACGCTCTGCCCTTCCAGGGCTGCCGCCACGCTGTCATAGGACGTTACCGACGCGCCAAGGTTCTGCAACGCAGCCTGCAAATCGGCAACCGGGCGCGCACGCGGCGAGTCCAGCGGCGCGACAGCCCAATGCTGGACACTAGCACTCAATTCACCGACAACACCATCCAGATCCTTGTCAGCCAGCAAACCGAACACTGCCAGACGCTTGCCGGTCGGCGGTCGACTGGCCAAGCGGCGAGCCAGGTACTCGGCGGCATGAGGGTTATGCCCCACATCCAGTAACAGGTTCAGGCGCTTGCCCTGCCAGTCGAACTGACGGCGGTCGAGACGACCCACCACCCGCGTCGATTTCAGCGCTTCAATAATCTGTGCGTCCACCCAAGGCAAACCGAGCAGCAGATAGGCCTGCAGGGCCAATGCGGCGTTTTCCATAGGCAGATCGAGCAACGGCAAATCGTACAACTCGACCGCTCGCCCTTGAGCGTCGAGCCCGCGCCATTGCCAGTTGTGATCAGTCACGCCGAGGTCGAAATCGCGACCACGCAGGAAAAACGGGCAAGCCAGCTCTCGCGCCTTGTCCAGCAGAGGTTGTGGAGGATTCAAATCACCACAGAGCGCAGGCGCTCCCTGACGGAAGATGCCGGCCTTCTCGAAGGCTACAGACTCACGGGTATCACCCAGATAATCCGCATGGTCGACGCCGATGCTGGTGACCAGCGCCATGTCGGCATCCACCACATTGACCGTATCCAGACGCCCGCCAAGGCCGACTTCCAGCACCACGGCATCGAGACCGGCCTGTTGAAACAGCCAGAACGCCGCCAGGGTGCCCATTTCGAAATACGTCAGGGACGTGTCGCCACGACCGGCCTCGACTGCGGCGAACGCTTTGCACAGCTCGGCATCCGCGGCTTCGACGCCGTTGACCTGCACCCGTTCGTTGTAACGCAGCAGGTGCGGAGAGTTGTAGACACCAACGCTCAGGCCCTGCGCCCGCAGCAACGAGGCCACGAATGCGCAGGTCGAACCCTTGCCGTTGGTGCCTGTGACCGTAATCACCCTAGGCGCCGGCTTACCCAGCCCCATGCGAGACGCTACCTGCTGCGAACGCTCCAGGCCCATGTCGATGGCCGAAGGGTGCAACTGCTCAAGGTAGGCGAGCCACTCGCCAAGGGTGCGCTCAGTCATACGTTCGCAGGTACCGGCGGAACCACGATTGGTTCGATTGGCGCAGCGACGAATTTCGGCGTCGGCAGACCCATCATTTGCGCCAGCAGGTTGCCCAGACGCGGACGCAGTTCCTGACGGTGAATGATCATGTCGATGGCACCGTGCTCCAGCAGGAATTCACTGCGCTGGAAGCCTTCCGGCAGTTTTTCACGCACGGTTTGCTCGATCACACGTGGGCCAGCGAAGCCGATCAGGGCTTTTGGCTCACCGACGATGACATCACCGAGCATCGCCAGGCTGGCGGAAACGCCGCCGTAGACCGGGTCGGTCAGCACCGAAATAAACGGAATACCTTCTTCACGCAGACGCGCCAGTACCGCCGAGGTCTTGGCCATTTGCATCAGGGAGATCAGGGCTTCCTGCATCCGCGCGCCACCGGAAGCGGCAAAGCAGATCATCGGGCATTTGTTTTCCAGCGCGTAGTTGGCGGCGCGAACAAAACGCTCACCAACGATGGCGCCCATCGAACCACCCATGAAGGAGAATTCGAACGCAGACACCACCACCGGCATACCCAGCAAGGTGCCGCTCATGGAAATCAGTGCATCTTTTTCGCCGGTCTGCTTCTGGGCAGCGGTCAGGCGATCCTTGTACTTTTTGCCGTCACGGAATTTCAGACGGTCAACCGGCTCCAGGTCCGCGCCCAGTTCGGCACGGCCTTCAGCGTCGAGGAAGATGTCAATGCGGGCGCGGGCGCCGATGCGCATGTGGTGGTTGCACTTCGGGCAAACATCCAGGGTCTTTTCCAGCTCCGGACGGTACAGCACAGCCTCGCAAGATGGGCATTTGTGCCACAGACCTTCAGGCACCGAGCTCTTCTTGACCTCGGAACGCATGATCGAAGGGATCAGTTTGTCTACTAACCAGTTGCTCATGCTTTCTTTCTCCAGTACCGGCGGCCCGAACGCTCTGGTTCGCAGCCCCGCGTATGCCCTTGAGCTAAATTCATATGTGTGGCGATGATTGATCGGGTGGCCGGGTCAGCGAAAGCGACCTGCGTACAACCCATAAATCCTCAGCCATGCCTGTGGACGGCGGCAGTCTGCCAGCCGTCACATCAAGGTACGTACCGCTTTGATGAATGCCTGAATCTTTGCATGATCCTTGATGCCCTTGCTTGCTTCTACCCCACCGCTGACGTCCACGGCGTAAGGCCGGACCCGGGTAATCGCCCCAGCGACGTTTTCGGGGGTCAAACCGCCCGCCAGAATGATCGGCTTGCTCAAGCCTTGCGGTATCAGGGACCAGTCGAATGCCTCACCAGTTCCACCCGGTACACCTTCAACGTAGGCGTCGAGCAGGATACCGCTGGCGCTGGGGAACGCATCGCAGGCTGCCGCGATGTCGTCACCCGCCTTGACCCGTAGCGCCTTGATGTACGGCCGGTGCCAGCCTTCACACTCGGCGGCCGTTTCGTCGCCATGGAACTGCAACAGGTCCAGCGGCACGGCATCGAGCAGCTCGCCCAGCTCGCAACGACTGGCATTGACGAACAAACCCACGGTGGTGACGAAAGGCGGCAGCGCCTTGATGATGTCGCGCGCCTGCTGAAACGTCACAGCCCGGGGGCTTTTGGCGTAAAACACAAACCCGATGGCATCGGCCCCGGCCTCGACCGCCGCCAACGCATCTTCTATGCGGGTGATCCCGCAAATCTTGCTGCGAACGGCAGACATGTCGATAAATCCTCAGGGTAAATCCGGGAAAGTCCCGGATGGTAACAAATGCATTCGAGGGCGTCAGCCGTCAAGTTCCGTGAAACCGGTCAGGAAGTGTGGGCCAATGTAACGTTCGGGCAATTGGAACTCATCACGGTACTCGACCTGCACCAGATACAGGCCGAACGGATGCGCCGTCACCCCGCCGGAACGGCGAATGCGGCTTTCCAACACCTCCTTCATCCACTCCACCGGGCGCTCGCCGGTACCGATGGTCATCAGCACGCCCGCAATGTTGCGCACCATGTGGTGCAGGAACGCACTGGCGCGGATGTCCAGCACGATCATCTTGCCGTGACGCGTGACTCGCAGGTGATGCAATTCCTTGATCGGCGACTTGGCCTGACACTGCCCGGCGCGGAACGCACTGAAATCATGCGTACCCACCAGGTACTGCGCCGCTTCAGCCATGCGTTCAACGTCCAGCGGGCGGTGATTCCAGGTGATTTCTTCGTTGAGGTGCGCCGGCCGGATCTGATCGTTGTAGATCACGTAGCGGTAGCGCCGGGCAATAGCCTTGAAACGCGCATGAAAATGCGCCGGCATGACCTTGGCCCAGCTGACACTGACGTCGTGCGGCAAATTGATATTGGCACCCATGACCCAGGCCTTCATCGAACGCTCGACCTGAGTATCGAAATGCACCACCTGACCGCACGCATGCACACCAGCGTCCGTTCGTCCGGCGCACAGCAGCGACACCGGTGAGTCGGCGACTTTGGACAAGGCTTTCTCAAGGGTTTCCTGCACCGTGAGCACGCCGCTGGCCTGGCGTTGCCAGCCACGATAGCGCGAGCCTTTGTATTCAACGCCCAATGCGATCCGGAAAAAGCCGTCGGCCGCCATTTCGGCAGCCGGATTATCTATATTTGCCAAGGGGTGACAGCCTGCTGATGTGCGCAAAGGCGGGCATTATAAGGCCGCTGAAGCGGGACGCCAGAGGCGTATGTCTTTTGTTAATTGGCCTCAACATCCATGTTGAATGTGATGGACTCTTCGCGAGCAGGCTCGCTCCCACATTGAAATGCATACCCTGTGGGAGCGAGCCTGCTCGCGAAAGCAATAGACCCAACACCGCTGGCTCATCGCGAAAACAAAAACGGCAGCCTCAATGGGCTGCCGTTTTCTTTACTGCTGCCTGATCACTCAAGCCAGACGCGAAAGCATTTCCCTGGCTTCGCTCTTCTGCCCGGCATCACCCTCGGTCACCACCTCATTGAGGATGTCCCGTGCGCCGTCGTTGTCGCCCATGTCGATGTAGGCCTGGGCCAGATCGAGCTTGGTAGCGACTTCATCCGTACCAGAGAGGAAGTCGAAGTCCGGCTCGTCAGCCGCCGAGGCCATGGCGTCTTCTGCGGTAAAGCTCGGCTCGCCAATGCTCTGGGACAGACGATCCAGCTCGTCGTTGACGTCATCCAGTTCAGCTTCAAAAGCGTCCGGAATCTCAGCGGCGCGAGGCTCGGCCGGGGTCACGTCCATTTCATCAGCCAGCGACAGGTCAAAATCGGCAGGCAGCTCCAGATCGTCCTGCGGCACTTCAGGCACGACAGGCAAATCCTTCACGCCTTCGTCCAGATCCAGCAGGAAGTCGTCTTCGGCGAGAATGGCCGGCGACGGATCTGCGCCCAGATCCATGTCCAGATCGAAGTCCGACAGGTCGTCGAGGTTTTCCTTGATGTCGGTTTGCTGCTGCAATACCGATTCAAAGCTCAAATCGTCATCCAGCGGAAACTCGTCCAGCTCAGTCGATGCGTCTGCTTCTGGCGCAACCACAGCCGGTGAAGCGACTTCCAGGTCGTCCAGGCTCAAGTCGAAAGCGCTGTCGAAGTCGTCATCGACGGGTGCCGGGGCTTGCGGCTCGTCCAGCAGCAAGTCTTTGACGTACTGAGCGTCCAGCTCTGCGGCGATAGCCGCTGCGGCCAGACCACTTGCGGCGACCACGGCCATAGCCGGGAAGCGCGATTTAAGTTTTTCGACCTGGGCAAAGTTGTCGCCGTTGGCGACCAGCTGGCGCTCCTGACCAACGAACGCATCACGATCGCCCTGCTGACCGTAAACCTCCATCAGTTTCAAACGCAGCTCACTGCGTTGCGGTTCTTGCTTGATGCCGTCTTCCAGCAACGCGGCAGCCTGGTTCAGGCGACCGGCAGTGATGTGCGACTGCGCCTTGCTCAGCACATCGTCATCAGGCTCGGCTGCAGGCGACACCAGCGGTGCAGCTATTGGCGCAGTTACTACAACCGGCGCAATCACTGGTGCTGGCGCAGGTGCCGGGGTCGGCGCAGTGGCGAATTTTGCGCTCGGTGGCGGAACTTCCAGACCGTCGAAACTGCTATCCGACAGGTCGCTGTCAAAGGACAAATCCTGCCCTTCTGACAAGGCACGGGCCATGCGCAGGTGTTTATCGGCTTCTTGCTGAGCTTTGCGGCGACGTGCCAGCAACAGCAGCAAGAGCGCGAGAACCACCGCACCGCCACCGATCAGTCCCAACAGCACCGGGTTGGACAGCAGCTCGTTGAATTTTTGGTTGTCGGAGAGAGCAGGTGCCGGCTCGGTTGTTGGTTCGGCAGGAGCGGCAGCTGCTTCTGGCGCAGGTGCTGCCGGAGTCGGTGCTACGTCAGCCGGAGCCGTCGCAGGGTCGGCCGCCAACTCAGCCGATATGGCCGGAGCAGCCGTTGCAGCAGGTGCACCCGCCGCACCCTCGGCCTGCAACTTGGCCAATTGATTGTTCTTCAGCTCGAGCAGGCGTTGCAGCTTGTCCACCTGACTTTGCAGATCAGTCATGCGGCTTTTCAGTTCAGCGTTGTCACGACGCGTCGTGTCGAGGCTTTCCTGGGTCACGGCCAGCTTGTTGCTCAGATTCTTGGCATCGCCCGCAGCGCCTTTGCCACCCGCCTTGCCGGATTCGGCCGAGACCAGGCTCAGCTTGTCCTTGGAGTCTTGTGCAGTACCGGCGTCAGCGCTACCACGCTTGGTGGCATCGAGTTGTTGCTGGCCGGTGCCGGGTTTCGCCACATAACGACGGCCCTGGCGCCACGCGGTGTTCTGCGCGGCCACTTCAGCGATTGCCTTGGCGTGTGGCAGGCTGGTGGCTTGCGCCTGATCCGGCAGGCGCAGCACCTGACCGGTTTTCAGGCGGTTGATGTTGCCGTCGATAAAGGCATCCGGGTTCAACGCCTGGATGGCCAGCATGGTTTGCTGAATCGAGCCACCGTTGCGCGCCTTCGCGGCGATTTCCCACAGGGTGTCGCGCGGCGAGGTGGTGTGTTGAGTCGGTTTAGTCGCACCGGTCACCGGGGCGGTGACGGTTTGAGTCGGCGCTGGCTGCGTAGCCGCATCAACAGTCTGCGGCGAGAATTTGGACGGATCGAGCAGCACACTGTAATCGCGCAGCAGGCGACCGTTTGGCCACATCACTTGAACGAGGAATTTCACCATCGGTTCGGACAGGGGTTTGCTGGAAGTCACACGCAGGATGCTTCTACCACTGGCGTTGAGCACCGGTGTGAAGGTCAGGTCATTGAGAAATGCCTGGCGGTCAACACCGGCCTTGGCGAAGTCTTCGGGCGAGGCCAGGCTCGGCACCACTTCGGCAACCGTAAGGTCCTTGACGTCAAGCAGCTCGATTTCCGCCACCAAGGGTTGGTTCAGCGTCGACTTCAGGGTCAATTCCCCGAGCCCGAGGGCATGTGCCATGCCGGAGGACAGCGCCGAGGCGGCCGCAATTGCTAACACCAGTTTGCGAACTTGAACCATAGCCTCATCCTTTGTTTAAACATTCCTCGGCCAGCGAGAAGGTCTTGATAGTCGCTGCCGTCAGGCATTGCGCGCGGCGTCGACGTGTCATCGCGCGCGATCATTTCTTGCATGCTCCGCAAAGCCCCGCAAGGTGGCTTTCCTTTAGCACCGCGGCCAAGCATAGCGCCCGGTTAGAATCATTCTGCAAATTGTTGCCAAGTATCTTTTACAGCAGGTCTTTTATCAACAATTCAGCCACCTGCACAGCATTCAGCGCGGCGCCTTTGCGTACGTTATCTGACGTCAGCCACACATTAAGTTCCGACAGGTCGTCGATACCGCTGCGAACCCGACCGACGTACACCACGTCTTGCCCCACCGCATCGCCCACTGCGGTCGGGTAATCGCCGGCCTCGACCAGCTCGATACCGGGCGCATCTTCCAGCGCCGCGTTGACTTTCGCCAGGTCGACAGCACTCGCTGACTGCAAGGTCACACTAAAGCTATCGCCAAAAAACACCGGGGCTTGAATGCAAGTGACGGAAATCTTTAATGACGGCAGCGCCAACACCTGCCGCAACTCACGCACCAGGCGTTTTTCCAGCAGCGTATGGCCTTGTTCATCCGGCTTGCCGACCTGAGCCAGCAGGTTGAACGCCATTTGCCGATCAAAGAACGTCGGCTCCAGCGGACGCACATTCAGCAGCTCGGCGGTTTGCCGGGCCAGCTCCGTCACCGCTTCGCGCCCTTGGGCGGAGACCGCCAGGCTGGCGGTCACGTTGACCCGCTGCAGATCGATCACCCCAAGCAACGGCGCCAGCACCACGGCCAGGGTGGTGGCCGACGGGCTGGGACTGCTGACCTGGAATGGTTTTTTCAATCCAGTCAACACCTCGGCATTGGCTTCCGGCACCACTTGAGGCGCCTGATCGGCCGGCAAAGCGCCAGACAGGTCGATCAACGAGCAACCGGCGGCACTAGCGCGCGACGCGAAACTGAGAGTCACCGCAGGGCCAGCCGCGAAAAACACCAACTGGACTTTGCTGAAATCGAATTCATCAACTTCCCGCACCCGCACATTCTTGCCGCGAAACGGCACCGAATGCCCGGCCGATTCGCTGCTCGCCAACAAATGCAGGTTGCCTACCGGAAAGTCGCGCTCTTCAAGAATCTGCACCAGCGTTTCGCCGACAGTACCGGTGGCGCCGATCACGGCGATATCAAAGGACTGGCTCATGGTTCTACCTCTGGCGAAACGGGGGGAGCGGCACTTTACCGGGTGGGTGGCGTACAGGCAATTTCTGACGGGGATTTGTGGTGTCTGTGCCGGCCTCATCGCGAACAAGCTCGACTCGTACAGGATCGGTGTCGCACTTGTAGGAGCCGAGCTTGCTCGCGATGGCGGCTTAACAGACCCCCAACAACCAAAAAACCCGCACCTCTTTCAAGGCACGGGTTCTTTTATTGCTTCAATCGATCAACGCTCAAGCAGGATCCGCAGCATGCGACGCAGCGGCTCGGCCGCGCCCCACAGCAGTTGGTCGCCGACGGTGAAGGCACCGACGAATTGCGAACCCATGTTCAGCTTGCGCAGACGGCCAACTGGCACGTTCAGGGTGCCGGTGACCTTGGTCGGGCTCAGCTCCTGCATGCTGATGTCGCGGTTGTTCGGCACCAGCTTGACCCAAGGGTTGTGCTGGCTGATCAGCCCTTCGATGTCGGCGATCGGCACGTCTTTGTTCAGTTTGATGGTCAGCGCCTGGCTGTGGCAGCGCATGGCGCCGATGCGCACGCAGATGCCGTCAACCGGGATCGGGCTCTTGAAGCGACCGAGGATCTTGTTGGTCTCGGCCTGGGCCTTCCACTCTTCGCGGCTTTGACCGTTCGGCAGTTCCTTGTCGATCCACGGGATCAGGCTGCCGGCCAGCGGTACGCCGAAGTTTTCGGTCGGGTACGCTTCGCTGCGCATGGCTTCGGCCACACGACGGTCGATGTCGAGGATGGCGCTGGCCGGGTCAGCCAGTTGATCCGCGACAGCAGCGTGGGTCGCGCCCATTTGCTTGATCAGTTCACGCATGTTCTGCGCGCCGGCACCGGAGGCCGCCTGATAAGTCATGGCGCTCATCCACTCGACCAGACCGGCTTCAAACAGACCGCCCAGGCCCATCAGCATCAGGCTGACGGTGCAGTTGCCACCGATGTAGTTCTTGGTGCCCGCATCCAGTTGCTGGTCGATGACCTTGCGGTTGACCGGGTCCAGGACGATGACCGCGTCATCCTGCATGCGCAGGCTGGAAGCGGCGTCGATCCAGTAACCCTGCCAGCCGGCTTCGCGCAGCTTGGGGAATACTTCGCTGGTGTAGTCGCCACCCTGGCAGGTCAGAATCACGTCGAGGGTTTTCAGCTCTTCAATGCTGTAAGCGTCCTTGAGCGGAGCAATGTCCTTGCCCACGGACGGGCCTTGGCCACCGACATTGGAAGTGGTGAAAAACACCGGCTCAATAAGATCGAAATCCTGCTCTTCCAGCATCCGCTGCATGAGCACGGAACCGACCATACCGCGCCAACCGATCAGACCTACACGTTTCATCGCAACTACACCTTCTTAAAAAGTGGGCCGCTGCTTTCGAAGTTGAAAGTGGCAGCGGGCCCGAGAGATTACAGATTCCGCAGCGCGGCGACTACTGCGTCGCCCATTTCTTGCGTACCGACTTTAGTGCAACCTGCCGACCAAATGTCGCCCGTGCGCAGGCCTTGGTCCAGCACCAGGCTCACGGCTTTCTCGATGGCATCGGCCGCAGCCTGCTGGTTGAAGCTGTAACGCAGCATCATCGACACCGACAAAATGGTCGCCAACGGGTTGGCGATGCCCTTGCCGGCGATGTCCGGCGCCGAACCGTGGCACGGCTCGTACATGCCCTTGTTGTTGGTGTCGAGGGACGCCGACGGCAGCATGCCGATGGAACCGGTGAGCATCGAGGCCTGGTCGGACAGGATGTCGCCGAACATGTTGTCAGTGACGATCACGTCGAACTGCTTCGGCGCACGCACCAGTTGCATGGCGGCGTTGTCGACATACATGTGGCTCAGTTCGACTTGCGGGTAATCCTTGGCCACTTCCTCGACGATTTCACGCCACAGCTGGCTGGACGCCAGCACGTTGGCCTTGTCCACCGAGCACAGTTTCTTGCCGCGGACCATGGCCATGTCGAAACCGACGCGGGCGATGCGGCGGATTTCGCTTTCGCTGTACGGCAGGGTGTCGTAGGACTGACGCTCGCCGTTTTCCAGGGTACGGGTGCCGCGTGGCGCGCCGAAGTAGATACCGCCGGTCAGTTCGCGAACGATCAGGATGTCCAGGCCGGCCACGATTTCCGGCTTCAGGCTCGAAGCCTCGGCCAGTTGCGGGTACAGGATCGCCGGACGCAGGTTGCCGAACAGGCCCAGTTGCGCACGAATTTTCAGCAGACCGCGCTCAGGGCGGATGTCACGCTCAATGGTGTCCCATTTCGGGCCGCCCACGGCACCCAGCAACACAGCGTCGGCTGCGCGCGCACGCTCCAGGGTTTCGTCGGCCAATGGCACGCCGTGCTTGTCGATGGCCGCGCCGCCGATCACGTCGTGGCTCAGCTCGAAGCCCAAGCTGTACTTGTCGCTGGCCAATTCCAGCACCTTGACCGCTTCGGCCATGATTTCCGGGCCAATACCGTCACCTGGGAGAATCAGAATCTGCTTGCTCATGCTTTCCTCATGTCATCAGTCGGTGCGCCCAGGGGCGCACCCGGAAAAATTCTATCGTCCGGAGCTTATCGTTCTGCAATCAGTACCAGCACATCTGTACTGAACGAACCATCGGCCTCAATCTCGAAATATTCGCGTACTTCATTACCCATCGACTGCTGCAACTCGCGGATGGCAGCGCGCATCACTTCAGGTGTGCGCATGCGCTCAACCCACGAGGTGTACTCCAGACGCAGCCGTTGACGCGTGGTGCTGCGGGTATGCAACCCCGCTTCACTGACCTGACGCAACCACTCGCCGGCGGAATAATCGCGCACGTGACTAGTGTCGCGCAGCACTTCGACGCTTTGCAGGTAAGTGTCGAACAACGGACTACCCGGTGACAACACGTCGATGAACGCCGCCACGCCACCCGGTTTCAGCACCCGACGAACTTCCCGCAGAGCCAGGCCGAGATCGCTCCAATGGTGCGCCGAATATCGGCTGAACACGAAGTCGAACTCGCCATCGGCGAACGGCAGGCGCTCGGCGGCACCGAGGACCGTCGATACGTTGCTCAAGCCACGATCAACGGCAGCACCGGCAACCACATCGAGCATTTGCTGGGACAGGTCGTAGGCCACCACGTCCTTGACCAGCGAGGCCACATGAAAACTCACATGGCCGGCGCCGCAGCCCAGGTCCAATACCCGAGCATCGCCCTGCCCGGCCAGTTCGGCCTGTAGCAGTGCAAATTCGGTGCCTTGAGCGTGAACGGCGCTGCTCAGATAGGCCGAGGCCTGTTCACCGAATTGCTTTTGGACTACCTGGCTGTGCGGGGCGGTGCTGGTCATGGGGACTTCCTTTTTCAGGGTTTAGTCTTGTGTTGTTTGGGCGGGCCTCTTCGCTGGCAAGCCAGCTCCTACAGGAATTGCGCTGTCCTGGTAGGAGCTGGCTTGCCAGCGAAAGCGGCATCACGCCTTACGCAAAATCAAGCGTCGCGAAACAACCACGGCTGGCTCGCACGATGCTTGGCCTCAAACGTCGCAATCGCCTCATGGTCCTGCAACGTCAGGCCGATATCGTCCAGACCGTTCAACAGGCAATGCTTGCGGAACGCATCAATCTCAAAGTTCAGCACCTTGCCGTCCGGGCGTGTCACGGTCTGGGCTTGCAGATCAACCTGCAACTGGTAGCCAGGATTCGCTTCGACCTGCTGGAACAACTCATCAACCTCAGCGTCGCTCAAAATGATCGGCAGCAAGCCGTTCTTGAAGCTGTTGTTGAAGAAGATGTCGGCGTAGCTCGGCGCGATGATGCTGCGGAAACCGTATTCTTCCAGCGCCCACGGCGCGTGTTCACGACTGGAGCCGCAACCGAAGTTTTCACGTGCCAGCAAAACGCTGGCGCCTTGATAACGTTCGGCGTTGAGGACGAAGTCCTTGTTCAGCGGACGCTTGGAGTTGTCCTGATACGGTTGCCCCACATCCAGGTAACGCCATTCATCGAACAGGTTCGGGCCAAAACCCGTGCGCTTGATCGACTTCAAGAACTGCTTCGGAATGATCTGATCGGTATCGACGTTGGCACGATCCAAAGGCGCGACAAGACCAGTGTGCTGGGTAAAAGCTTTCATGCTGCGCTCCTTTAGATCAATTCACGGACGTCGATGAAACGACCGTTTACAGCAGCGGCGGCGGCCATCGCCGGGCTGACGAGGTGAGTACGACCACCAGCGCCCTGACGGCCTTCGAAGTTGCGGTTGGAGGTCGAAGCGCAATGCTCGCCCGACTCCAAACGGTCCGGGTTCATCGCCAGGCACATCGAGCACCCCGGCTCACGCCATTCAAAACCGGCTTCGAGGAAAATCTTGTCCAGACCTTCCGCTTCGGCCTGCGCCTTTACCAGGCCCGAGCCCGGCACGACGATGGCCTGCTTGATGGTCGACGCGACTTTGCGGCCCTTGGCGATCACGGCGGCTGCGCGCAAGTCTTCGATCCGCGAGTTGGTGCAGGAGCCGATGAACACGCGATCCAGCTGAATGTCAGTGATCGCCTGATTGGCGGTCAAACCCATGTACTTCAAAGCGCGAACGATCGAATCGCGTTTGACCAGGTCCATTTCCTTCGCAGGATCCGGTACGTTCTGATCGACAGCCAACACCATCTCAGGCGAGGTGCCCCAGCTGACTTGCGGCTTGATCCGGGTGGCGTCGAGTTCAACGATGGTGTCGAAGGTGGCGTCTTTATCCGACACCAGGTCTTTCCACGCTTCGACGGCCAAGTCCCATTCCGCGCCTTTCGGGGCGAATGGACGGCCCTTCACGTAGGCCACGGTTTTTTCGTCCGCTGCTACCAGACCAACGCGTGCGCCGGCCTCGATGGACATGTTGCAAATAGTCATGCGGCCTTCAACGGACAAGTCACGAATCGCGCTACCGGCGAATTCGATGGCATGGCCGTTACCGCCAGCGGTGCCGATTTTGCCGATCACAGCGAGGACGATGTCCTTGGCCGTCACGCCGAACGGCAATTGGCCTTCGACCGACACCAGCATATTCTTCATTTTCTTGGCGACCAGGCACTGAGTGGCGAGCACGTGCTCGACCTCGGAGGTGCCGATACCGTGAGCCAGGGCACCGAACGCACCGTGGGTCGAGGTATGGGAGTCGCCGCAAACTACGGTCATGCCCGGCAAAGTCGCGCCCTGCTCCGGGCCGATAACGTGGACGATGCCTTGGCGAATGTCGTTCATCTTGAATTCGACGATGCCGTATTCATCACAGTTGTCGTCGAGGGTCTGAACCTGCAAACGCGAGACCTCGTCGACAATGGCTTCGATGCCGCCCTTGCGCTCTGGTGTGGTCGGTACGTTGTGGTCCGGGGTCGCGATGTTGGCATCGATGCGCCAAGGCTTGCGCCCGGCCAGACGCAGGCCTTCAAAGGCTTGCGGCGAGGTCACTTCATGGATGATGTGACGATCGATATAAATCAGCGCCGAGCCATCGTCGCGCTGTTTGACCAAATGCGAATCCCAGAGCTTGTCGTAGAGCGTTTTGCCGGCCATCAGACGGTTTCCTCATCAGCTTGTTTCTATGCCCTGGGTTATGAGCAATTCAATAACCCCTTGGCTTGTGAGGTCGATCCTAGGGGGTTAGATTAAATAACTCAAATTCATATTTTTTATGCTTTGGATAACCAACTGGAATACAACAATGGATCTGGCCAACCTCAATGCCTTTATCGCGATTGCCGAGACCGGGAGCTTCTCCGGTGCAGGTGAACGGCTGCACCTGACCCAACCGGCGATCAGCAAGCGTATCGCCGGTCTGGAGCAGCAATTGAAGGTTCGGCTGTTTGATCGCCTGGGCCGTGAAGTCGGCCTGACCGAGGCCGGCCGCGCCCTGCTGCCAAGGGCTTATCAGATACTGAATGTGCTGGACGACACCCGGCGCGCCCTGACCAATCTGACCGGCGAAGTGTCCGGCCGTCTGACCCTGGCCACCAGTCACCATATCGGCCTGCACCGTTTGCCACCCTTATTAAGGGAGTTCACCCGGCGTTACCCTCAAGTGGCGCTGGATATTCAGTTCCTCGATTCGGAAGTGGCCTACGAAGAAATCCTCCATGGCCGCGCGGAACTGGCAGTGATTACGTTGGCGCCGGAGCCGCACACGCTGGTCAAGGCGACGCCGGTGTGGGACGACCCGCTGGATTTCGTGGTCGCCCCGGAGCATTCGCTGATCAGCAACGGCCCGGTGAGTCTGGCAGATATCGCCCTGCACCCGGCGGTCTTCCCCGGCGGCAACACCTTTACTCATCACATCGTTCAGCGGCTGTTTGAGGCGCAAGGCCTGACACCGAACATCGCCATGAGCACCAATTATCTGGAAACGATCAAGATGATGGTCTCAATCGGCTTGGCCTGGAGCGTATTGCCGCGCACGATGCTGGATGAACAGGTTGCGCGAATACCCTTACCCGGCATACAACTGACTCGCAAGCTAGGCTATATCCTACACACCGAAAGGACGCTATCGAATGCGGCAAAGGCGTTTATGGCTTTGCTGGATGCACAAATCGATCTGCCAGGGACTCATGGCTAATGTGTGCTACGCCTATAGAGCCGAAAAACTCTACGCTTAACGCCCATTTCCGCCGAAGGCCTGTTGCCAATGCCGAAATCTGTTGACCGTATCCCCTCGATGCCGCGCATTCAGGCGCTTGACCCTAAACGGTCCGAGCTGAGCTGGCAAAGCGCGCCACAATTGCTCGCCGCCTTGAACGGCGCGCGGCTGGGTGCCTGGTGTTGGGACATCGAGCGCGGGCAGATCAGCTGGTCACGGGGGACTCAGGCGCTGTTTGGTTTCGATCCGCATGTGCCATTGCCCGCAGACCTGCAATACCTCGATTTGGTGCCGCCGGAAGATCGCGCGAAAACCGTCCGGGCGTTCGATGCCGTGATTGCCGGCGCCCCCCTTGCACAAGCAATGCGCCACCGCATTCGCTGGCCCGATGGCAGCCTGCACTGGCTGGAAATCAGCGGCAGCCTGCTGCCGGACATAAACGGTCGGCCACGCATGATAGGTGTCATCCGCGAAATCACTCATCAGCGTCTGCGCGAACAAGCCCTGAGCAGCTCGGAAAAACGCTTCGCCACGCTGTTTCACCTGTGCCCGAACATGGTGTTGCTGACCCGCCAGGAAGACGGCCTGATCACCGAAGCCAACCAGTACTTTGAAAGTCTGTTCGGCTGGCCGGTGCAAAACGCGATCGGCCGCACCACGCTGGAACTGGGCCTTTGGGTTCACCCGGAGCAACGCGCCGAACTGGCTTCGGCCAGCATGGCCAAAGGCGAGCTGATCAGCATGGAAGTACAGCTTCGTGCCAGCAACGGGCAGATCCACAACGGCATCCTCAGTGCGCAAAAAGTCGAACTCGAGGGCCAGCCGTATCTGCTGAGCACCTTCCTCGACACCACCGAACGAAAAATCGCCGAACAAGCCCTCAAGGACAGCCAGGAGCGTCTCGACCTCGCCCTGGATTCGGCGCAACTCGGCACTTGGGACTGGCACATTCCCAGCGGCATGCTCTACGGCTCGGCGCGGGCCGCGCAGTTGCACGGGCTGGAGGCCAAACCCTTCCATGAATCCTTCGACGATTTTTTCGAAGGCGTGCCTGGCGAAGATCGCGACACCATGCGCAACGCCTATCGCAGCCTGCGCGAAGGCCCGGCCGGCAATTATCAACTGACCTACCGTGTACAACTGCCGGACGGCAGTTCGCGCTACCTGGAAAGCCGCGCCCGCCTCTACCGCGATGAAAACGGCTTGCCGCTGCGCATGGCCGGCACCCTGCTGGACATCACCGATCAGGTAGAGCGCGAACAGCGACTGGTGGCCTCCGAAGAGAAATTCGCCACGCTGTTCCAGGTCAGTCCGGACCCGATTTGCGTGACAGACCAGGACACCGGCCAATTCATCGAGATCAACTCCAGTTTCACCCAGACCTTTGGCTGGAGCGCCGCCGAAGTGATTGGCCACAGCGCCGACGAGATTGGCCTGTGGGACGCGGCGGCGAATAGCCCTCAACGGATCGAACAGATCATCCGTGAACAAGGGCTGGACAATGTCGCCATCGTCGCCCAGCACAAGGACGGGCAATCCCTGACCTGCGTGATTTCCAGCCACCAGATCAGTGTTGGCAACCAACCCTGCATCGTCACCACCTTGCGCGATATCTCCCACCAGCAACGCTCCGAAGCTGCGCTCAAAGCCAGTGAAGAGAAGTTCGCCAAGGCGTTCCACTCAAGCCCCGATGCCATCACCATTACCGAGCGCGATACCGGGCGTTATCTGGAGGTCAACGACGGTTTCTGCCGCCTGACCGGCTACCGCGCGCAAGAAGTGATCGGTCATACGGTGTATGAAGTGGGCATTTGGGCCGAAGAGAAACAACGTTCGGCGTTGCTGGCCGAGCTGCAGATCAAGGGCCGTGTGCATCACCGGGAAATGCTCGGGCGCAATAAAGGTGGGGAGTTGCTGACCGTCGAAGTCTCGGTCGAGCCGATCACCCTCAACGAAACCGCCTGCCTGTTGCTGACGGCTCGCGACGTCAGCCTGCTGAAAAACGCCGAAGCGCAAATCCGTCACCTGGCCTACCACGACCCCCTGACCAACCTGCCCAACCGCGCCTTGCTGATGGACCGCCTGAGCCAGCAAATCGCCTTACTCAAGCGCCATAATCTGCGGGGTGCGTTGCTGTTCCTGGACCTCGATCACTTCAAGCACATCAACGACTCCCTCGGTCACCCGGTCGGCGATACGGTGCTGAAAATCATCACCGCGCGACTGGAAGCCAGCGTGCGCATGGAAGACACCGTGGCGCGGCTGGGCGGTGACGAATTTGTGGTGTTGCTCAGCGGTCTGGAAGGTTCGCGCAATGAAGTCAGCGCTGAGGTTCAAGAACAGGCCGACACGTTACGAGAACTGTTGTCGGAGCCGATGTTCCTCGATGGCCAGCGCCTGCAAGTGACACCAAGCATAGGCATCGCACTGATTCCGGACCATGGCTCGACCCCGACCGACCTGCTCAAACGCGCCGACATCGCGCTTTACCGCGCCAAGGACTCGGGTCGCAACACCTCGCAGATGTATCACAACGCCATGCAGAAGGCCGCCAGCGAACGCCTGCGCATGGAAACCGACCTGCGCCTGGCCCTTTCCCGGGGAGAATTTCATGTGCATTACCAACCTCAGGTCGACGCCCGGGGCAATCGCATTGTCGGCGCCGAAGCGCTGGTGCGCTGGGATCACCCGGAACTTGGCGCGCAATCCCCGACCGAGTTCATCAAGGTGCTGGAAGACAGCGGCCTGATTCTTGAAGTTGGCACCTGGATAATCGACGAAGCCTGCGGGGCCTTCAAACAGCTGGTCGCCAAAGGCCTGGTCAACCCGCTCAGCTTCAGCCTGTGCGTGAACATCAGCCCGAGGCAATTTCGTCAAACCGATTTCGTCGAGCGTATCGAACACTGCCTCACCAGCCACGGCCTGCCCTGCTCGCTGCTGAAACTTGAAATCACTGAAGGCATCGTCATCCAGAACCTGGAAGACACCATCAACAAAATGCGCCGCCTGAAAAAACTCGGCGTGAGTTTCGCGATGGACGACTTCGGCACCGGCTACTCCTCACTGACCTACCTCAAGCGCTTGCCGGTCGACACCCTGAAAATCGATCAGTCGTTCATTCGCGACGCTACTACCGATCCGAACGACGCCGAGATCATCCGCGCCATTGTCGCCATGGCTCGCAGCCTGGAGCTGAAAGTGATTGCCGAAGGGGTGGAAACGCCGGAGCAACTGGAGTTTTTGCAGGGGCTGGGTTGCGATTTTTATCAGGGGTATTTACACAGCCGGCCGTTGCCGGTGGAAGAGTTTCAAAAACTCCTCAAGCAACCCCGGCCCCTGTAGCAGCTGCAGGCGGCTAAAAATGGGTGACCCTTTGAGGTCGTCCATTTTCGTTGGATGCCTGCTTAATGCCGAGTCACTGGCTGGCCGGCAGACGCATCGTCACGCGAAGCAAGATTGTCCCGCACCTGAGTCACCAACAACTCGGCGACCATCGCCAACTGCTGAATCGAAAACACTTCACCGCGGTTCGGCCCTTCCAGTTTTGCGGCAAAATTCTCGAGCAGGGCATTCAGTGACGCGAGGGTTTCGCAGGCTTGTTTTAGCAGGGTCAGTGTGTCGACGCCGGGGGCAATGGCGAATATCTGCTGGGGCGAAGAAACACGCCTGGGGCGCTGCGTGACCGCCACTTTTGCGGTTTCGCACACCTTCGCGGGAGCGGGATGATCGGCATCGGTTGGGGTTTGCGGTTGTTGAGGCTTGCTTAACTTTTTCACAGGCGAGGCTCCTTTTTTCCACGGGTGTTTTCGTCCTTGGGTCCCTCAATATCGCGGACTTCCATAAAGGCTAGCGGTGCGCGCTGTAGGGCACCAGTTCATCAAGTGCTACACGACTTGAAGGAAATTTCCGAAGCCAATGAAGGCGGATACTTCACCGGCAAAAAAAAATGGGTGATCGTGACAGTCGGGTATCGCTATAACTGATAACCACAGGGGTTCGGTGGAGTGTCAGTCATCCGGCATTTCCGGAACCTTGGCGGGTTTGCCCGATTTTCCATGCTTGGCAGCCTTGGTGCCTTGGGCATCTTTGACCGGATCGGCTACAACGGGGAGCGCTACCGTGGGCGCGGGGGCTTCTTTCTCTGCCGCTGGCAGGGCGTCAATGGTGTCGAAAATCTTCTTCAAATCGACCGACTTTGATTCATCCCCCGAGCTCTCAAGCTTCTTCTCGCCGTCCTTGCCGATCAGGATCACTTTGGGCAACGCCCCCGCACCGAGTTTCAGGGCGCGTATCAGTGCCATGGTGTCCTGCTGACCGAGATCCTTGCCGTCGAGTTGCCCGAACATGTTCAGCACGCTGTACACCCTGATATTGCGCTGGGCGATACCCTCCTTGTTAGCCGGATCGTTCAGCGACTTTTTCAGGCCCGTCCAGACCGGGTCGGCGGTGCTGGGCGCAATGACAATCAGTGGCCGGAACCTGCCTTTATCCATGTCCAACGGTGAATCACTTTCGGCTGCGAGCAAGGGACCGGCGAAAGCCAGCAAGGTTGTCAGGGTCAAAAACCTGATGAGCATGCGCATCTCCTTTTGATAACCACGCTCTAATGATTGCGCATCGCGACGTTCGTTCCGGGTGACGCACCGCGAATGTGTTTCGCCTTGACCCAAGCTTAGGTCAGGGCGGTCATTGCGCAACAGGCTGGGCTAATCTCAAAGCTCCTGTCGATCCACCTGAATCGCCGTGAGGACTTCTCCATGAGCGCTCAGCTGAACCACACCATCGTCTGGTGTCGCAACAAGCAGATATCGGCGAATTTCCTCGCCGAACTCCTCGGCCTGCCCGCCCCCGAGCCTTTCGGCCCCATGTTGATCGTCAAATTCGACAACGGCGTGTCGCTGGATTTCTACAACAACGAGCCGCCGATTGCGTCCCAGCACTATGCGTTCTTGATTGGTGAAGACGACTTCGACAGGGCCTTCGCGCGCCTGCAAGCACGCGGCCAGCCGTGGTGGGCGGACCCGGGCAAGCAGAAGCCGAAGGAAATCAATGAATACGCCGGGGGACGGCGGGTGTATTTCGATGACCCGGACGGTCATCTGCTGGAGATTTTCACCCGCGAGTGACACTGGCGAATCAGTGGGAATCAGAACGCCAGTTTGTAACCGATCATCACCAACATCGTCGCCAGGCAAGGACGCAGTACTTCATCGGAAATCTTGCCGGTCAAATGACTGCCCAACCAGATACCGGGTAGCGAACCGATCAGCAAGTAACCCAACACGTGCCAGTCCATGTTGCCCATGCTCGCATGGCCAAGCCCGGCGACCAGGGTCAGCGGTACGGCGTGGGCGATTTCCGTGCCGACAAGGCGACGGGTTGGCAGCAGCGGATACAGGATGAACAATGCCACGGTGCCAAGGGCGCCAGCACCGATGGACGTCAGCGCAACCATGGTGCCCAGCACCAGGCCGGTGATGACCGTCATCACGTTGAGGCGTTTACCACTGGGGTTGTAGTTACCACCGGCACGATTGTGCGCAAACTCAAGCAGGCGCTTCTTGAAGAGAATCGCCAACGCCGTGGCGAACAGGACGAAGCCCAGCGCTTGTTTGATGATGGCATTCATTGTTTCTGGCGCGGTGTGCAAACTGCTCAGGAACCACAGCGTCAACGCCACGGCCGGCACGCTGCCAAGAGTCAGCCAGCCCGTAATCGCCCAATCGATGTTGTTGTTTTTCCTGTGAACCAGCACGCCACTGGATTTGGTGATCGCCGCGTACAGCAGATCGGTACCGACCGCCGTCGCGGGGTTGATGCCGAACCACAGCAGAATCGGGGTCATCAACGACCCGCCACCAACGCCAGTCATGCCGACAATAAAGCCAACGACCAACCCGGCAATGACCAACCCGATGTTCACTAATTCCATTGATACGTCCACAAAGACCGCAGGAGAAATCTGGCCCGCAGCATAGCGATTTTTCTTATAACCACTTATATCGATGCGGACTATCGTTATATCCGAGATGTAACTACACCCCCCATTCCCCTGTAGGAGCGGAGCTTGCTCGCGATGGCGGACTGTGAGCCAACACATAGGTTGAATGCTATACCGCTATCGCGAGCAAGCTTGATCTGGCCTAATGAAATTGGACACATCAATAGGGCGCTATGATGGCGCCCAAATCTAAGGTGTGCATGATGATGCGAAAGTCCTATTCCAGCGAGTTCAAGCTCAATGCTGCAAGCATGGTGCTTGATGAAGACCAGCCCATTCTTGAGGTCTGCGCCAACTTCGATATCGGCCCTACTGCGTTGCGCCGCTGGGTCGAGCAGGTCAGGAAAGAACGTGCAGGCT
>NZ_JBFUIH010000030.1:0-82553 GCF_056401975.1 Pseudomonas sp. P4_C8 | reverse complement strand
CTTCCTGAAACACTGCATCGTCTGATTTCGCGACTGCTGCGCAGCCGAACGCAGGCTTCGCCAGCTGCTACAAAAATTGCGTTGCCGCATAAATTGCTTAACTGATCGGCATTAGGCATGACCACGGTCATTGCGCCCCGAACACCATCGTCCAATACACGCCTTTATCACTGCGTGCTTGCGCCGCATAACCTGCGCCGACTTGAGTAAACATCGGGTTCATCAGGTTCGCACAATGTCCGGGGCTGGCCAGCCATCCCGCCATGGCCTTGCTCGGTGAACTCTGCCCGGCGGCGATGTTTTCGCCGATCTGCCTACCACGAAAGCCTGCAGCCCTCGCTCGATCCGCTGGCATATCACCGTCGGGGTCCTGGTGTGCGAAGTAATTGCCGTAGGCCATGGCCTTGCTGTGCCCTTGTGCGGCGGCGCCGAGAGCGGGGTTCCAGCCAAGTGGTCGCGCGGCGGCGAAGCGCTGGCCGCCACACATCCGGGGTTTGGAGCGTGCTGCGTTGACCTGAGCCAACAATGCTTTGCTGACCGCTCGCGAATCGCCGATCTGACTGTCGAGCACTGGCCGCGCCAGCACCACTTGCCATTCGGTCCTGGAGCGACTGACGCCAATGTCGGCGTACTGGCCGTCCAGCAGCGCCCCGCAGTAATCGTCCTGCAGCCTATCGAAGGCTTCATCGGCATCCTGTGCGCCGACCACTCGAATGCTGCGTACCGCCACCGCTGAATAGCCGGAATCTTTCAGCCGTTCGCGCAAACCGCCGCCATAGCCGATCGGCAGCGCCAGGCTGGAGTTCAGCGCCAGCGGTGCCAGACGCTGGGCCGGGCGTCTGTCGCAACGTTGCGGGTGGGCACGATAGTCGTTGATCGCCGCTACCAGTTGACGTTCGCCATTGGCATGAGCGGGGGCGGCGGATAGAGCAAGTACAGGCAAGAAACACAGCGAGGCGCAGCGCAAGGCGAGGACGGTCGGGTGCATGAGGCGGACAGCTCTGATGAGAGGAGGGGGGTAATGGGAATTCACGGCGGGAGTAAGACTGGGGTTTGCACACTAGGTTCAGGAGGGCGAGGGGCAAAAAGAGCGGCTTTGCCTACCGCATGTCGCAAATTGCTAAAAGTCCCGGTCCGGCGTTAAACATGTGGCGGCCGCGGTCGATAGCGTTTTCATAACGCCGACGTGGCAACAGAGGGCTTCACCGTGTCGATAAAACTCCGTTTACTCTTGTTGATTGGCACCAGTGTGCTCACCGCGCTCATCGTGAGCCTGGTCAGTTACGTGGGAAATACGCAGATGGCTGAAGCGGCGAATGAAAACGAGGTCAGCATGACCGCGCTGCGCAATCACCTCGAAGCCGACATGATGCATGACGCCCTGCGCGCCGACGTGCTGTCGGCGATGTTGGTGGGCCTGGGAAAAAGCACTAGCAGCAAAGCCGAGGTGCACAGTTCCATCGAGGAGCATGCGCAGCATTTTCGCGAAGTGCTGGGCGAAAACCTCAAGCTGCCGGTCAACGACACCCTCAAAGTTGCACTGAACAAGGTCAAACCGAGCCTCGACACCTACATCAGCGCGGCCGAGCGCATCGTCGGCCTGGGGCTGGAAAATCCCGAAGCGGCGCAGAAAGAGTTGGGCGCCTTCAATACCGTGTTCAGCCAACTGGAAGACCAGATGGCGGCCCTCAGCGAGTTGATCGAAACCAACACGCAGCAGACCAGCCAAGGCACTGCGCAAGCCATCCAGAGCGCCAAATTCACCCTCGGCATCGTGCTGGTCGCCAGCCTGGTGTTGCTGCTCGTTCAGGGACGCTGGGTGATGCTGAGCATCATCGGGCCATTGCAGACCGCCAGCCGGATTGCCCAAAGCATCGCCCATGGCAATTTGAGCAAACCGATTGCCGAACCGACGCAAAAAGACGAAGCCAGCGCATTGATCCGCAGCCTGGCGACCATGCAGCGCGACTTGCGCGGCATGATCGAGGTGGTGCGCAGCAACGCTCACGGGGTGAGCGGCATGAGCGATCAATTGAGCAGCGGTTGCCATCAGGTCGCCGACAGCAGCCAGCAGCAAAGCGCCGCCGCCAGCACCATGGCCGCTGCCGCCAGTGAAATGACCGCGAGCATTGAGGAAATCACTCGCCACGCTGAACGTGCACTGGACATGGCCAATCAAGCCGAGTCACTGGCCAAGGATGGCGGCCGTGTAATCCATCAGGTGGTCCAGGACATGGACGGCATTGCCCGTTCCGCGCAGCAGTCGGCTCAGGTGATCCGTACGCTGGACAAGGAGTCCGAAGGGATTTTCAACATCATTCAGGTGATCAAGGGCATCGCCGATCAGACCAACCTGCTCGCGTTGAACGCCGCCATCGAAGCCGCCCGTGCCGGCGAGCAGGGCCGTGGCTTTGCCGTGGTCGCCGATGAAGTGCGCAGCCTTGCTGGCCGCACCAGCGCCTCCACCCAGGAAATTGCCAGCATGGTCGCGCGTATCCAGCAAAGCACCCGCGAGGCGGTGACCAGCATGGAAGCCGGCGTGGCGCAGGTCGACAAAGGCATGGCCGTGACCGCCGACGTCGAGCGCGCGATTCGTCAAATCCTCGACGCGACGCTCAACACCACGCAACTGGTCAACGACATTACTCGCACCATCGGCGAGCAAAGCCTGGCCAGTAACGAAATCGCCCATCAGGTGGACATGATTGCCGGGATGTCGGAAGGCAACAGCAAGGTGATCGGGCGGACCGCGTCGACGACCGATGAGCTGTCGAGTCTGGCAGGCAAGCTGTCGCAGTCGGTGGATCGGTTTCGGCTCTGACGGATTTCAACGGCAGGCATCTGGCCCGCACGCCTTCCCGCTCCCACGCTGTTGCGTGGAAGCGGGGGGAGAGGTTTTTAGATAAGTTCACCGCAGAAAATATCGTGATTGCCATCGGCCGGGCTATCGCGCACCACCAGCGAGTAATGGCCGGAACGCAGCGTGTCATAAGGCAGAGGCACAGTCTTCTGGAGATGGATTCCTTCTGTTTCGTTGAAGTTGTTAGTAATGACTCTGTTGAGTGAATAGGCCGGTTTCGGCTCATGCTTGGCACAGCTTCCCGAGTAGACATAGGTATACAAGTGCGCCGGAACCAAAGTGCCATCGGGTACACCACCCACGAACAATGAGAGCTCCGTTTCATTACTGTTCAAGGGGGTTAGAACGGCCTGAGCGATATGCCCGGCATTGTAAGTAGTTGCGTTCAAGGGAACGGCGTCGATCTGCTTCGGGGTTGCTACAGCCACGGAGATGCATCCTGCCGCTACCATCAACGCCAGCGAAGATACGATTTTCATCGTAGAACCTCCTGCCTTACAAAGGCGCGTTGAAGTGATTCCCCCTGTAAATTTTAGTCGTCTATACAAACCCAGGCTTTCTTCGGATAGTCGGTCTAATAGCGATTGGATATGTACCACGGTACTCGAACGGTCTTACGGGTTGCCTCTGATGTCTTAGAGCTGATGTCTTAGAGGTATTTATCCGTCACAGCCCCTTCCGAAGCACTCGACACGGTCTTCGCATACTTCGCCAACACCCCTCGCTTGTATTTGGATTCCGGCCGCACCCAACGGCTCTTACGCTCGGCCAACACTGCATCGGAAACATCCACTGTAATCTGCCGGGTTTCGGCGTCGATGGTGATTTTGTCGCCGTCTTCAATCAACGCAATCGGCCCGCCTTCAAAGGCTTCCGGCGTGATATGCCCCACAACAAAACCGTGCGAGCCGCCGGAGAATCGACCGTCAGTGATCAACGCGACATCTTTACCCAACCCCTTGCCCATGACTGCCGACGTCGGCGAGAGCATTTCGCGCATGCCCGGTCCACCCTTGGGCCCTTCGTAGCGGATCACGATGACGTCGCCGGCCTTGACCTCGCCATTGAGAATCCCGGCTAGCGCACCTTCTTCACCGTGATAAACCCGGGCCGTGCCTTCAAAACGCAGGCCTTCCTTGCCCGTGATTTTGGCCACCGCGCCAGTGGGTGAGAGGTTGCCGTGCAGCACCACCAGATGTGAGTCCTTTTTGATCGGCTTGTCGAAGGGCAGGATCACGTCCTGGCCTTCGGGGTAATCGGGTACGTCTTTCAGGTTTTCAGCCAGGGTCTTGCCGGTGACCGTCAGCACGTCACCATGCAACATGCCGGCGTCGAGCATGCGTTTCATCAGCGGCTGGATGCCGCCAATGGCCACCAGTTCGCTCATCATGTATTTGCCGCTGGGGCGCAGGTCGGCGACGACAGGCGACACCTTGCCCAGCTCGACGAAGTCGTCCAGCGTCAGGTCGACATCCACGGCATTCGCCATGGCCAGCAAGTGCAGCACCGCGTTGGTCGAGCCGGCGAGGGCGATGACCACGCGAATTGCGTTTTCAAAGGCTTTGCGGGTCATGATGTCGCGCGGCTTGAGATCCAGCTTGAGCAATTCCATGACCTGCTGACCGGCGCGGAAACTGTCTGACGCCTTATCGCTGCCAACCGCGTCCTGAGAACTGGAACCGGGCAGGCTCATGCCCAACGCTTCAATGGCTGAGGCCATGGTGTTGGCCGTGTACATCCCGCCGCAGGAGCCGGGGCCGGGAATCGCCACTTCCTCGATCTGTTTGACCTGGATTTCGCTGATATCCCCCCGCGCATGCTGCCCCACGGCCTCGAACACGGAAATGATGTCGGTGTGGCCGGCGCCCGGGCGGATGGTGCCGCCGTACACAAAGATCGACGGACGATTGAGCCGCGCCATGCCGATCAGGCAGCCCGGCATGTTCTTGTCACAGCCGCCTAAGGTCACCAGGCCGTCAAAGCCTTCGCAACCGACCACCACCTCAATCGAATCGGCGATCACCTCGCGCGACACCAGCGAGTACTTCATGCCTTCGGTGCCATTGGCGATGCCGTCGGAAATGGTGATGGTGTTGAAAATGACGCCTTTGGCGCCGGCCGCGTTGGCGCCTTTTTCGGCCTCAAGGGCGAGCTTGTCGATGTGCATGTTGCACGGCGTGACCATGGCCCAGGTGGACGCGATGCCGATCTGCGGCTTCTTGAAGTCGGCATCGGTGAAACCCACGGCACGCAGCATGGCGCGTGCGGGCGCGGCTTCGACGCCGTCGATGACTTGAGAGGAGTATTTGCGCAGATCGTCTTTGTCGCTCATGACTTTTGCTCACATCAGCAGACCGTATCGGCAAGGATTGAAGTCTAGACCCGGGTGCCGCAAAAATCAGTTTGCCGATGCACACACCTCGCGAACACATTCGCGTAACCACCGATGCGCCGAGTCCGCATCCATGCGCGGGTGCCAGAGCATGGAGATCGTGATTGGTGGCGTCGGGATCGGCAGTAGAAAACTGTGGAGTCCGGCGCGCAGGTTTTGAGTATGTCGCTCAGGCACGGTCGCGATCAGGTCCGAGGCGCGGGCCAGTGCCAGTGCGGCAGAAAAACCGCCAACGATGGTGACGATGTCTCGCTCCAGTCCCAATGCTTTCAAGGCGTCATCCATCGGCCCGCTGTCCCGCCCGCGTCGCGAGACCAGGATGTGTCGGCCAGCGGCGTAACGGGCGGCTGTGATCTCGCCGTCGCTCAACCCGTGTCCAGCGCGCACCACACCGATAAAACGATCCTGAAACAACGCGCGGGTGCGCACTTCGGGGCTGGTGGTGTCGCCCACCACGCCGGTTTCCAGATCGACCGTTCCGTCACGCAGCAGTGCGCTGTCCTTGTTGAGTTTCTGCACGAACTTCAGGCGCACGCCGGGCGCTTCCGCGCTGAGGCGAGCAATGAGCGCCGGGCCGAAGTTTTCGACGAAGCCGTCGCTGGTGCGCAGGGTGAATGTGCGAACCAAGTGCTTGAGGTCGAGTTGCTCGGCCGGGCGCAACACCGCTTCGGCGTGCTGGACCAATTGGCTCACTTGCTCGCGCAGTTCAAGCGCTCGCGGCGTCGGCACCAGCCCACGGCCGGCGCGCACCAGCAAAGGGTCGCCGGTGGTTTCACGCAAACGCGCCAGCGCCCGGCTCATCGCCGACGGGCTCAGGCGCAAGCGCTGGGCGGCGCGCGCCACGCTGCCTTCGGTGAGCAGGGCATCGAGGGTAATCAGCAGGTTCAGATCGGGCGTGGTCATGGCTGAACGTTAGCATGACTGTGCCGTGACATGGCGTTGTGTGCAGGTATCAAGTGCAAACGCTGCGTCTTCCGCCCTGTCAGCCACGCGCATACGCTGAAAGCCACTCTTTCAGAAGCGGCCACCTCATGAAAACCCTCATTCCATCCACCCCGGTCCGTTGGGCGCTCGCCAGCCTTTCACTGTCGATGTTGATGCCTTCCCTCGACACCAGCATCGCCAATGCCGGATTGCCGACATTGGCGCAGGCCTTTGGCGTAGCGTTTGAAGACGTGCAGTGGATTGTCTTGGCTTACCTGCTGGCGATCACGACGTTGATTGTCAGTGTCGGACGACTTGGTGACCTGGTCGGTCGCAAACGCTTGTTGTTGAGCGGCATCGTCATTTTCACCCTGGCCTCACTCGCCTGTGGGCTCGCGCCTTCCTTGGGCTGGCTGGTCGCGGCCCGCGCCGTGCAAGGCCTTGGCGCGGCGATCATGTTGGCGCTGACTGTGGCGTTTGTCGGGGACACGGTGCCGAAGGCGCAGACCGGCAGCGCCATGGGCTTGCTTGGAACGATGTCGGCGATGGGCACCACGCTCGGTCCATCCCTGGGTGGCGTGTTGATGTCCGGTTTTGGTTGGCAGGCGATTTTTCTGGTCAACGTGCCGTTGGGCGTTCTGAACTTTGTGCTCGCGTATCGTTGCTTACCGGCGGATCGGCCAGTGGCTCGGCGGGGTGGATTCGATTTTCCGGGGATGCTGCTGTTGGCGCTGACGCTCGGTACGTATGCGTTGGCCATGACTTTGGGTCATTGGGGGTTGTTGCTGGTCGCGGGTGTCGGCGCCGGGACTTTCCTGTTTATAGAGGCGACGTCCAGATCGCCTTTGATCCGGTTGGCGCTATTGCGTGAACGTGGACTGAGTGCAAGCCTGGCAATGAGCGCGTTGGTGTCGACGGTGATGATGGCAACGCTGGTGGTCGGGCCGTTCTATCTCTCGGGTACGCTGGGGCTGAACGCGGCGCTGGTCGGGCTGATCTTGTCAGTCGGACCGCTGGTGGCGGCGCTGGCCGGCGTTCCAGCGGGTCGTCTGGTAGACCGCTTTGGCGCGCAGCGCATGACTGTGTTCGGGCTCTCCACCATGGCGCTCGGCGCTGGGGCGTTGTCGATCATGCCGGCGGGTTTCGGCATTCCCGGCTATGTCGCGCCTATCGCGGTGATCACCGCTAGTTATGCGTTGTTTCAGGCGGCCAACAACACCTTGATCATGGCGGGCGTCAGTACGGATCAGCGGGGTGTGATCGCCGGGTTGCTCAGCCAGTCGCGCAATCTGGGGCTGATCACCGGCGCCTCGGCGATGGGCGCGGTGTTTGCCGGCAATGGCATGCGGGTCACGTTTTTGGTTGCGGCAGGGTTGATCGTCCTGGCGTTGGCCATCGCGTTACGTGCCCAAAAACGCCAGCCCGCCGCCATCCCTTGTAGGAGCTGGCTTGCCAGCGAAAGCGGTGGATCAGTCGATATAAATGTTGACTGACATGCCGCTTTCGCGGGCAAGCCAGCTCCTACAGGGGACTATGCGGTGAGTCAGCCTTCGTCATCCTTATGCTCAATCGGCCGCAGTTTGAACCGGCAGACATTGCCGCCCCGGACCATGCATTCCGTATGGTCGACCTCACCACCGCCCAATGCACCAATCAAGGCCAGGTCCAGCTCGCACACCACCGGATGAGCGGCAGCGAGGCGGTGGAACACGCAGTTGTGCGCGACGATTTCCTTGTCGCCCGAGGAGCGAAAGATCACCTCGGCTTCGTACCCGGCCTGATTCATGTGCTGCACGATTTTGGCTTCGTCCACCACCTGTTGCTCACGGTCCAGCGCCAGTTTGCGGCCCATGCTGCGCATCAGCGACGCGAGCGCCTCGGGGCCGATGATGTCGGCCACTTCGTCGATCAGGACGCTGGCCAGCAGTTGATACTGGCGCGGAAACAGCTCCTTCGCATGCTCGGTGAGACGATACAGCTGCTCTGGACGCCGACCTGTCGGGCGCGTGTCCCCGCGCAGGACCAGGCCGGCACCCTCCAGCGCCGCCAAGTGCTGGCGAATCGCGGTGCGGGTGACGGCCAATTGCTCCGCCAGCTCGTCAATGCTCATGCCGTTCGCATGGTGCAGCAGCGCATTGAGCAAGTCCTGCTGGGTGCGGCCCAGTCCTTCAAGCATGACGTGTCCTCGCTCGGTTTCAGAATTTGTCCGGGAACTGTTTGACCAGTGCCGCCGTCAGTGCGTCGGCCAACGCCTGTATATGAACGCGCATCATGTGCCAGGTGCTGGCTTCGCCAGCATAGTCATGCGCGGCGATTTGATCGATCTGACTGACATGGTGTCCGCCGTGGGCCGACAGCATTGTGACCAATGTGCTTTCAGGCAAGTTGGGGTTGGCTTTGGCCAGGAAAGCCGCGATGGCCTTGGCATTGCTGGTCAATTCGGCAACGGCGGCCTGCTTGCCTTTCGCATCTTTGGCGACGGTGGCGTCGCTGTAGTGTTTCACCGCGGCCCAGTGACCGGCCAGCAGTTTGAGCAGCTGATCGGCGGCAGGCTGGCCGTAAAGCGGGGCGATGCTGTTGGCGATTTTGGTGGCGTTGTCGACGACCTGCTCAGCAGCGATTTTGGCTTGTGCCTTGTCGCCCGCCTGGTTGGCAATCACGTAGTCTCTGATCCAGAAAATATGCTCGACCCACAGGTCGCGCAACGCGAGGCGAGTGGTGAGGGCCGCGCTGTCGGCGGCGGGTGGTGTGGCGGGGGGAGTCTGGCTCCAGACGGGTTGAGCGCACAGAGCCAACAACAATAAAGCCAAGGTTTTGATATTCATCACGGCACCCTCTGTTCGTGGGATTGTTCGACAATATCAATTAGAGCATCAAAATATGTTTTTATTAGGCAGAAGTAAAACTTGCGGATCAACGGTCACGCCATCGATGTACCAGCGCAGCAGATGTGAAATCACCTCAACACAAAGTCCACCGGCGCCAGCACTGGAGGTAGCTGCGTTTCTCCCATCGCGGTCAAGATCTCCCGCTCGATGGTGCGCACGATCGCATCGAGCGGCAGATCGTTTTCGTCGCGACCAAAAGGGTCCTCCAGATCATCGCCAATCGCATCCAGGCCAAAAAAGGTGTAGCTGACAATCGCGGTGAAGATCGGTGTCATCCAGCCCAGGGGTTCGGCCATGGCGAAGGGCAGCAAGAAGCAGAAAAGGTAACTGGTGCGGTGCAGCAACAACGTGTAGGCAAACGGCAGCGGCGTGTGTTTGATCCGTTCGCAGGCGGCCTGTGCCTGGGTCAGGTGGGCCAGATGATTGGCCATGATCGTGTAACGCCATTCGTTGATCACCCCCGACTCGCTGAGCGCCGAACACTGCTGCCCGACCTGCAACAAAATGCTCCCGCTGAAGTCAGGCGCGTTGTCATTGGGGATCGGGTCGAGCCAGCGGCCACTCGCTGCCCGTTCGTTTTCCTGGCGCAGCTTGGCTTTCAGCGCATGGGCGAATCCGCACAAGTCACTCAAGATGGCGTTTCGCGTGTCGGCGTCCTTGATGATCGCGGTTTCGCGAATCATCGAACGAATCGCAACCATCACGTCGCCCCAGGCTTTGCGGCCTTCGTACCAGCGGTCGTAGCAGGCGTTGTTGCGAAAACTCATGAAGATCGACAGCGACAACCCCAGCAACGTAAACGGCGTTGCGCTGACTTTGGAAAAGTAGCTGGGGTGCATTGTTTCGATGAGCACAATAACCGAAGCCAGCAGCATGACCATCAGGCTGCGCAAGGCAATCCGTTTGGCAATCGAGCCCTTGATCGCGCTGAGGATATTGATGAAGTTCGGTTTGGGTCTGACGATCATGGAGTTCTGCCTTCAGGTATTTCGCGTCGCGCGCAGGCTAAGAGCAAGCAGGTGTGGAGTCCAATCACTCTCCGTTACCGTATGATCGATGCCGTCTATGAAGGGCCTCGTGATCATAATCCGTCGCCCAGTAATTTGAGGTATTCAGGGCTGTCGGAAAGGGAGTTATGACCCGCGTCCGGTATCACCTTCAGCGTGGCTACGCCGGGGGCGAAATGGGTGTAGAGCTGCTGCGTACTCGAACGCGGTATGACATCGTCATGCCCGGCGGCGATCAACAACGTCGGCACTGTGATGTGTGCCGCGTATCGCCACGATTCGTACCGATCCTGTAGCAGCCACTTCACCGGAAACAACGGGAAGCGCTGTTTGGCGAGGCTTTCCAGGCTGTTGTAAGGCGTGATCAGGATCAGCCGCGAGGCGGGGCGTTGGCTGGCCAGGCGCACGGCAACGCCCGAGCCCAGGCTGCGACCGACCACTGCAATATTCGGATGGCGGTTGTAGACCGTGTCAAACAAGGTCAGGGCATCGTGCGCAATCGCCTCTTCGGACGGCGAGCCGGTACTGCCGCCGTACCCTCGGTAGTGCATCAAGTACAGCGCATGCTCGGGAAACGCCTGGGAAAAATCGGCCAGGTTGCGAGAGACATCCTCGGCATTACCACCAAAGTAGATCAGCGCGTTCGGGCCGTCATGCGGCCTGACTGAAACCTGCACCTGCGCGTCCTCGACAGTCAGCGTCAGTAGCGAAGCGGGTGTTGCGATGGCACTGGGTTGCGGGAAGTAGATCAAGGCGCGCTGAAACACGAACAACGCCGCACACAGCGCCAGGTACAACGCGGCAATGATGACGATGGAAAACGCCAGGGTTCTGAACATTCGACTAACTTTAGTGGGCGACATTGACCGCTCTGGAGTTGAGGTCCGCTAACACGTAATCAGTGCCAGAGCTTAGTTCAACGGTAGCGGGGCACGCCGGTTTGGGCCACACAGGCAGATACGATGAGCCACACTGACGGATACACGCGTCGACAACTACTCACGCTGGCTGCCGGTGCTTCGGCGGTTTTCACCTTCGATCGGGCGTTGGCAACCTCTGCGCCGTCGACGGAAACAGGAGGCAAGACCATGCTGACTCGCGCCATTCCCTCCAGCAACGAGCCATTGCCCATCGTCGGGTTGGGCACGTATCGCGGTTTTGATGTCGAGCCTTCCAGCCCCGCCTACAAACAATTGCCAGAGGTACTCAGCGCCTTGTTCAAAAAGGGCGGGACCGTTATCGACAGCTCGCCCATGTATGGCCGCGCCGAACAGACCACCGGTGAGTTGCTGTCGATCCATGAGCCGCGCTCGCCGGCCTTTCTCGCCACCAAGGTGTGGACCAGCGGCCGCGAGGAGGGCATCGCGCAGATGGAGCAGTCCTTTCGCTTGCTGCAAACCGATCGCATCGACCTGATGCAGATCCACAACCTGCTGGACTGGCAAACCCATTTGCCGACGTTGCGCCAATGGAAGGAACAAGGGCGCATTCGCTATATCGGCATCACCCATTACACGTCGTCGGCTTACGAAGAAGTGGAAGCGCTGCTCAAGGCAGAACCGTTGGATTTTTTGCAGATCAACTACGCCTTGGAAGATCGCGGTGTCGAGAAACGCATCCTGCCGCTGTGCCGCGAACGTGGCGTGGCAGTGATCTGCAACCGGCCCTTCGGTGGCGGTGGTTTGCTCGAACGATTGAAGGGCAAGCCACTGCCGGGATGGGCCGCGCAAGTGGGGGTCACCAGTTGGGCGCAACTGGCCTTGAAGTTCCTGTTGTCCCATTCTGCGGTGACTTGCGTGATCCCCGGCACCGGCAACCCGCGTTACATGGCGGACAATGCCGGCGCCGGTTTCGGGCCAATGCTCACGGGCGCGCAGCGTGAGCAATTGATCGATATCGTGCGTTAGGCGCGCGGGTAAAACCGTTGCGGGATGTCTTGCGCAAACGGGTAGAGCGAGAAATAAGGCTGGGCTTCGTCGATCACCCGCTGCACGGATGGCCTGTTCATCAGCCTGTCGAAATAGGCGCTCAAGTGGCCGTATTCATCAGGAATCCGCTCAAGCGTACTGGCATAGAAAAGTGCCGGGGCTGCTGCGCAATCGGCCAGGCTGAAATCCGCGCTGGCCAGCCAGGTGCCGTTCGCCAGTTGGCGGTCGAGCATGCCGTAGACGGTCTGTAGCGTGGAGCGTTGCTGGGTCAGATTGCCGTTCGCACCGATGATGCGATCCAGGACAATTTGTTGCAGTGGGGTCTGAAGATAGTTGTCGCAGATCCGGTCCCACAGACGGACCTCCAACGCAGTGTCCCAATCGCCCGGAATCAACAGTTTTTGCCCGGCAAAATAGCGATCCAGGTATTCAATGATGATCGAGGACTCCGCCACGTCGAACTGACCGGTGTGATCGCGAATGACCGGGAATTTGCCGATCGGCCATAGCGCCTGCAATTCTGCTTTCTCGGCCGCATTGCCCAGATCAATGATCCGTTTTTCGAAGTCGACCGCGTGTTCATAGAGCGCGATCAGCACTTTGTGGCAGTACGACGACAGCGGATGGTAATAAAGCGTCAGTGACATTTTTCAGCTCCTGCGGTGAAGTGGCCTCCATCAGCATAGTCACCGTCCGCGAGGGTCAGATGGCGGTGCTAGACTTTTCAGGTTAGACCGATCAGCCCTCACCGGTGGTGTGAGGACGAGAAAGCTGGAGGTATGTCATGACTGCTCAATCGCTGGACAGGGAGCACATCAGCGTTGTCATTCGCAATTACGTAGAAGGGATGGTGTTCGCCGACGAAGTGCTGCTGCGGCATGCGTTTCATCCCGCTTGTCACATCATTGGCCACTACCATGGCGAGCTGGAATGGTCGTCGCTGGATGACTTTATCAGCGCTATCAAGGCCGAAGGGCCGGCGCCCAAAGAGGTCAAACCGTTCTGGGAAACGATCAGTGTCGATATCACGGGGGATGCCGCCGCCGTCAAAGTGATGGATGACTACATTGGCATGCGGTTCACGGATTATTTGTCGTTACTGAAAATCAACGAGCGCTGGATGATCGTTAACAAGCTGTATTACCTACACGAATAAAACTGCTGCCTGGGAACCAACGACTCCCAGGCAGGGTTTTTCGCTTAGCGGCGGTCCAGCCACACGGTCTGTGCATTGCAGAACTCGCGGACCCCGAAGTGCGACAGCTCGCGGCCGAAACCGCTTTTCTTCACACCGCCGAAGGTCACGCGCGGGTCGGAAGCACTGTAGCCATTGATGAACACACCACCGGTTTCCAGTTCGCCGGCCATCTGTTGGGCGAGCGCGACATTGCCGGTAAAAATGGTTGCAGCCAGGCCGAACTCACTGTCATTCGCCAGTTCCAGTGCGTGCGCAGCGTCCCGCGCCGTAATGATCGACGCGACCGGGCCAAACAATTCCTGTTTGAACGACGTCATTTGATCGGTGACATCGGCGAACACGGTCGGCTCATAGTAGTTGCCTGGGCCTTCAGCCTTCTTGCCGCCCATCAACAACGTTGCGCCTTCCTCAAGGGTGTCACGCACTTGTTGATCCAGTTCGTCACGCAGGTCAAAACGGGCCATCGGGCCGATGTACGTGCCGGCGGCCAGTGGATCACCGACCACCAGTTTGCCCGTGGCTTCGACGAACTTGCGCGTGAATTCCTCGACAATGCCTTGCTCGACGATCAAGCGCTTGGCCGCCGCGCAGACTTGCCCGGTGTTCTGGTAGCGGCCGATGACGGCGGCTTTGACCGCTTCATCGAGGTCGGCATCGTTGAGCACGATAAAGGGATCGGAACCGCCCAGTTCCAGCACGCATTTCTTCAACGCCGCACCGGCCTGAGCGCCGATGGCCATGCCGGCGCGCACGCTGCCAGTGAGGGTCACTGCCGCGATACGAGGGTCGGCAATCGCCGTGGAAACGCCCTCCGGCGTGACGTTCAGCACTTCAAAAACACCTTGAGGGAAATCGGCATTCTTGAAGGCTTCCAGCAGTAGATAAGCACTGCCCATCACGTTGGGCGCATGTTTGAGCACGTAGGTATTGCCAGCGATCAACGCTGGAACAGCACCGCGCAGCACTTGCCAGATCGGGAAGTTCCACGGCATCACCGCCAGAATAGGTCCGAGCGGGCGGTATTCAATGCGCGCCTTACCGCCTTCAACCAGCGTCGGTTCGGCGTTGAGCATGGCCGGGCCGTGTTCGGCGTACCACTCGCAGAGCTGCGCACACTTTTCGATTTCGCCGCGGGCCTGGGTGATCGGCTTGCCCATTTCCAGGGTGATCATGTTGGCCATTTTGTCGGCACTGTCGCGCAGTGCCCGAGCGAGGGCGGTCAGCAACTGCGAGCGTTGCTCGACGGCTGTTTTGCGCCAGACGCGAAACCCGCCAGCGGCCCGCGACAGGGCGGCTTGCAGAGCCGATTCGGACTCGAAAGGGTAATGGCCTATCTGCTCGCCGGTGGCCGGGTTGATCGAAATCGCATGGGTAAGGCTGGAAACGCTGGTCATGGCACCGTCCTGCTGGGTGGGAATGCGATCAGGTTACGGTGGTGTTAATTTTCTGGAAACTGAATAATACTGAGCATAACGTTCACGTTTGGAGAATGATTTGGATCTGGTTCAGCTGGAAATTTTCAAGGCGGTTGCCGAGCACGGCAGCATCAGCGTCGCCGCGCAGCATATCCACCGGGTGCCCTCCAACCTGACGACGCGGATCAAGCAGCTGGAACTGGATCTGGGCGTGGACCTGTTTATCCGCGAGAAAAGCCGCCTGCGTTTGTCGCCAGCCGGCTGGAGTTTTCTCGACTATGCCCGGCGCATTCTCGACCTGGTTCAGGAAGCCCGCGCCACCGTGGCAGGGGAAGAGCCGCAAGGCGCGTTTCCCTTGGGTTCACTGGAAAGTACGGCGGCGGTGCGTATTCCCGAGTTGCTGGCAGCCTACAACCAGAAACACGCCAAGGTTGAACTGGACCTGTCCACCGGCCCTTCGGGGACCATGATCGACGGCGTGTTGTCTGGCCGCCTGGCCGCCGCATTTGTAGACGGACCGGTGCTGCACCCGGCACTGGAAGGCGTGCCGGCGTTTGAGGAAGAGATGGTGCTGATCGCACCGCTCAACCATTCGCCGATCCATCGCGCGCAGGATGTGAACGGCGAAAACATCTACGCCTTCCGCTCCAATTGCTCGTACCGGCACCATTTCGAAAGTTGGTTTACCAAGGACGCGGCGGTGCCCGGCAAGATCTTTGAAATGGAGTCCTATCACGGCATGCTGGCCTGCGTCAGCGCCGGTGCCGGCCTGGCGTTGATGCCGCGCAGCATGCTGGAAAGCATGCCGGGGTGCACCACGGTGAGTATCTGGCCGTTATCGGAGTCTTTCCGTTATTTGCGCACCTGGCTGGTGTGGCGCCGAGGCACGGTGTCCCAGAGCCTGACCATGTTTGTGCGCTTGCTGGAAGAGCGAGGCGTGGTGCAACCACAACCCTGAGTTCACCCCATAACCCTGTAGGAGCTGGCTTGCCAGCGAAAGCGGTGGGTCAGTCACATCGATGCTGGATGTGCCGCCGTCTTCGCTGGCAAGCCAGCTCCTACAGGGGACCGTGTTGGTCATGGGGTCGCCACCCCCTCGGCCTGGCCGGCAAACCATTGCATGATCAGCGCGCACGCCGGATGTGTCGCGGCCGAGGGTTGCAGGCATAGCGAATAGCATCCTCGGGTCTTCAAGGGATGACCAAACGGGACGATGAGCACACCACGCTCGATCGACTCCTCAGCCAGGGTCATGTCCGTCATTGCCACACCCAGACCACGCGCGGCGGCATCCAGCGCCAACTCATCGAGGTTGAAGGGGATGTGGCGGTAGTCCTCCAGCGACTGGCCACCATTGGCTGCCAGCCAGTCGATCCACGCCTGCTTGTCCGCCGAACGATGCAGCAGCGCGAAGCCGCTCAGGTCCTCCACCGAGACCAGTGGCCGGGTCGGACTGCCGAGACCGGGGGCGCACACCGGAATCAGCGCTTCCTCGAACAGGGTCAGGCAGGCGGGATCATTGGACGGCTCAGGCAGATAGAGGATGTAAGCGTCACTGTCGCTGGCCGGCTCGACAATCTCGGTGGCCACGGTCTCGATCGACAGGGAAATGTCCGGATGATGACGATAGAAGTCGCTCAGCTTCGGCAACAACCAGCGAACCGCCAGCGACACATGCATGCGTATGCGGAAGGGGCGTTTTTGCGGGGACAGTCGATCTTCGAGGGTTTTCAATTGCTCAAGGATAGTGCGCGCACTGCCCAGCACCAACTCACCCTCCGGCGTCAGGCGAAGGCTGCGACTGCTGCGCACAAACATCGGCACGCCAAAGTGGCTTTCCAATTGCTGGATTTGTCGGCTGACGGCGCTTTGGGTCAGGCACAGCGTTTGCGCCGCTTGCGTGAAGCTGCCGGCTTCAGCGACTTCCACCAAGGCTTGCAAGGCTTGGAGATTAGGTGCGTGGCGAATTTTATCCATGCGTTTTCAGAATGGCTCAATGATTTTATAACGTTGGTTGTATCACCGAAGACCTAATAGATTCTAGCCCTGACGGCCACCATCAATCATCGTCTATGCGATTGCTGCATGCGAAGGCCGGAACGACAGTCAAGGCAGGTGATGCATGAAAAATGAATGTGGCTGGATCGCGCAAACCGAGAGTGTACCGGCGCGTGATCGTCTGAGCGGTTCGCAAAAAGCCGATTGGCTGGTGATCGGTGCCGGCATCACCGGCCTGAGTGCCGCCCATGCCCTCGCACAATTGCACCCTCAGGCGCGCATCGTGGTGGTCGACCGCCAGCGTGCGGCGCAAGGCGCCTCCGCGCGCAATTCCGGCTTTGTAGTGGCCCACGAACACCCAGGCAACGATGAGTTGATCGGCAGCGCCGGGTTCGCCGAATTTGACGTCGATACCACGATTTCACGCACCGCCAGCGCGGAAGTCCGCACGATGATTGCGCGTCACGGCATTGAGTGCGACTTCAAAGACTCCGGCTATTTCTTCGCCGTCAGCGATCCGGGCAAATTGACCCACGTCGAGGCCAAGCTGCAAACGCTGCGGGCACTCGGGGCTTCTGCGCAGTTTCTGGAAGGTGAACAACTGGCTCAAAAACTCGGCACCCGGCATTACCGCGCGGCAATCTGGTGCGGCAATGGCAACGCGCTGCTGCAACCGGCGAAGTACGTGAAAGGCTTGCTCGATGCGGTGCCCCAGACGGTCACGGTTTACGAAAACACCGACATCACCGGCCTCGAGCGTCTGGGTAAAGGAGGTCTGCGGGCCAACGGTGTCGAGGGCAGCATCGAGGCGAAACGGGTGTTGGTCTGCCTGAACGCCTTTGTGCCTCGTGCAGGCATCCAGGACAGCGGCACGTTTGCCATGGAACTCAGCGCCAGCCTCACGCGGCAGTTGAGTGACGCCGAGTTTCGCGAGATGGGCAACGTCGAACCTTGGGGTGTTTTGTCCACCCGTCCCCTGGGCGCCACAGTGCGGCTGACCCCGGATCGTCGGGTGATGATCCGCAACACGGCGGAATACCGTTCGCGGGATTTGTCTGCCAGTGAGCTGTCGATCCGCCGCCAGCACCATGTGCTCGGCTTACAACGACGTTTTCCCTGGCTGGGCGAGCAAGACATCCAATACACCTGGACCGGACACCTGAGCGCCTCGCGCTCCGGGCAACCGTATTTTTCACAGGTGCAAGAGGGCGTATTTGCCGTGGCCGGCTGCAATGGTTCCGGCGTGGCGCGCGGCACCCTGTGGGGGCGGTTGCTCGCCGAACTGGCGTCGGGCGTTGACTCGCCGATGCTCGATTCGGTGATGCGCAGGGCCCAACCCGGCTGGCTGCCGCCGCGCCCCTTGCTCGACATCGGTGCCATGCTGCGGATGCGCGTAGAGGCCATCCGGGCAAAGTCAGAAATCTAGAAATCCGCTTATCACAAAAGAACAAAAAGGTGATTGAACATGCGCGTTAACACTATGCCCTTGATGGTCCTGCTCACGACGTTTTCGGCAGCCACGTATGCCGACGAACAGGTCAATATTTCCAACTGGAACGGCTACATCGCCGACGACACCCTGGTCAACTTCACCAAGGAAACCGGGATCAAGGCCACTTACGATATTCACGACAGCAACGAAGTACTGGAATCCAAGTTGATGACCGGTAACACCGGTTATGACGTGGTCAGCCCGTCGAACCATTTCCTGTCCCGACTGATCAAGGCCGGGGCGATTCAGAAACTCGACAAAAGTCAGCTGCCAAACTGGAAGAACCTTGACCCTGCATTGATGAAAAAACTCGAGGTCAATGACCCCGGCAACCAGTACGGCTATCCGTATATGTGGGGCACCGCGGGTATTGGCTACAACGTCGAGAAAATCAAAGCGATCTTCGGCAACACCGACGTCACCCGTTCCTGGAACCTGTTTTTTGATGAAAACAACATCAAGAAGTTGAGTGAATGCGGGGTGGCGATTATCGATAACCCGACACAGATCCTGCCGATCACCCTCAATTACCTCGGTCTGCCGCCTCACAGTCACGACCCGGCGGATTACAAGAAAGCCGAGCAGGCCTTGCTGAAAATCAGGCCCTACGTGCAGTACTTTCATGCCTCCAAGTACATCAGCGACCTGGCGAACGGCAATGTCTGTGCGGTGATCGGTTTCAATGGCGATGTGGTGCAGGCCGCTGCCAGCGCCAAGGAAGCCAACAACGGTATCAACATCGCCTATTCGATTCCTGACGAAGGCTCGACGCTGTGGTTCGACATGGTGGTCCTTCCCAAGAGCGCACCCCACGAGAAGAATGGCTACACCTACATGAACTACCTGCTGAAGCCGCAAGTGATTGCCAACATCAGCAACAGCATTCATTACGCCAACCCCAACAGTGCCGCGGATGAGTACGTGGTGCCCGCCGTGAAGCAGGACCTGGCGATCTACCCGCCAAAAAGTGTGCTGGATAAGTTGTTCACCGTAGAGGAACTGCCCGCGGCCATTGCGCGGTTGAGTACCCGGTTGTGGACCAAGTTGAAGACCAATACCTGATGAACGTTGGGTCCCGTTGCCGGGACCCAAGGCATTACTTCAGAGTGCGCGTTTCGGCAGTTTCCAGTTCGGCCGGACGAAATGGCAGGTGTAGCCATTGGGCACTTTTTCGAGGTAGTCCTGATGCTCCGGCTCTGCCTGCCAGAACGGGCCGGCGGGGACGATTTCCGTCACCACCTTGCCAGGCCACAGACCGGACGCATCGACGTCCGCCGCAGTGTCCTCGGCTACGTCGCGCTGTTCTTCGTTGAGATAGAAGATCGCCGAGCGGTAGCTGGCGCCAATGTCGTTGCCCTGACGATTGGCGGTCGAAGGGTCGTGAATCTGGAAGAAGAACTCCAGGATCTGGCGATAACTGATCACCGCCGGATTGAAGATGATCTCGATGGCTTCCGCATGGGTGCCATGGTTGCGGTAAGTGGCGTTGGGCACGTCTCCGCCCGAGTAACCGACCCGGGTAGACAGCACGCCGGGGATTTGTCTGATCAAATCCTGCATGCCCCAGAAGCAGCCACCGGCCAGGATCGCGGTTTCGGTTTGCGTGGTCATAGCTTTCACTCCTCAGTATTCATTGATTTGATCAGGTTGTTTCGCAGTTTTACGATTGCTTTCTGCATCTGCGTGAACTCGTCCGCCGTCAGGCCCGTTGCGCCGGCGAGGCCCGTTTCCGGGCGGCCTTCGCGCAAGGCTTTGCCTTCCTTGGTCAGGTTGATGCGCACCTGACGCTCATCCTCGGGGTCGCGCTGACGTTGCAGGTAGCCCATCGCTTCGAGCTTTTTCAGGATCGGCGTGAGCGTATTCGACTCAAGAAACAGCTTTTCGCCCAGGCTGCCGACGGTCTGATTATCTTCCTCCCACAACGCCACGATGGTGATGTATTGCGTGTAGGTCAGGCCGAGTTTTTCGAGGATCGGCTTGTAAGCCTTGCCGAAGGCGAGGTTGGTGGAATAGACCGCAAAACACAGAAAGTCAGAGAGCTTGTGGCTCGCGGGTGCCGCTGGGTCGGTGGGTTTCATCTGTCACCTCATTCGTCAAAGACTGCTGTCGCGCAGGGCTGAAATATACCTCGTGTGCGATGGTGTCGTGAGAGCGATAAATCCAAAGTTGATCAGCGGCAGGTGGCGGGCTCGTCGAACAGCTCGAACCCGCCGCGCCGGACATCACGCCGTGAGCACGTTCAAGTCCACGTCGATGTTGCCTCGAGTTGCTTTCGAGTACGGGCAGATTTGGTCAGCGGTGTGGGCCAGCGTTCTCGCGATGTCGTCCGCCAGGCCTGGCACGCGCAGCGTCAATCGCGCCTGGAGGAAGTAATCCTGACCGGTCTGACCGACATCGACTTCGATGTCGACGGACAAATCCGCCGGCAGCACCACGTTCATGTCATTGGCCACCAGCCCGACGGCGGCGGTGTAGCAGGCCGACCAGGCACCGGCGAAGAGTTGCTCGGCAGTCGGGTGCGGCTGGGTCGCGGCGAACACATGCGAAGGCGTGGTGTTGCCGGGCGACGAGAGCGCGATATCAAGGCTGCCGTTATGGCCGCGCGAAGTGTGGCCGGTGCTGCTGGCGGTGGTGTGGGTTTTGCCGGTGGCCAGGACTTTTTCAATCTTGCTCATGATGATTCCCTAAGAGTTTGGTGATTTGTGTTTCGTATGCGTTTATATCGCATGCGATATATATTGGGTTTTTAGAAGCCAATGACTGGCTCGGTTACACGGTTCTTCAAGCCGTGAGGACGTTAATGGCCACGTCGATGTTACCGCGCGTTGCTTTCGAGTACGGGCAGATCTGATCAGCGTCGTGTGCCAGTTTCGTCGCGACCTCGTGCGACAGGCCAGGTGCGCGCAGCGTCAGTCGAGCCTGAAGGAAGTAGGCCTCGCCGGTCTGGCCCAGGTCGACTTCGATGTCCACCGCCACATCAGAGGGCAGTTCGACGTTCATTTGCTTGGCGGCGAGGCCGACGGCGGCGATGTAGCAGGCCGACCAGGCACCGGCGAACAACTGCTCGGCTTTAGGGTGTGGCTGGGTGGCTTCGAATACATGCACAGGGGCTGCGCTGCCAGGTGAAGAAAGCTGAATGTCGACGGTGCCGTTATGGCCGCGCGACGTGACGCCAGCGGCGCTCATTTTGGTGTGGGTCTTGCCGGAGGCCAGGACTTTTTCGATCTTGCTCATGGGATGAATCCTCAACGTTGCAATAGGTTTGATTTCTGTGTCGCATACGTTTGTATCGTATGCGATTTAATAATATTCCCGCAGACTCCCATCGGTGTCAAGGGGGAGCAGGGCGCCTTCGCGACGAGTGGTCAGAAACGAAAAAGCCCGCTTTACGCGGGCTTCGGATTTCGAGTAGGTGGCCAGTGCTGGTTTCTGGCTTACAAGGTTTATCAGGACTCTGACAGAACAGTGTTATGTACTTCTGCTTCACACGGCGTAAGGGCTGGATCTCAGCGCGGAGATCTTTCTAACCGTGTACCCTTCGGGACGTGCCCCACGTCTCCTTGCTATCCGCTTGCGCATCAGTCTGCGTCTTCACCTACACCTTGATAATAGCAAAGCATGCGCGGTGTAAAGCGTGCTTTTTAGACCGATTCCATCCTTTTAAAAGCGCCGCAGGACGGAAAAATACTATCGGTACAGCCTGCCCCAAAAGACAGGCTGTCACACGGGGGCGGATCAAATCAGCTTGATCTCGACATCGATGTTGCCACGGGTTGCTTTGGAGTAAGGGCAGGTTTGGTGGGCAGTGTCCACGACGGCTCGGGCGACCGCCGGATCCAGGCCCGGAAGGCTGACATTGAGGCGTGCCTGGAGGAAAAAAGCGTTGTCCGTCTTGCCCAGGTCGATTTCGGTATCCACGGCAACGTCGCTCGGCAGAGTCACCTTCAACGCAACCGCCGCTTTGCCCATTGCGCCGATAAAACAGGCCGACCAACCCGCCGCCAGCAGCTGTTCCGGATTGGTGCCGCTGCCAGAGGAACCGGGTGGAGACAGCTTGATGTCCAGACGTCCGTCCGAACTTTTCGACTGACCGTCACGGCCGCCGGTGGTATGGGTTTTACCGGTGTACAGCACAGTATCGTTTTGATTGATCATGGCAGGTTCCTGCTAAGGGTAGGGGCTTCATCATTCAAGTCGCTGGGTTCTGGGAGGCCCTTGCGACGAAGCCCACTTTTGCACCCTCATGTCGTGCGTGTGTGTCTTGAACCGGCCGTTGTGTAACGCTGTGTAAGATCCGCGCCGAACATACAGTTCGATACAAATCTGCGCGTCGCAGCGCATCTGATAGCGAGCGGGGGAAGTGATTGATGACGTGGAACGAAATCAATAAAGCAAACAAACGATTACCGGGAAAGCGAGTTCTTTTTCATGAAGATCAAGAACGTCTTTCCCGGTAATCCGTGAAGCGCTTTTTATGAGTGAGTCAGGTTTGACTTCACCTTATTAGTAGAACCGATCAATCACCCGAACTTCGTTCTGGTTCTGCAACGATGCCCACGCCTGTTTCAGCGTTTGCAGAACATTACCGATGAAGTCCTTGTCGGCTGCGGCTTTCTTGCCGACATAGCCCTGGCCGCGACGGTACATCTTCAGTCGGGCGAGCAGGTTCTGGTTGTTCTGGTCGAACTCCGCTTCATGAGCGTGAGGCGACAGGCAGTCGATATGAACCTGGCCCGATTTGCTGATCCACAGAATGTGGCTGTCGAGGCTGTCTTTTTGCGCCGCGAACATACGAGCCAGTTCATCGATAGTAGGTTGATTGTTCAGATTCATAATATGCCCCTTGACCATTTGGTAATTTTTTTAAGTTGAGTCGCTAATACAAGTAGCCCATCGGTTAGTTGATCCCTGGCACCGAAACCAGGACGTCAGCGGTCGGCCGTCGAATTCAACGGGGTCCCGCGTCTGTTGCATGTAGTCGTGTTGAATAACTGCTACGCGTTAGCGTCACAACGAAGAGAAGCAGCGATAACCTTCTGGCCACTGCCGACTTTTGAGGGTCGGCCACAAGCTTCATGAGGATTGATCGCCAGCGCTTCTCGTCCTTGTACTGGACGTTCGGGCCAGGTCAGCTTCTTCAATCTGCCTTGTGGGCAGCGTGTATCCGGGAAAAACAGCTCGGCGGTCAGACGAGCTTGCTCAAACATGTTGCGGTACTCCCGATCGGGGAGATGTCTGCATCATGCAAGGGCAAATCGGAGGCGTCAACCGTTATGTAGTGATTTTTTTAAGTCACTACATATTGTCTGACAAAACGGATTGGAATGAAAAACGCAAGCCTGGACGCGTCCGTCAGGGCGACGGCGGTGGGCAGTGGAAGCGGTAGAAGGTGGAGGGATAACCGTCTACTGGCCGCTGATGCAGGGTGAATAGGCCGCCTGCGAGATCGGGTATCACTTTGGCCCAGAACCGTCGTGCGGGCGGGTTCGCATCGATGTGGAAAATCTGCCATTGACCGGGGAATTGGCTCAAGAGGGTGGAAACGACAAATTTCGCGACACCTTGGCCACGGAAGCGCCGACTGACAAAAAAGTAGCCGATGTTGTACTCGGCACCCTTGATGTGGGTGTCGTCATCTACGGTCACGAAACCGGCCAGCTCACCGTCCACCCTGATCAGAAACGGCCGGGTCGCAGGGTTACGCCAGTACTCCGGTTTGGGCTGGATACTGAAAAAACCATGTTCACCCAATTTCAGTGGCAGCCATTCGCTGAAGTCGTATACGTAGAACTGCATCAGGTTTTCGAGGGTGTCGAGGTCGTCGCGCTGTGCGGCGTGCAGTTCTATCGAAGGCATTTAGGGGCGCTCCAGATTGCGCAGGGCCATCCGTGGCCCTGTCAGGATCACTCAGTGCGGCGCGAAGTCGTACTTCCCGCCTTTCTTCAATGCGGCGATGTAAGCCGGGCGCGCCTGGAAGCGATCGATCCAGGCCGCTACATGAGGATAGTTGCCCAGCTTGCCCTGGACTCTGGCGATCTCGCCAATGAAGCTCATCTGGATGTCGGCGGCGCTGAAGTCATCACCGAGCAGAAAATCGGACTGGCTCAGTGCGGTGTCGAGGTAGCCAAGGTAATTGGCCACTTCCGAGTTGATGCGCGGATGCAGCGGTCCACCGGCTTCACCCAGACGTCCGACATACAGGTTCAACATCAGCGGCAACATGGCGGAGCCTTCGGCGAAGTGCAGCCACTGGATGTATTCGTCGTAGGCGGGTGTGGACGGATCGGGTTGCAGACGACCCTGGCCATGCCGGCGAATCAAGTAGTCGATGATCGCTGCGGACTCGATCAGCGTCTGCGTACCGTCTTCGATGACCGGCGATTTTCCCAACGCATTGATCGCTTTCAGTTCCGGCGGTGCGAGATTGGTTTTCGGATCGCGCTGATACCGTTTCAGCTCGTAAGGAATAGACAGCTCTTCCAACAGCCAGAGAATGCGCTGGGAGCGGGAGTTGTTCAGGTGATGCACGATAATCATAAATAAAATTCCTGTAGCAGCTATCGAGTGAAACGAGGCTGCGATATCTGTTCAAAAACAGGCGGTCGCCGGACTTGAAGAACACTAGACCATCACCGTCCGTTCGAAGTGCCATCAAGCCTTGCTTGCCGGTTTGGTGGCGCGTTTGCTGCTCGTCGCGGGTTTACGTTTCACCGGCTTGCGTTTGTTTTTCCACGGTGCAGCGCCACGCCCGGCGGGACTGGCCGGCCCGCTGATGGTCAGGCTCAGACCGGCGCAACGGGCGACTTGCTTGCTCATCCACGCCGCCTGTTTGGTGACGAATTCTTCCAGGCTCATTTCGCCGCTCTGCACCATGTCCAGCGCCTGTTCCCAGATCGCGGTAGTGCCGGGGTCGGCAATCGCGCGCGGCACCGCATCGATCAGGCTGAAGGCCGCCGGGGTGGCGGCCAGGGCTTTGCCGTTCTTGATCAGATAACCACGGTCGAGCAAGCCCTGGATGATCGAGGCGCGTGTCGCCTCGGTGCCGATGCCGGTGGTGTCCTTGAGCTTCTGTTTGAGCAGCGGATCTTCCACCAGTTTGGCCACGTTCTTCATGGCCTTGATCAGGTCGCCTTCGGTGAACGGTTTGGGTGGCTGCGTCCACAGGTCCTTGAGCTTCACGTCGGCCACTGCGCAATCGAGCCCTTCGGCCAATGCCGGCAGGGTTTGTGGCGCCGGCGCCTCGCGGCCCTTGGCGGGGGCCAGGGCTTCCGGCAGGGCACGTTTCCAGCCGGGCTCGACGATTTGTTTGCCGACGGCGCGCAAGGCTTCACCGGCACAGTTGAAATCGGCTTGGGTGCGGTCGTATTCGTGATTGGGCAGGAATTGCGCCAGATAACGGGCGCGGATCAGCGTGTAGACCGCCCGCTGTTTGCCCACCAGCCGATCCAGATTCTTCGCCGCCGCCGTCGGGATGATGCCGTGGTGAGCGGTGACCTTGGCATCGTTCCAGGCCCGTGAGCGCCGTTGCGGTTCCAGGTAATCGTTCAGCGCGTTCAGGGACGGATCGGCCTGGCGCAGTGCGGCGAGAATCCCCGGGGCTTCGCTGTGCTGACTCAATGGCAGAAAACCACAATCGCTGCGCGGGTAGGTGATGACCTTGTGGGTTTCGTAGAGCGCCTGGGCGATATCAAGGGTTTCCTGGGCGCCGAGCCCGAGCTTCTTCGAGCAGACTTCCTGCAAGGTGCCCAGATCGAACGGCAAAGGCGCCATTTCACGCATTCGCTCGGTGCGCAGCTTGATCACGCGTGCACTCGCAGCGTTGCCAATTGCTCGGGCAGCGTCTTGTGCGAGGGACTGATTCAGGCAGCGATCCTGATCGTCGCAAGCATCGGATGCCGCGCGCCACTGAGCCGTGAACGCCGTGCCGTCGTGCAGCAGTTGCACATCGATGGCCCAGTAGGCCACGGGGACGAAGTCGGCAATGCTGCGATCACGATCCACCACCAGCCGCAACGTTGGCGTCTGCACCCGGCCCACCGGCAATACGCCCTGATAACCGGACTGACGCCCCAATAACGTAAACAACCGGCTCATGTTCATCCCGATCAGCCAGTCAGCCCGGGAGCGGCCCAATGCCGAATGATAAAGGCTGAAGGTTTCGGCCCCAGGCTTGAGCGCGGCCAGTGCCTTGCGGATCGACGCGTCGTCCAGCGCTGACAGCCACAACCGGCGGATCGGCCCGCGATAGCGGCAGTGCTCGACCAGTTCGCGGGCGATCATCTCACCCTCACGGTCGGCGTCGGTGGCGATTACCAGCTCATCGGCCTCGCCGAGCAAGCGTTTGACGGCTTTGTACTGGCTGGCCGTGCGCGGCTTGACGGTCATCTTCCATTTCTCGGGAATGATCGGCAGGTCCGCCAGTACCCAGCGTTTGTAGCGCGCGTCGTAGGCGTCCGGCGGTGCTGTTTCCAGCAAATGGCCGATGCACCAGGTCACCGTGACGTCTGTTCCCAGCCAGCAGCCATCGCCCCGACGCTTGGCGCCGAGCACGGCCGCAATGTCTTTGGCCTGGGAAGGTTTTTCACAGAGGTACAGCCGCATAACCACCATCGTTCTTCAAGTGTGCAAGAGGCGCACAGAATGGCCGGAGATGAGCAATCGATCAATCTTTATCTGTATGGATGTACAGCAAAGCTGTTGCGTTTGGTTGCTATCGTCGAAACGGTCCGTTCGGCTGCGAGGCCGTAGCGATGACGAATTTTGGGTTATACCTGACAGATGTGGTCTCGGGTTTTGGGGCCGCTGCGCGACCCATCGCGGGCAAGCCGGATCGCCGCACCGCACGCTCCCACAGGTTTATCACCGTCATGAGGAACGTATTCCATGAAAAGCTCCGCTCCTAGTCCTGTCATTACCATCGCCGAGCAGCCGGGCTGCCTGTTGGTGAAGTTTCATGGCATTCAGGTGGCCGCGTCCGCGCGCGCACTGGTGCTGTTGGAGGCCAATTACCCGCCGGTGTATTACGTGCCGCGAGAGGACATCGACGAAAAGTATTACGCCCGCACCGACCACACCAGCTATTGCCCCTACAAGGGCGATGCCAGCTATTTCAGTTTGCAAGTCCCGGGGCATGAAAGCGCCAATGCGGTTTGGAGTTATGAAGACCCCAAAGTGTCCGTTGAGCAGATACGCGAATATGTGGCGTTCTACCCGGATCAGGTGAAGTTCGAGTTACTCGACGCCGAGGTCTGAGGGACGTTTTACTGAAGATAAAAAAGCCAAGCGTGGCGAGGGAGTCCCTCGCCACAAAGGCCCGTCAGTTTTTATCGAGGTCCACGTTCTTGGTCTCACGCAAACAGATCATCCCCACCACCAGGCTCACCGCGGTAATCACCACCGGGTACCAGAGCCCGTAAAAGATGTCGCCGGTGTAGACCACCAAGGCAAACGACACGGTCGGCAGGAACCCGCCAAACCAGCCATTGCCGATGTGATAGGGCAGTGACATCGAGGTGTAGCGGATTCGCGTCGGGAACAGCTCGACCATCAACGCCGCCAGCGGGCCGTAGCACATGGCCGAGATGATGATCAGGATCACGATCAGCGCGACGATCATCGGTTTGTTGATTTGCTGCATGTCAGCCTTTGACGGATAGCCGGCGAGGGTCACCGCGCCACGCAGGGCAGCTTCATCGAAGCCTTCCAGCGTCACGTCACCGACACTGACCTGCACGCCACTGCCAGCGGGTGCGGCAGCGCTGGCGTAAGGCAGGCCTTGCTTGACCAGAAAGGTTTTGACCTTGTCGCACGGGCTATCAAATTTCGCCTTGCCCACCGGGTCGAACTGGAACGTGCACGTCGCCGGGTCGGCCAACACGGTAATAGGCGCCTGGCGGCTGGCCTGGTCAATGGCCGGGTTGGCGTAATGCGCCAGGGATTTGAAGATCGGGAAATACAGCGCAGTGGCCAGCAGCAGGCCAATCATCAGCACCGGCTTGCGCCCGACCTTGTCCGACAGCCAGCCAAAGAAGATGAAGAACGGCGCGCCGATGATCACGCTGACGATCAGCAGGCCGTTGGCCAAGGCCGGGTCCATCTTGAGGAACTGGGTGAGGAAAAACAGCACGTAAAACTGCGCGGCGTAAAAGGTCACCGCTTGCCCGGCGTTGATGCTGAACAGGGCAATCAGTACAACTTTGAGGTTTTCCCACTTACCGAAGGACTCGCGCAGCGGCGATTTGCAGAGTTTGCCTTCGGCTTTCATTTTCACGAAGGCCGGCGATTCGTGCAGGCTTAGGCGAATCCAGGTCGAGATGCCCAGCAGAACGATCGAAAACAGGAACGGAATGCGCCAGCCCCAGACTTCGAACTGGTCACCGGTGAAGTAACGGCAGCCGAGCACCACCAACAGCGACAGCAACAATCCGAGGGTCGCCGTGGACTGAATCCAACTGGTGTGGAAACCGCGTTTGCCCATCGGTGCGTGCTCCGCGACATACGTCGCAGCGCCGCCGTATTCACCGCCCAGGGCCAGGCCCTGAAGCATGCGCAGCACCACCAGGATGATCGGCGCGGCGATGCCGATGCTCGCGTAGGTCGGCAGCAAGCCGACGCAGAAGGTCGCCAGCCCCATGAGTACGATGGTTGCGAGGAACGTGTATTTACGTCCGATCATGTCCCCCAGTCGGCCGAAGACCAGGGCGCCGAAGGGCCTCACCACGAAGCCCGCCGCGAAGGCCATCAGCGCAAAAATGAACGCCGTGGTGTCGTTGACCCCGGCGAAAAACTGTTTGCTGATCACCGCCGCGAGAGCGCCATAGAGGAAAAAGTCGTACCACTCGAAGACCGTTCCGAGCGACGAGGCGAAGATGACTTTGCGGGTGTCGTGGCTGATCGTCTCGACCGGCACGGCTTCCAGAGACTGAACATTTTCTGACATATCGGTATCCCTTACAGTGATTGTTTTTGTTGTTCCACTGGTGTTGCGTGTTCCTTGCAGGGGTAAAGCTCAATGCCCGTGAATCAAATGCAATCCTAGGGGCTGCACAATCCCCTGTGGGAGCGAGCCTGCTCGCGATGGCGGTGTATCAATCAACACATATGCTGGATGTCATCTCGTCATCGCGAGCAGGCTCGCTCCCACAGGGGTGGGTGTGTTGGCGGTAGTTTCGAGTATTAGTTGCGCCGCTTTTTCGGCGATCATCAGCGTCGGCGAACAGGTATTGCCCGAGGTGATGCGCGGCATGATTGAGGCGTCAGCGACACGCAAACCATGAATGCCGTGGACCCGCAACTCGGCATCCACCACCGCATCCGCGTCGTTGCCCATCCGGCAGGTGCCGACCGGATGGAAAATGGTGGTGCCGATCTGCGCGGCGGCTTCGTGCAATTCCTCTTCGGTCTGCAAGCGCGCACCGGGCAAGTACTCGACCGGATTGAAGGCGCGCAGCGCTGGTGCGGCGACGATGCGGCGGGTCAGGCGAATGGCATCGGTCGCGACGCGCAAATCCTCCGGGTGGCTCAGATAGTTAGGCTGGATCAGAGGCGCGTCCTGCGGGTTGGCGGAACAAATGTCCACCCGGCCACGGCTTTGCGGCCGTAGATCGCAGACCGACGCGGTAAAGGCAGGGAAGGGGTGCAACGGCTCGCCGAAGCGCTCCAGCGACAACGGTTGCACGTGGTATTCGAGATTGGCCGAGGTCTGTTCCGGCCCCGAGCGGGCGAAGGCCCCCAGTTGACTCGGCGCCATGGACAGCGGGCCGCTGCGGTCATACAGGTAGCGCAAGCCCATGCCCATCTTGCCCCACACGCTGCCGGCGATCTGGTTCAGCGTCCGCGCGTTTTCCAGTTTGTAGATCAGCCGCAGTTGCAGGTGATCCTGCAGATTGCCACCCACCCCCGGCAGTGCATGCACCACGCCGATTCCGAGTTTTTGCAGCAGCGGGCGAGGACCGATTCCGGAGCGCTGGAGGATGCCCGGTGAGCCGACGGAGCCGGCACACAGGACAATTTCCTTGCGTGCCTTGAAGGTTCTCGCCTGACCTTGCCAGCGCGTAATGACTGCTGAGGCGCGGCCGTTTTCCAGCAGCACACGGTCCACCTCGACGTCGGTCAGCACCGTGAGATTGGCGCGGTGGCGGATCGGTTTGAGAAACGCTTTGGCCGCGTTCCAGCGGATCCCGGCCTTCTGATTGACTTGGAAGTAGCCGCAGCCTTCGTTATCGCCCTGGTTGAAATCATCGATGCTGGCGATGCCGCTTTGCTCGGCGGCGCTGCGAAAGGCATCGAGAATCGGCCACGACAACCGCTGACGCTCGACCCGCCAGTCGCCGCTGGCACCGTGAAATTCGGAGTCGCCGGCAAAATGGTTTTCACTCTTTTTGAACAGCGGCAACACGTCGTTCCAGCTCCAGCCCGGATTGCCGTCAGCGGCCCAGCTGTCGTAGTCGCCCGCCTGGCCACGCATATAGATCATGCCGTTGATCGAGGAGCAGCCACCGAGCACTTTGCCGCGCGGGTAGCTCAGAGTGCGCCCTTGCAGGCCGGCTTGCGCCTGGGTCTTGAAGCACCAGTCGGTGCGCGGGTTGCCGATGCAGAACAGGTAACCCACGGGGATGTGAATCCACGCGTAATTATCGCGGCCACCGGCTTCGAGCAGCAGCACCCGGTGTTGCGGGTTGGCCGACAGTCGATTGGCCAGCAAACAGCCGGCCGGGCCGGCGCCGACCACGATGTAGTCGAATTCATCAAGGGAAGTCTGCATCCCTGACCTCGTATTGTTGTTCTTGTTGTCAGTCATCCTAGTTGTTAGCTTTCGGCAAAAGAATGTTAGTTTTTGCGCAGCCGCTGTGCGTTTTTAAACAGCCTTGCCTCAAGGACGGATCATGTTCGACTGGAATGACCTGCGGTTTTTTCTCGAGTTGCAGCGCAGCGGGCGTTTGCTCACCGCTGCCCGCCGTTTGAACACCACCCACGCCACGGTCGCCCGGCACATTGAGGCCATCGAAAAGAGCCTCGGCACGGCGCTGTTCGTCCAGCATGCCCAGGGTTATGAAATGACCCCGGCCGGCGAAGCCCTGCTCAAACACGCCGAAGCGATGGAAAACGTAGCGCTGCTGGCCCAGGAAGAAATCACCCAGTCCAGCGCGCCACTGGGCAAGATTCGCGTCGGGGTGACGGAAGGGCTGGGCATCATGTTCCTCGCCAGCCGCATGAACGGTTTGTTCGAACGCTATCCGGGGCTGGAAGTGGAACTGGTGGCGGTGCCGCGCTTCGTCAGCATCCTCAACCGCGAAGCCGAAATCAGCATCCACCTCGAACGCCCGGCCGCCGACATGCTGGTCACCCGCAAACTCACCGACTACCGCCTGGGGCTCTACGCCAGCCAGGCGTATCTTGACCGTTCCCCACCGTTGCACACTCGCGAAGACCTCGGTCGTCACGCCTGGATCGGCTACGTCGACGACTTGCTGTTCAGCCAGGAACTGATGTTCCTCAACAGTTTCTGCCGCAACCCGCGAGTAGTGTTCCACAGCACCAGCGTCATCGCTCAACAACAGGCCGCGCGTTCCGGGTTGGGCATCGCCGTGTTGCCGTGCTACATGGCCAGCGCCGATGCGGATTTGGTGCCGTTGCTGCCGGATGAAAGCATCCAGCGCAGCTACTGGATCAGTACCCGGCGCGAGCTGCACAAATCGGTGCGGCTGCGAGTGGTCTGGGATTATGTGGTGGGGTTGTGTGAAGCGGAGCAGGGGTTGTTGCTGGGATAGCGTTCGGCGTCCAATCTATTGGAGACGACAAGGAGCGTTATCCGACACTCCGTCGCGCTTAAGGGAGCTTGCAGCATGAGCGAAGAGACAAAAGTAAAAGGGCCAGCGTCGTACTTCCCTTCAATTGAAAATAAGTACGGTCAGCCCATCAGCCATTGGCTGAATCTGCTTGGAACAGTGAGCGGCAAGAAGCACATGGAAATGGTGGCCTGGCTGAAGACTGAACACGGTCTGGGGCATGGCCATGCCAATGCTTTGGTTGCGTATTATTTGGCAGCCAACAAGAAGTGACTGAACAGGGCGGGCAGGGCATGTTCATGCCCTCCCAATACCCCCAGATAAAACACAAAACCCTGTAGGAGCAGGCTCGCTCCCACATGGATTACGTTTGACTGACGCAGTGAGTAATTTCCCTCTGTTTACCGACGCTTAAACAACAAAAATCCTGCCTGTTTAAACGAAGCCCCCTGTTACCACTCAAAGGCTACAACACCTTGCGCCATCGCCTACGGGTAAGACAGAATCCGCCGGCTTGTGCGTCCAGGTGCCCACCAGTAACTTGATTCCTGTCACTGCTCATCAGTGATCGGGTCTGCAAGCCCGCCGGAATACCAGTCGCATAGCCCTGTCAAAGGGCGCTCGTTTATGTCCGCGAAATGGCGGCTTTGTGCGGGAGACCTCGGTCTGCCGGGTTCCTGGTTTCCCGGTCTTGCAGACCCGCACATAGCTGCCACCCATCATCTGCGAGTGATGCAGGTAGCTCCTAATGAACAATCAGGAGTTTCGCCATGATCAAACCAACACCCAACCCACCGGAAACCGATCCGGCATCCCCCTACGAATCCCTCGATTCCAAAAAATTCCACGAAGCGGCCGAACGCGCCCTCGACCATTACCTCAACCCGGCGGCCCAAATCATGGCCAGTAACCACGAACCCGACCCCATGTTCCTCGCCAACCCGAAGTACGACACCGAATCCCTGCTGGCCAACGCCAGCGAGTCACTGGGCTCGGCCACCACCATGCTCAGCAATTTTGCGGCGTTACTGGAGAACTCACACCGCAAGACCCTGCTGGGGATTACGCAAGTGGTGATGTTGGGGGAATTGGCGGTGAATCAAGCGTTGGATAAGGTTGAGCTGAAGGAGTAAGCACGACCTTCTGTAGCGGGGGGAGGGTAGTTCTTCGCCACAGAGGGATATGTAGTAAGTCCGCATGGGCGTGCATGATTTCTAAGCTTTCGGGAAAAATCGTGTCTGTTCTGGCTGATATCGGCCAATAGCGGTCTTCGCAGATAAACGACATCGGACACATCTGCGTTCCCAAAGCGCCGGCAAGCTGCAACCCTTGCGCGCGGACAGTCTCCTTGCTAATCCAGAAAAAAGGGGGCCCATTCCCCCTGTTGGCTTCACTTCATTTTTATTTTTGACCAAGTGCATGTTCGCGTCGCCCGACCAGGCTGCTGCATTTACACACAGTCCGAGTGGGAGGCAGCCGGTCACCAATGCATCGCCTATATACAATTGAAACCAACAATATTCATGAGTGAGGACAAGCATACTTTTTAGCGGATGAGATCCAATGAAGCTTCGAGCACCTCACGCGGCAATGGCACGTCGCTAGTCAAGACCTGTTTACCCTGAGCATATCGGAACAAAAACACCAGAAGAATACCCTCTAACCTAACTTCCTCGATGTATGGAAGCGGCTATTAGGGTGGAGCATAGTATCTATGGACCATTTAAAAAAAAGCGCATCCGTGCTAAAAGCAGCGTATTCAATATTATGTATTTTTGGATGCAATTAATGCACACGACTCGTGTATTCGATGATTCGGCCCAAGGACTGAGGGCGGCGCAGAACGGCCGCGAGGTGTCAAGCGCTGGTTCATGAGCGCTACGCTCTTTTGCTCGTCATGTGTCAGACGTTCGTCAGCGTGGCCAATGCGCCAATTTCAGGAATGATAGCGAGCTAATATGCCCTCCAAAAAATTATCTTTAAGAATGGGCGGGCCTGGAGAAATTAGTACAAGCCCATTCCGTAGCTTCTCGGAAGTAGTTGACGCGATAGGGGGTTCCTCGCGAAGCGTTTTTAAAGACGCCGGTATCAGCCTTGAGCAATTTACAAATGAAGACAACCACCTCGCCTACATGGACGTTGCTCGCCTGTTCAAAACGGCATTCGAACACACTCAGTGCCCCCATATTGGCCTGCTGATCGGTGAGCGCTTTTCGCTGGATAAATTGGGGCCGGTGGGTCAGCTTATGCGTCTCGCGACTTCACCAGGCGACGCATTGAACGACCTGGTCGGGCATGCCTGTCTCTATGATCGTGGCGCGACCCCACTCCTTCTTCCCTTGGCGGGCCAACACAGTTTGTTGGGATATGTCATTTATCGCCACGACCTGCCCAATCAATCATTACTTGTTGACACTGCCGTCATGGTTGGCCTCAAAATGCTGCGGACCTTATTAGGCGCTAACTGGACGCCAGTTCGCGTGCAGTTTTCATATCGCAAGCCATCAGACATCACCCCGTACGTCAGAAGATTTCGCTGTAACATTCAGTTCAATGCAAGCATCTCCGGACTTGTAATAAACAATCAGCAACTCCGGCAAGTTCAATGTACGGCGAATCCACGCTTACACCATCTGCTTAAACTGGCTATTTCGACCGCCACGTCACATTTGACGATTTCAGAAAAAATAAAGAGCCAGACATACGCTCTATTATTGAAAGGCCAGGCAAACTCCAAGCACATCGCCAGTCAATTCTCATTGAATGAAAGAACGCTGCGACGCCGACTGGATGCGGAAGGTTCTCACCTGAGAGAACTCATCGCCGATTCCAGAAGCAACTTCGCGCGGCAGCTCTTGAAAGATACGGATTTGCCGATATCCATAATCTCTCAGACCCTTCAATACCAGGATCCAAACGCCTTCTCCCGTGCGTTCAAAACGTGGACAAATACGTCACCACAGCATTGGAGAGATGAACTGGGGTAGCCTCCATTGAGGGTTGATTCAACAATTTCCATACACCCATACCGCACGTCGGTGTCCGCAAATGCAAGATGCCTTTCTGATGATTGCCGTAAAGTGAACGCAACAACAGGCTGGCTGCAAAGCTGATCTTCGGTTTCTTGTGCTGTTCATGAGGCTGGCGATTAGTTGCACCTGCGGTCGGAGTTCCGCGCAGATACTCAAGAAAGCCGCATGAGTAAAAGACGGCGCCCCGGCCTTGGGGCGATCTAAGCGATATCGATTGAGTGATCTGAAGAGAGGGATTTCATGCCATTAAATAAAAGTGTGTTGTCGATTACTGTTCTTGGTGTGCTGACACTCTTTACCAGTGGCCACAGTGTTGCAGGTGGCCTTATGTTGTACGAAATCGCCACCGACAACGTCGGACTGGCCAATGCCGGTGCAGCGGCCCGGGCACAAGGCCCTTCGACCATCGCCAGCAACCCCGCAGGCTTGAGTTACCTCAGCGGAACACAGATCTCCGCTGGCGCCCAGGTTCTTTTTGGTGACTTATCGTTTGATCGGGACAGTGAAACCAATGTGCCGGGCACTGGCAGCGGTAACGCGCTCAATCCCATACCGGGCGGCAGTTTCTTCATCAGCCATCAACTGGATGATCGGTGGTCCGTCGGCTTCGGCTCCTATGGCGATTTCGGCCTCGCGGAAAACTACGACAACGACTGGTCCGGCCGTTATTTCGTGCAGAACGCGAGCATTGCGGGACTGTCACTGGTACCCAGTGTCGCCTATCGCTTCAACGATCAATGGTCCGTCGGCGTCGGACTGAAAGCCATGTACGGGACGCTGAAGAGCGAAGCCGCCATCGATCAGGCTCCGCTCGGACTGACACAACGGGGTGACGGCCAATACAAATACCGGGACAGCACCTGGGGTTACGGCGCCAACGCAGGCGTGATTTATGCCCCAAAGCCCGGTACCCGGATTGGCCTGGCTTACACCAGTCAGGTTGACCTCGACTTCGAGGATCGCCTGGATGTGAAGAGCAGTGCTCCGTTGGTGAGTCGCCTCAACAGCCTCAATACCAAGATCGACCTGAAAGTACCGCAAACGGCGACCCTCAGCCTGTACCAGCAACTGGATACGCAATGGGCTTTTCTGGCCTCGGTCAATTGGCAGGATTGGTCGAAATTCGGCGACATCGGCATTGACGTAGACACGTCCAGAACCGGTTCCCGGGCCGCTTCAATCGATGCGCATTACAAAGACACGTATCAATTGGCGCTTGGCGCTCAATACCAGATGAACCAGGACTGGGTCTGGGATTTCGGTGTCGCCTATGACACGTCCGCTGTGTCCGACGGTAATCGTACGCCCACCGTGCCCATGGGCGCCGCCTGGCGCTTCGCCACAGGCTTTACTTATTCGCTGAATAAAGAGACAGACGTGAATTTCAGTTGGGTCACGGTGTGGATGGGGGACATGCCAGTCGATCAGCAAAAATCTCTGTCTGGCAATCGTGTATCAGGCGAATTCGACAACGCCTGGATTCAAGCCCTGACCGCCAACATGACTTGGCGCTATTGAAAAAAATCGGCGAGGGTTTCAGGTCTTCAGATTACTTAACCGTGGACATGAATACTCACGACGCCAGCTTGCACAAAACTAACGAGGTGGAAATGAACAGGAAGTCTCACAGTAGCTGGACAATGGCTGCGGCGGTCGTCGTCGTAGGTTCAACGCTTTTCACGGGGTGTGCGAGCAAGAACGATCCGATCGCGCAGGCAGACAAGGCGGATGCGGCCAAGGGCGTTTCCGCGCCGAGTCTGGAGCAAACCAAGGCGATCGCCGAGGAAGGCTTTATCTACGGCTTGCCGCTGGTCATGAACTACGCCGTGATGAACGAATTCGCGGTGGATTCCAAGTCCAGCCAGTTCAAGGCCCCCTTCAACCAGCTGCACAACGATCATCAGGTCGCGACACCGGCTGACACCGCCATCATTACACCCAACAGCGACACGCCGTACTCCTTTCTCTGGGCCGACCTGCGTGCAGAGCCGCTCGTAATCACCGTGCCGGCCGTCTCCAAAAAACGCTACTACGCGGTTCAAATGATCGACGGCAACACCTATAACTACGGTTACATTGGGAGTCGGGCAACTGCCAGCGCTCCCGGGAACTATCTGATTGCAGGCCCCGACTGGAAGGGGGTGACACCTCCAGGCATCGAGAAGGTGTTCAGCTCTACGACCCCCTTCGCGCTGACACTGATCCGGACCCAGTTGTTCAATCCGGCCGACATGCCAAATGTCGAGAAGGTGCAGGTGGGCTACAAGATCCAGCCGCTGTCCGCCTTCCTCCATCAACCTGCGCCGCCCACCGCGCCGAAGATTGCTTTCGTGCCGGCTACCACGGAAGGCATCAAGGCCAACTTCTTCGAGTACCTGTCGGCGGCGCTGCAGTATGTGCCGCCATCAGCGGAGGACAAGGAGATCCGGGCGAAGCTGGCCAGCATCGGTGTAGGCCCCGGTCGGAACTTCGAATTCAAAGACCTCTCGCTCGAGCACAAGGCCGTGGTCCTGCTCGGGATGAAGGCCGGCGACGAGCAGGTCGACAAGTTCCTCTCGAGCGGAATGAAGAATATCAACGGCTGGAGCGTCGGCGCGTTCTTCGGCGACCAGGCGTTCTACAAAGGCGACTGGCTGATGCGTTCTGGCGCCGCGAAGGCTGGTCTGTACGGCAATGACGCCGCCGAGGCGATGTACCCCATTACGCGTACCGATGGCAAAGGCCAGACGTTGGATACCGGCAAGCACAACTACACGCTCACCTTCCCCGCCGGCAAACTGCCGCCAGTCAATGCCTTCTGGTCTGTAACCATGTACGACGGCAAGAGCCAACTGCTGATCAAGAATCCGATCAACCGCTACCTGATCAATTCGCCGATGCTGTCGGCCATGAAGAAGAACGCGGATGGCTCACTGACGCTGTACATCCAGAAGGATTCGCCGGGCAAGACCAAAGAGTCCAACTGGTTGCCGGCGCCTGACGACTCGGCCTATCTGGTGATGCGCCTCTATTGGCCGAAGGCCACGCCGCCTTCAATTCTTCCCGCTGGCGCGGGCAGCTGGCAGCCGCCGGCAGTGGTGGCATCGAAGTAACGCGACGCTTGCGACTGCTTGCAGTTGGCAAGCAGTCGTTCGATTGCTCAGGCTGAGATCCAGTGGCCCTATTGCCGAAAGGGCTGAGGCCACAAGGTCTGACCTTGAATAAAGTACATTCAGGAACACATCCCTCAAGGAGTACCGTTATATGAGCCTCTCGCACAAATGGATAACGGGTGCCGCACTGAGCAGCTTGTTATTGACCGGCTGCGTATCGAAAGTCACTGAAACCGAGCAATACTCGGGCTACCTGTCCAACTACAACAATTTGCAGCAGGTCGAAACGCCGAGCGGCGGCACAGCCATGCGTTGGGTCAGTCCGTCGTGGAACCCGAATGCCTATGACACCGTGGTATTCAACAAACTGGAGCTCTATCCCGCGCCCAAGCCCGATGAGCGGGTCAGCCAGCAAACGCTGACGGATATCCAGAGCTACATGACCAGTAAGGCCAAAAGCACTCTGGGTCAGAAATACCGCGAGGTGACTAACACCAGTGCTGCGCCGGCGGGCTCCAAACCCCTGCTGATGCGTGCGGCGATCACCGGGGTGAATGCCGAAAACCAAGGGATGAAATGGTATGAAGTGGTGCCGGTCGCCGCCGTGATCGGGGCAACACAGGCCGCCACCGGCCACCGCGATCAGGACAGCACTTTGTTCATCGAGGCCGAGATAATCGATGCGAGAACCAACCAGACCGTAGCCAAAGTCGTGCGCAAAGTGTTCGGCACTACCCTGGAAAATGAAAGCCAGAAGATCACCGCTCAGGACTTCAAGGTAGCGATCGACAGGTTGAACGCCGATCTGTGGGCATTCATTCGCAGTTGAGCCTTGATTGAACTACCAACAGACCTTGGCTCAATAAGATTCCAGCAGAGGATGCTGACATGTCTCCCTCTTCATCGCTTCGATTCTCAAGATTGAAGCGGCCGTTGCTCGTCGCGGCTCTCGTTGCCAGTGCGCTTGCGTTAAGTGCCTGCGCATCGGTTGACGCCCAGACAACCGCTTACGTTGGGGTCGAGCATCCCGCGCCGACCTTGCCCAGCAAAGTCCAGGTGTTACGCTCAGAACCGACAAGACCCTATGTGCGGTTGGGCGAAATACTGATTGATGCCACGGTCCACCCGGCACCGGCGATCACCCAAGTCGAACAAAAACTGCGTGAAGAGGGCGCCATACTTGGCGCAAACACCGTCGTTGTCGTCTACGACCGCATTCAACCCGTCGCCGCCTATATCACAGGCCCTCTGTGGAGTCGGGACATCGAAACGATTCAGGGGCGCAGCTGAAAGGCATCGCCATCAAATACCAATAACGAGGTGCACCGCAATGAAAGCAATTCTGTCCTGGCTGTCAGTCACGTTGATGACTGTGCTGATAAGTGCCTGTTCCGCCGTCGGGTCAACCGATGGCGGCGCCGGTGAAATCGAGATTCGCTCAGGGAAGATCGAGCAGATATCGCTGACGCAGATGCAGACCAACCACGACAGTGGCGTCGGCGCCGTACTCGGTGGCCTTGGCGGTCTGGCGGTTGGCAGCTTGATCGGGGGTGGCACCGGGCGTGACGTCGCCATGGTTGCCGGCGCACTCGCCGGTGCGGCTGGAGGTAACTACGCCGAGAAGAAAAAGTATGACCAACCGGTCGAGGCACAACAGATCATCGTGCGAGTCAGCAGTGGCGTGCTGGTGTCGGTGACCCAACCGATCAATCCGTCCCTGGCTAAAGGCTCGAAGGTGTATATCCAGGGCGCAGGCAATAATGCCCGCGTTGTGCCGCAAGGCAGTGAAGGCTGACTGTTCAGATTCGTAAACACTGTACCTGCTTCCTGTACGAATTTTGTGGGGGCGAGCTTGCTCGCTTCTACAAAACCTCCCACCGGCTAAAAAACCTTGAGTCGGCAAAAAAAGCAAAACTGCCATGTGCTCCCCTCGTTCTTTCATCAGATGAACATGGCAAAACTCCCCATGCATCGTGATTTGGCATACTTCGACTTCAGCACCTCCAGCGCAGACGCCCGCTTGGCTAGCGGGACACCGCTGCTAAGCTTATCCACAATTGCTGATGCAAAAAATCAGCAAGCCGCCCTGGGTCAATTTTCAATCAGCGCCAACAGATCGGCAGCATCGAGTGCTGTCACGTAACGGTTGATGCTCGATTCAATCTCTTCCATTCGCCGCTTCAGTTTGGTGCTAGTGAAATTGCGGTCACGGTTGTTGATCGCTTTGAATTTACTGCCATTGATGGCGACCAGATTCTCTCCAACTACTGGCGACAGCCGCCCTGGATGGCCTTGCTGTTGTCTTTTCGGAAGTTGGCGATGGTCTTGAGGTCAGGCATCAAACGCCCGGTCAACCACATCAGTTCGGCGTTGCGCTGAGCTTGACGCTCCAAACATCGACTTGACTGGATGCGGTTTAGATAGCCGTAGAAGTAGATCTTCAGCAGGATCGCGGGGTGGTAAGCAGGTCGATCAGAACCGGCTGGAATGACGCCTTAAAAACCCAGCTTGCCCAGGTCGACTTCATCAGCGAAGGCGTCGACTACTCGCACCGGATTGGTATCGCTGATGTAGTCGTCGAGGCTCTCGGGAAGTAAGGTGTTTAGGGCTCGATGTTCGCTTTGCATGAAGCGCTTCATGGGCAATCCTTGCAATGAAATCCTCAGAAATCATAGCAACGTCTCGCAGACTTGCCTTGCACCACTGCGCCCGGAACGCATTCGGCACAGGACAGATATCTGTGCGCCACTCGCCATAATTTTCAAAGCTATGAAGGTGATGAATGGTGGTCGAGTGATTCGGTACTTAATCTTCGAGACTCAACTGGCAGAACCAGCGATACGCCAGGTTCAAATGGGCCTCTTCGCACAACCGCCGTTCGGAGCAAATACCGTAGTAATAACCCACGATCAGCATGCGGATCATCAGCTCAGGATCAATCGACGGACGCCCAATCGGACGATAGAAGTCGATGAGGTAATGGCGCAGATCGCTCAGATCGAGACACGGATCAATGTTGTGCAGAAGGTGATTGGCGGGGATGTGATCTTCAAGGTTGAACGAGTAAAGCAGCCGTTCCTGGCCACTCGACAACTGTTCCATCTTGCTGCGTGCTTCCCTGCTGGCCAATACAGAAATTTTGCCGGGAGCTACGTTTCAACACAATCAGCCTATTGCAGCCCGTGATACCTGGCAGTAATCGGTCAATAGCACAGAAGAGTTTTGACCCTCATACGTTCGACGCCAAATCTTTTCGCGGATCATCGAAAGAGTTCAGGTGCTTGGCAACCGCATCAATTTAACAGGGAGTTGGTGTCCGTTTTTGTAGGGTTCAATCCACACTGCCGCTGCTATGCTTGAACACTTTCGAAAGGAGTTGGCAAACGAATACTCGATGGAGGGGATGACACGGATCGTAAAGAGACATCATGTCGCGAGCATCCGCGACATTGTTTATCGCCTAATTAGTAGCTAGCCAACACTCAGACAATTCAAAAAATGGAGATGCAGGTACATGAGATTACCAAGAGCCTTTAGTGGTGCGATAGCATTGCTCGCGTCCTTTACATTCACACTCGCCCAAGCAGCGGACATCACTCCCGCCGAAACGAAGGCCATCGCCGAAGAGGGTTATGTCTTCGGCCTGCCCATCGTGATGAACTACGCAACCATGTACGACTATGCCGTGGACAAGAACTCCGGCCAGTACAAGGCGCCGTTCAACCACATCCACAGCATGCACAATGTCTTTACCTACAAAGACACAGCCATCGTCTCGCCGAACAGCGACACACCGTATTCCTTGATGTTCATGGATGTGCGCAGCGAGCCTATCGTGATTTCGGTACCGGCGGTGGAGAAGCAACGGTACTACTCGGTGCAGCTCATCGATAACAACACCTACAACTTCGGTTACATCGGCAGCCGCACCACCGGCAACGAAGCCGGCGATTACTTGGTGGTCGGTCCCGACTGGAAAGGCGTGACCCCGCCGGGAATCAAGAAGGTGTTTCATTCCCGCACGCAACTCCCCTTCGTGATCTTTCGCACCCAGCTCTTAAACTCGGCGGACATGCCGAATGTCGAAAAGATCCAGTCCAGCTACGCAGCACAGCCGCTATCGGCTTTTCTCAAGCAACCCGCGCCGCCTGCCGCGCCGGTGATCGACTTCCCGAAGATCGACAAGGATCTGGTGAAGACCGATTTCTTCAAATATCTGGGCGTTGTGATGCAGCTTGCCCCCGCCACACCGGAGGAAGCATCGATCCGCGCGAAGCTGGCCCGTTTGGGCATTGGCGCCGGCAAGGATTTTAACTTCCAGGCGCTCTCTACCGAACAAAAGGCCGCCATTGTTGAGGGCATGCAGGCTGGGCATGCGAAGGTCGAAGATGCAGTCAATCATCTCGGTACGCAGGTCAATGGCTGGAACATCGTGAGCTCCGGCGGTGACGCCGCCTTCTACAATGGCGATTGGCTAAAGCGTGCCGCCATCGCACAAGCGGGCATCTACGCCAACGACGCCGAAGAGGCGACGTACCCGATGGCCAAGGCACTGATCGATGGTAAGCCGCTCGACGGCAGCAAGCACAACTACACCATCACCTTTCCCGCCGGACAGCTCCCGCCAGTGAATGCCTTCTGGTCGGTGACCATGTATGACGGCAAATCGCAGCTGTTGATCAATAATCCGATCAATCGCTACCTCATCAACTCGCCGATGCTGCCCAACATGAAGAAGAATCCAGACGGCTCGCTCACGCTGTACATCCAGAAGGATTCACCCGGCGCGGACAAGGAAAGCAACTGGTTGCCCGCACCGGATGATCTGATCTACTTGGTGATGCGCCTCTATTGGCCGAAGACGGTAGCGCCTTCCATCCTGCCTGCCGGCAAAGGAACGTGGAGCCCACCCCAACTCGTCAAGGCTATTTGACCCACTGACAACCGGTTACAGCGGACGGCGCTGGTGCGCTGCCACTGTACCTGGGCATTAGAGTATCGCGACTGATCGATAACTTACCCAGTAACAGCTTTTGTTCTGGGTAATAACTGACCTAGTCGTTTTACTGCCCCTCTACTGGACGAAGGCGACATAGCCTTCGATTCTTCACGCGGGAGCGGCAGTTGGCAGCCACCGGCGCTGGCGGTATTGAAGTAGCGCGATCTCGCGACTACTTGCTGTTGGCACGCATTCGTACGATTGCTCAGGCCGAGATCCAATCGGCCCTATTGCCGAAAGGGTTGCCGCCATTTCTGACATTGAATAAAAAACATTCAGGAACACATCCCTCGAGGACACCATATATTCGCAAAGACGAGCGAGCGCTGATCCTGCAGACAGAATCACTGGCGTGACTGACTTCAAAACGGCCATTAGAGGCATGACCGGCGACATGCAAACATTACTCAGGTAATCGTCACCGCAGCGGTAAAACTTTACGACTCCTCGTGCCTAGTCTCTACAAGACTTGGTTGCGGGGGACGTTGAACTTGTGAAGTACGTAACCTCAGTATGAAGCAGGTATGCCCACAACAGATCGGGCGCCTTTATCGTTTTGGGTCAGTGAATCACGGCCCACTGAGATCGAGGTGTTCCAGTAACTTCTGCTTGTCGTTAGCAGGCTTCCGTTGATCATTGAGGAGCCAGCGGCGATCCGCATCCAAGGAATTCGACATGAACAAGCACATTGAACGACTTTTGCTATCACCTTTGGTTTTCGGTATTTCCGTTTCCAGTCAGGCCGATGATCAGGCGGAGTTGGCTAAACAGTCATTGAATCCAGTCGCGGCACTGTATAGCTTACCCATCCAATACAACTGGAATCAGAAAATGGGGCCCTCCGGTAATGGAATCCAAAGCGTCACCAATATCCAGCCGGTTTTACCCTTCACACTCAATGAAGATTGGAATCTGATCTCTCGCACGATTCTCCCGATCATTGATCAACACGGATTGGCACCGAGGGGTATCGCCGATAAAAGCGGAGTAGGCGACACCTCGCAAAGCTTCTTTTTCTCACCCAAAGAGCCGACCGAGAGCGGCTGGATCTGGGGCGCAGGCCCCGCGTTGTTGTTGCCGACTGGTAGTGATGAGCTATTGAGTAGTGAACAATGGGGGATTGGACCGACAGCGGTGGCGTTGAAGCAGGCCAATGGTTGGACGAACGGTATTCTGGCGAACCACATTTGGTCGCTGGACAACAACCCGGCCAATGACAAGGAGAAGGTCAATCAGACGTATCTGCAACCCTTTCTGGTCTATACCACAGCGTCGTACACCAGTTTTGGCATTAATACAGAATCCACTTACGACTGGGAGGCCAGGGAGTGGAATGTGCCGATCAACCTGTTCGTGACGCAATTGTTCAAAGTCGGCAAGCAGCCCATGAGCCTTCAGGTGGGGCCGCGATACTGGGCGGACAGTCCTGAAGATGGTGCACACGGTTGGGGCTTTCGGGTGGCGTACACGCTACTCTTCCCTAAGTGAAACTATCCGTAAGATTCACTTTTAGCGCTCGAATGGTTGATCGCCTACGATTCGGTGAAATTCGAGAAATTGCCCCCCTGATGAGGATAGATATGAATCAAGATCATCAGGATTCATGCCTTTGAGGGCACATCAGTGTTAACTGAAATCGCTGCCTACGAGATGCGCAGTCCGGGCAGGTGAGGAAAGACACGACCAAGTGTTGTCCAGCTTCTGCAAGTAACGGCGCGTTTGAGCATGGCTTCGAGTTGCGGACATCCTGCCCCGAAGCCAACCGTACACAGCTTCGGGAAGGGGCTGGTCAGCCAGACCTGGGCTCGGGATCTATAGTGACGTTGACGACACTGGAGGTATTTAGGGCTGCCCAGCGTCCGCAATGGGTCGTTTTCAGCCCTTCGCGGCAGGCAGCAATTGGCCAGCAGGAGTCATCCAATCATGACCGCTCGGTGGGGAAATCGACTTCTAATCAGAGGAAGTAAGCCCCCAAAATACCCGCAGCAACAAACCAAACTAATACAACGATAACTGCAGCAAATCTGTTCACTGGCCTCTTCATATGACTTTTCTCCCACTCACTCGCTTTGAGCTGACAGTGCTCGAGCACCTGTGCAGGCATCAGCCGAATAGCGAGCAGAATTCCAAGCGGCAAAATAATCATGTCGTCCAGGTATCCAAGCAGAGGAATGAAATCAGGAATCAGGTCGATTGGACTCAGAGCATACGCCACGACAAAAACCGAAATCCATTTGGGTAACCAGGGTGTTTGCGGATGCTGATAGCAAAACCAGAGAACCATGGTTTGCCGTTTTAGTTTTCTGGCCCAGCCACGTAAACGATCAAGTATGCGTTTCATGTCGTAATTGTCATTACCTGAAGGAACGTGCCTGCGAGCGTAGCGCCTTGGGTGATTGACTGCTATCGGTCGTTTGCTGCCCTACGCGACATTCAGCAGTAGGCCAAAAGCAGGCGTTCGGGAGCGCCTGCTCGTGATGGCAGTAGCAAATTCAATATGGATGTTGGCTTATACACCGCCTTCGCAAGCAAGCTCGCTCCTACAAGGACTCCGATTAACTGGAGCAGCGAGCCGCGGTGCCGCGCCCGCAAGGTCGCCGCCATATTTTCCAGAGGTTTGAGGCCCCAGTCGATAGCGATCCAGATCATCGCCGCCAAAATCAAACTACCCAGTACATTGGGCCATAAGGTATGGCGCACGATCCGATCCGCCAGATCCGAACGCACGTCGTCCCGTTCGCCCACCCAGATTCTCAGATCATTTTGTTTGTCTTCGAGCATGAACGCGCGCCAGTGGTGGTTGGTCAAGTCGACCACATCACTGAAACCGGGTGTCGATGGTGGCGTGCTGAAGGAGGGCGCGCTGGCCGTGTGTACCAGCACTTCACCGCGGCGATTCCAGACCTGAAAAGCCAGTTTGGTTTCATAAGGATGGCTGTCGCCCTTGGGCGCTGCTTCACCCAAGGCTTTATTGAATGCTTGGTACAGGTCGGCGTGATCTTTGCTGCCCATGGGCATGCGCATCAATCAGCGTGAGGCTGCGACGCCGGATCGACGTCATCGACGCTCCTCCACCAGATAACCGACACCGCGAATGGTACGGATCAGGTCAGTGGAGAATTTTTTGCGCAAATGGTGGATGTGTACTTCCAGGGTGTTGCTTTCGGCTTCCTCGTTCCAGCCATAGAGCAACTGCATCAGGTGATCGCGGGTCATGACCCGGCCCGGCGGCGAGAGCAATTCGTGGAGCAACTGATATTCCTTGGGCGTCAGTGCAACCGGCTCGCCGTGATAACTGACGAGTTGGGTGCCGGGGTTCAGGCTGATCCCGGCGTGTTCGATCAGCATTTGAGCGCGCCCGACGCGTTACTCATGCCGAACAGCTCGGGCATGAAATGACGGATGTCGGCACCGTGGGCCTTGCGGAAACGTTGCTGGATAAAGTCCTCAAACAGGCGACGGCGGGGCTCGTCCGGCAGGGCTCTGTCCAAACTCATCTGTTCGGTTTCGGTTTGGCCGAAACGCAGGGGAAGCGCAATGTTCCAGTCAAAATCGGGCATTGGAAGACGCCTCCACGGGTCAGTTCGGGAGGAGTATCAAAGGCATTGCTTAAGAGAGTCTGAAGGTGGCGAAAATGGGGGAGGGGAGTTGTCTTCAGAGGGCCTTGAGACTTGATGGGGAGGGTTAGCCAATCTGTTGCATCGGCCGGTTGAATCCACAGCCAAAAGCAGACAGTGGACGGAGCAATATCAAATGAGTAGCTATGCTTGGTCTGTTGCCAGTCTCTGGTAGCAACATCATGAATGGAGGCGTTTGAGATGCAACTCATCACGTTGAAAATCGATAAGCCGGATGAAACGAACTTCATTTTGGGTCAGACGCACTTCATCAAGTCCGTCGAGGACATTCACGAAGCGTTGGTAAATGCCGTGCCAGGGATCCAGTTTGGCGTGGCCTTTTGTGAAGCCTCTGGCAAATGTCTGGTGCGATGGTCTGGCACCGATACATCTATGATTGAACTTGCACAGAAAAATGCGAAAGCCATCGCCGCAGGCCATAGCTTCATCATTTTCCTGGGCGACGGTTTCTATCCGCTGAACGTGTTAAACACCATCAAAATGGTTCCAGAGGTATGCCGTATTTTTTGTGCAACAGCCAATCCAACTGAAGTGATTCTCGCTGAGACGGAACAAGGGCGAGCAATCCTGGGCGTAGTGGATGGCTTCTGTGCCAATGACATTGAAGGCGACGACGACGTCCTGTGGCGCAAGAATTTCTTGCGGCAGATCGGCTACAAACTGTGAAATGCAGAGAGTCATTTAATAGCGAATCCATTCACTGATCCGCAGATCCCGTAACGGCGAAAATGTTGCAGGGCACTTGATACAGAACATGCTCCGTCGTACTGCCCACCCATTTGCCCAGACCCTTGCGATGCGCATTTCCCATGACAATCACATCGGCGCGGTGATGCGCTGCAAAGTCGGCCAGCGCTTTGCCAGGCGGCCCCTCAACGAAGTGTTGTCGCTCAGTGGGCACGCCGTAGTGGGCGGCCAATGCGATAAATGACTTTTTCAGTGACTTGCGCACATCGCTGCTGAAGCCCGGCATCGTCACTGCACCRGCGCCTGCGTCGGAAATATGTGTCTGCGAAAGATCGTAGGCATGCAGCAGATGCAGCTCCGCGTTGCATTGCATCGACAATCCGTTCGCTGCCTGGATGATGCGGTCGTTTATGCCAGTGATCTGAGTCTCGGGATGTGACGGATCGACTGCCGCCACTACCACCCGCGGAAGTGGACACCTGACTTCGCTGACCAAATGCACAGACACCGGGCATTCGCGCAACAGGTGCCAATCCAGAGGCGTAATAAAAACGCGTTTGAGCGCTGACTCGTGTTGCACGTCCTTGATCAACAGATCCGGCTGCATTTCTGCCACGTGCCGAAGTATTTCTTGCAACGCGGTTCGCGTAACAAGCACTTCGGTACTCACCATGACCCCGCGCCCGCGGATTAGATCGGCTTCATCCTTCAGCCACCTTTCGTTCTCTTGCTGACAGGCCTCACGAAAACGCGCACCGGCGCTCATCAACCCCATAAGGTTGGAGTCTTCGATAAACACCGTGATGTGCAGCGCTGCGCCAGTGGCTTCGGCAATGGCAGCAGCTCGCTCCAACGCCGGGGTGTGACGCATGGCTGGACCGACTATCAGAAAGAGTCGTTGATATTGGCTCATGTAACACCTCCAAACGTTCCGGGATATCTAGCTCCCCCAGCGCTCTCGCCTGTCACACCACCGACGATTTACTATCGCCTCAACTATCTGGATCAACACTATCAATATACGCCTGGATTCCATCAATTCCCCACTTGGCCGGGTCGACTGTTTTCAACAGAATCGGACGAATGGAACCGTTGGGTATGGCTTTGCGATGCCGAGGTGAGGATGGGGGGGGCGACCCCTTCTCCTGTCTCTCAGGACCGCTCCAGACCAGCAAAAGAAAAAGGGGGCGGATTTATTTTTGAATAATTAATCCGTCCCTTTTTTATGCTCTTTTTTCGCCTTGCGACCATTGGTCGCATTCACTGAACATAGGTAGCAAAAGACCAGAAATCCGCTATTACGTTAGTAGCTGTCACTTCATTCATTGCAAATCGTCACAGGAACGTCCCACGATGCGAAATCAACTTAAGCATTCGAGACTTCGTTTTTGTTTTTTGTTTAGTGTTATCTCAATGGGGTTGACCGCTTGCGCCAGCGATGAAAGCATTATTACACCTACTAAAGAAGTTACTCGACCACCTATCGATGACAGCGAGACTTCGTCTGTGCGTGTAACGACTAGTTGGATACGACATTCGCTTAGCCAAACTGACTGCCTGAAGCACGCCAGAACAGCTCTTACAAAAGCGAGATACTTTGTTGAAACAGGAGAAAGAACAGTTTATGGGTTGCGTGAGGGTATGACTTTTTCAATTCGCTGCGACTACGAAGGCGTTGCTTTTTTAGCAGTGGCTTATCGCCAAAGACCAAGTACTCAAATCCAGGATCGGATCTTGAATGAAGTCACCAGGCTATTTTAAGGGCTACAGACTAGAGGTATAGGGGGTCGTCCACAGCAAGATCAATGTCGGTCCTCTTTTATGAGGCAAAGACTTGGACTTACCCCTCCCGGACGGTACCCAGGAATACATCTTCGAGGAACAAGCGAAATTGCTCGGATAGTAGGAGTTTATTATTTTTTCGAAAGTTGAATGCATAAACGCACTAATGATCTGTTTTGTTGTTTTTTGTCACCCTGTTTGGGGTGTGCATTTCTGATATTTTCATAGCAATTAAAAACAACAACACAATGCGCCTAAAGTTCCTTGCGTCACTTCCAGATCGGTTGAATCCACCGTCGATGCCCCCTTTACAACAGACAGAAATCGGCCAGAAACAATGGGATGGACTCCTCCTCACCGAGGCGTCTTGAGTGCCAGACTGAAGGTGCGAGCCGCAGCAATCGGCTGTGGATTCAACCGGTCGAACGCTTACGTTTCTCGATGGCTATTGCAAAGGCTGGATTGCAGCGCTCCGGGTACTGGCGAACGCACTCGTGCCAAGCCAGCGCCATAAGTTTTCTGCATCCTGCACTGCGCCGTCTACACGCAGCTCTCGCGACTGAAGAACTTCCCTGGGTGTGCGGTCGCCAGACCACACCTCGGTCAACGCGCGCACGCTAGAGTCCACGATGAGTGTGAGTTCGCGTCCGGGGTCGTCGCGGCACAGATCTGCCACACCCTGTTCGACCACGAGCCACCACTCTTGCTCGCCGGACCGAGCGTCGCGGAACCTGAAGTGGATGACCACCGGCCGGGACGGGAACATCTCGATGCGTACAAACCGGCGCACGTCCCACATGAGCAGGCCCGCGTCGAGTTCGTTGTCGCGAAGACGACTGCCTATCCAGCGTGCGCCCCAATGCCCTAACGCCATGATGATGGGGCGCAAATCCTCGCCTGCMTCGGTCAGGCTGTACTCCCAGACTTTGCCTGCGGCCGTGCGATGTACGACACCGATATCTTCCAGGTGGCGCAGCCGCTGTGCCAGCAAGCTGGTGGACATTCGTGGAACGCCGCGGTGCAGTTCATTGAAGCGCTTACTGCCGCACAGCAGCTCGCGCACGACCAACGGCGTCCAGCGTTCGCACAGTGCTTCAGCACCGCGTGCGACGGTGCAGAACTGACCGTAGCTTTCATCCATCGCCTGTACTCCGCAACTACAACGCTTCAGATTCTGAACTAGCCCCGCGACTTCGCCACGCGCACGCTGAAGCCCTCGATAGCCCACCGCCACAGGAGAACGTCATGACCAAGATAGCCATCATTCAGCGCCCGCCAGTGCTGCTCGATCGCAGCGCGACGATCGCCCGAGCCGTGCAATCGGTCGCTGAGGCTGCGGCGGCGGGAGCCTCGTTGATTGTTTTACCCGAATCGTTCATTCCAGGTTACCCGTCGTGGATCTGGCGGCTGGCGGCGGGAAAAGACGGGGCTGTAATGGGTCAGTTGCACACGCGGCTGCTGGCCAACGCCGTTGATATCGCGAACGGTGACCTGAGCGAGTTGTGCGAAGCCGCCAGCGCTCACGCCGTGACGATCGTATGCGGTATCAATGAATGCGAGCGGCGCAATGGAGGCGGCACGCTCTACAACAGCGTAGTCGTTATCGGTACGAACGGTGAAGTGCTCAACCGACACCGCAAGCTGATGCCAACGAATCCCGAGCGCATGGTGCATGGCTTCGGTGATGCGTCCGGGCTGCGTGCGGTCGATACATCCGTCGGTCGCATTGGTGCGCTCATCTGCTGGGAAAACTACATGCCATTGGCGCGCTATTCACTGTATGCCCAGGGGGTGGAAATCTACGTCGCCCCCACGTACGACACTGGCGAGGGCTGGATCAGCACGATGCGTCACATTGCACTCGAAGGCCGATGCTGGGTGCTCGGCAGTGGCACCTCGCTGCGCGGCAGCGACATTCCCGATGATTTCCCGTCTCGTGCGCAACTGTTTCCCGATCCTGACGAATGGATCAACGATGGCGACTCGGTGGTGGTCAATCCTCAAGGCCGGATCGTGGCCGGTCCATTACACCGAGAGGCAGGCATTCTGTATGCGGACATCGACGTCTCACTCGTGGCGCCAGCGAGGAGGGCGCTTGACGTCACCGGGCACTATGCGCGCCCGGACATTTTCGAACTGCAGGTTCGACGCACGCCGGCGACAGCGGTGCGCTACATTGACGGGTGAAGCCAGGCAACGCTCAGGCGATCCATCCCAACGCCGACGGTATGCGTAACAACTGGTCAAGGAGTCATTCCATGAGCATTCAAAGATCTTACAAGGGCAGTTGTTTTTGCGGCGCAGTCGAGTTCACCGTCAGCGGTGAGCCGGCCGCAATGGGCTATTGCCATTGCGAGTCGTGTCGGCATTGGTCAGCAGGGCCGGTCAATGCCTTCACGCTGTGGAAACCCGATGCGGTGCAAATAACTCGGGGCGCTGAGAACATTGGCACCTACAACAAGACACCGCAGAGTTATCGCAAATGGTGCAAGCATTGTGGCGGGCACCTCTTCAGCGAACACCCAGGGATGGGGCTCATCGACGTGTATGCCGCTGTCATTCCGGACCTCGCGTTTTCACCAGGCGTTCACGTCCATTATCAGGAGACCCTGTTGCGCATCAAGGATGGATTGCCCAAGCTGAAGGATGTCCCCAAGGAATTAGGGGGATCGGGCGTCAGCATGGACGAATAGCGCTAGCACGCTCTCACTGATCGAGGTGGCATGAACGCGAAACAAACACACCACCTCAACACCGCTGGATCAGTTAGCCATTCGCCGCTCCCGGCCAGCCGGCCTGATGCAAGGCTTTGAGCAGCGTCTCGCAATCCAGGCCCGGCACGGCATGGCCGTTGCCTTCGGCGGTGTCGGCGGCCAGCAAGGCATTGATGATGGCTTCTTCCACCGCTTCGGTGGCGGCCAGGAACAACTCGCTGATGTGGTCGTTGTTGACCATGCTCAGGTTGTCGGTAGTCGGCGCGCGCTTACACTCGTAAGCGGCCGGCGGCACCTGATTACCGGTGGAGAAGGCGATGAAGATGTCACCGCTGTGGTCTTCATTACCACCACCGGTGCGGGCGAGGCCGAGGCTGGCACGTTGCGCCAGGCGCGTACATTGATGCGGCAGCAACGGCGCATCGGTGGCCAGGCAAACGACGATCGAGCCCATACCCGAGTGCGGCAGCGAAGCCTTGAGGAACGGCGAGTCGGCCTGTTCCATGTAGCGTCCGACCGGGTAGCCGTCGACGCGCAGTTCGTTACGAATGCCGTGGTTGGCCTGGACGATGGCGCCAACGGTCCAGCCGCCCTGGGCACTGCTCAGACGCCGTGATGCGGTGCCGATGCCGCCCTTGAACTCATGACAGATCATGCCGCTACCACCCCCGACGGAGCCTTCCGTTACCGGCCCGCTCTTGGCCGAACGCAGGGCCTCGGCCACATGCTCAATCTTCACATGGAAGCCGTTGATGTCGTTGAGCAAGCCGTCGAAGGTCTCCAGCACCACCGGCATGTTCCAGTAGAGTCGCCCGTCATCCGGCTGTTGTTCACGGTCCAGCACAACCAGCGCATCGCGCACCACGCCCAGGCTGTGAGTGTTGGTGAAGGCGATGGGACTGGTCAACAGACCCGCCTCGCGAATCCACTCCAAACCTGTGGCGTCGCCGTTGCCGTTCAACACATGGACGCCGGCAAAGCACGGTTGCTGGCTGGTGGAACCCGCACGCGGTTCGATAACCGTGACACCGGTCAAGATGTCGCGGCCGTTGGCGGTGCGCCCTCGCACATTGCTGTGGCCGACCCGTACGCCGGGCACATCGGTGATGGCATTGAGGGGGCCGGGTTGCAGTTGGCCGAACTGAATGTTCAGGTCACGGGCACGTGGTTTCATCGTCATTTTCATGATTTCTCTTTTGTTTGATTTGTTTCATGACGGGGCTTGGCCAGTCATCGGTAGGGCCGAGTCTGCCCATCAAGCGCCGGTCTTGACCGTGTTCCACGCGCGGATGCGCACGCGCTCCATCTTCAGCGGGAGTGGTTCAAGCGGAAATAGCGTGTCCAAGACTTGTTTGGACGGATACACACCTGGGTTGTCGCGGATTTTCTGCTCGACGAGCGCGGTGGCATCCTTGTTGGCGTTCGGATAGCTCAGGTAGTTGGATGACTCAGCGATGACTTCGGGGCGCAGCATGTAGTTGATGAAGGCCAGCCCTTGCTCCGGGTTCGGCGCATCGTTGAGCTGAACCAGACTCTCCACCCACACCGGGGCACCTTCGCGGGGAATGCTGTAGACGAGGTTGCGATGATTGCCGGCCAGCTCAGAGGCCTTTTGCGCATCGGCGACACCACCCGCCCAGCCCAGCACGACGCAGATGTTGCCATTGGCTAGATCAGAGATGAACTTGGAAGAATCGAAGTAGACGATATGGGGACGCAGTTTCAGCAGCAGTTCCTGGGCTTTTTTGTAATCCTCCGGGTTCTGGCTGTTGTAAGGCAGTCCAAGGTAGTGCAACGCGATGGGGATGACTTCGCTAGGTGCGTCGAGCATGGCCACACCGCATTGACTCAGCTTGGCCAGATTTTCTTCCTTGAAAATCAGGTCCCAGGAATTAACTGGCGCATCTGGGCCGAGTATCGATTTAACCTTGTCCGCGTCATAGCCGATGCCAGTGGTACCCCACAGATAAGGGGCCGCATAGCTGTTTCCGGGATCGTTGCTCTGCAACTTGGCGAGGATTTCCGGGTCGAGGTGCGACCAGTTGGGCAACTTTGAACGATCCAGTTTTTTCAGCACACCCGCCTTGATCAGGTTCGGTAGCAGGTCGCCACTGGCAACCACTACGTCATAGCCGCTGCGGCCGGCCATCAGTTTGCTTTGCATGACGTCGCTGTTGTCGAACACATCGTACACAGCGCTGATGCCCGCTTCTTTCTGGAAGTCTTTCATCGTGTTCGGGGCAATGTAGTCATACCAGTTGTAGACATGCACGCTGGATTTGGCAGGCTCGTCGGCCTTGGCGCAGGCCAGGCCGAAACTGAAAAGCGTGGCCAGGACGAATGGCATGTAGCGAGTCGATTTCATCGGGATGCTCCAGAGCATTAGCGCCAGGTCCAAGGACACGAGCACTGCTCCTGCTAGTGTGTGAATTATTGTTGTGGCAGGCTCAAAATCGAATCAAGACGGAACAGTCGCTGTGGTTCAGGGGATCAGTAGTTCACGGCGACCATCACCGTGCTCAATCTGTTCGCCGTTCAGGAGCAGGCGGCGGTCACTGAGGTAGTCGTAGTCGAGGCGGGCGGTGCGCAGCAGGTCGAGATCCAGCTCTACCACCTGACGGCACTCTTCGCGCCCCGCTTCAAATAGCGTGCGTCCGAAGGGATCGATCGCTGCACTCCCACCGGCAAAAACGAGGCCTTCATCGCCGTCGCCGACTCGATTCACCATCACCGCGAATGCCTGGTTTTCCTGAGCGCGAGCCATGATCGCGGTGCGGTGGACAGGGCCGTAGGGATCCATATTGCCGTTAGTAACCAGGATCAGCTCGGCGCCGAGTTGGCCGAGGGCCCGAGCACTTTCCGGCAACTCTATGTCGTAGCAAATCAGCATGCCGACACGGACGCCCTTCCAGAGCGCAGTGGCATAGCGGTCTCCCGGCTGGAACAGGCCGCGTTCCGACGGCCAAAGGTGAGTCTTGCGATAGTGCAAGGCGATCCCTTGTGGCGTTATCAGCAGGGAGGTGTTGTAGAAGATGCCGCAGTCGTTCTCAGCCATGCCAACCACCACCGCAACGTTCCGTTCGCGTGCGGCGCGCTGCACGGCCTGCACACTCGGCCCGTTCAGGGGCTCGGCGACTTCGGCGAGCTGTTGCGCGCTGGCGAATCCCATCAATTGAGTTTCTGGAAAAATCAGCAGATCGGTATCCACTGCGCAGGTAGCGATGGCCTGCAAGGTACGCTCCAGGTTATAAGCGGTATCGCCATCGCGACCGGTAAGTTGTACGAGTTCAATCTTCATCGGTGATCCTTTCACGTGTTGTGGGCTCGCAATCGCCAAACTAAACAGCACCCGCCAGGGCTGGATGAAGTATGGAGAGGCATAAAACGGAAAGTAATCACATCGATGGGGTAACCCCGTATGGGTAGAGTCGTGAGCATTACGTTGCAGGACATGGCCTGGCACCAGGCGATTGGCAGGCTGATTGAGGGGCTTGACCGTCCTGGTTTCTGGCTGGCCCTGGTGCGTCTGCTGGATAGATACATACCGGTGGACAGTTGGGTCGTGCTGATTTTCAGCAATGGCCGTCCGCAGGTGCTCGCAGAATGCCCAGGCAAGGACGGTGGGCCAGACCCGCTCTTTCAGGATTACCTCAAAGGCCTGTATCTGCTCGATCCCTTTTACCTGGCCAACCGGGAAGCACCGCAGAACGGTTTGTTTTGGCTAGCCGACGTGGCGCCGGAGTGCTTCGAGCAGACCGACTACTACCAACGCTACTTCCGCCTCAATATCGTTGCCGATGAAGTACATATCAACGTCCAGCTCGACGCGGAACGCGCCCTCAGCCTGTCACTGGGAAGCGAGGCCCGTTTCAGTCCAGAGCAGATCGCCTTGCTCACACTCATTCAGCCGTGGGTTGCCGCCCTGATGCGTCAGCGCATGGCATTCGAGCGGGAGGTGCTGGAGCAGAACGCGTTGCCGACGCCAAGTTGGCAGAGCTGGCTGGACTCTACTGACAAGCAGCTGGATACGCCGCTCTCCGCCCGCGAACTGGAAGTCGGCCGGCTAATGCTCAGCGGCTGCTCGAACAAGGAGATCGCGCGCAAGCTGGCGATTTCCGCCGAGACTGTGAAGGTCCACCGCAAGCACATGTACAGCAAACTGGGGATTAAATCTCAGTCCGAGCTGTTCTCCCTGTTTCTGAACGCGCAGAGCTGAAGTCGTCGTTTCATGATGGCGTCAGCTCCCAAGACAATCGGCTTCGTCGCAGCCTGACAGCGATGGTCATCAATTCACGGCTAATCTTCATCACCTACTAGAAACGTCGGAGGCATCATGAGCTTCATTCTCTGGGTCATTCTTGGCACCAACGGCTCACAGCCCGCTACAGCGATCGATCATGCCGAGTACAAGAATATGGAGGCATGTCAGCACGCAGCCAATCAGATCAAGGAATCACTCGGGGGGGTTCAGTTCCAGATTCACACCCTCTGCACACCCACGGAAAAGACAAAATAAAGCGTGATCATCAGGCGCACTTGTCATTTGCGATCCACTTGCAACATTGGTCTGGGATAGCGGGGCGGAGGTACTTGATTTGTCAATTAGTGCCCGCAGCGAGCCGGCTCGCTCGCTCCCACACGGATTTCGTTTGACTGACTCAGCGAGTGATTTGCCTCGTTTTGCTGACGCTTAAACAACAAAAATTTCACCTGTTTAAACGAAGCCTTCTGTTACCACCCAAAGGCTACAACGCCTTGCGTCATCGCCTACGGGTAAGACAGAATCCGCCGGCTTGTGCGTCTACGGGGTGGGCTATATCGTTTTCCGGTCACTGAAAAACAGTGATCGGGTTTGGTAGCCCGCTTTTAAGTAGTCGCATGACAACGCCATATGCAGTCTTTTTTGGACTCGGTTTTATATGGTGGTCATGCGTGGGGCTCCTTCGTGAGCGCCGGGTTTCCTACTTAGACCGGTCTACCAACCCGCGTATGGCCGCCACCCTTTGTTTGGTAGCAAGGGTGATGGCTCCTTAATTTTCTAAGTGGGAGTTTCATCTATGATCAAACCAACACCCAATCCACCGGACACCGATCCGGCATCCCCCTACGAATCCCTCGATTCCAAAAAATTCCATGAAGCGGCCGAACGCGCCCTCRACCACTACCTCAACCCGGCAGCCCAAATCATGGCCAGTACCAACGAACCCGAACCCATGTTCCTCGCCAATCCTAAGTACGACACCGAATCCCTGCTGGCCAACGCCAGCGAATCACTGGGCTCGGCCACCACCATGCTCAGCAATTTTGCAGCGTTATTGGATAACTCACATCGCAAGACCCTGCTGGGGATTACGCAAGTGGTCATGTTGGGGGAATTGGCGGTGAATCAGGCGTTGGATCACGTTGAGCTGAAGGAGTAAGCACGACCCTCTGTGGTGCAGGGCTAGCTCCTCGCCACAGAGGGAGATGTAGTACGCCGCCCCAAGAAGCTCGCCTGACCAGCCTTTCGATGTAACAAATTAACTCACGGATATTTACCTGCAGAGTGGATCCTTATAAGATGAAATTCACATTTGCTCCTCTCCATCAGGCTTTGAGTTAGCTATGGCTATTCAGTGTATGAAAAAGCGACTTAACAGATCAGGTTTTATAATCATGCGAAATCATACGCGAATATATAAGCGACAACTGGATGCAAGTTCAATTATCTCTACATCTAAATATAATACCTTGAGTGCCTAAATGATGAGCAGTGCTAATTTGTCGGCTGATAGCTCTAATGCCTTTAGTATAGTTATAGTAAATTACAAGACGCCAGAAATCACCAAAATATGTTTAGACTTATTGCACCAGCATCTGGGTGGYAGTGTCCCAGTATGGGTAGTTGATAATTATTCTGCTGATGAAAGCACTGAGTATTTGAGGTCGCTTGACTGGATTAATTTAATCGAACGTTCTGTTTCTGAACCGGAGGCAGGCCATATCGCGCATGGCAAAGCACTTGACCTGGTTTTGGAGCGCGTTGAAACTGATTATTTGTTTCTCATGCATACTGACACATTTGTTTTCGATAAAAACGTTTTCCCGATGATGCTGAATAAATGCATTAAAAATCAAAAAACCGTAGCCGTCGGTTGTGTAGAGCAATTAAATCGTGGCGCCACGAGAACTTTTTGGCGCTTTAGTTCGCGACTGTTCAAACACCATTTCAGACGCCTGAAAATTTCTGTGGGATTACGCTCCAGGGAGCCAAAACCATACAGGGAAGTGTACTTGAAGAGTTTCTGTACCTTGTGGAACTGCAAACTTATCAAGCAACACGGCCTGCATTTTTCGATGGACGATCGTGTTCCTGGTTATACCCTCCAAGACCGCATGACCGAGCTTGGCTATGTCGTTGAAATGTTATCGCCGCGTAAAATTTTCAGCTATCTGGATCATATTCAGTCGGGTACTGTCGCAGCGGCTGGGGGCTATGAAACGACGCACAGACGAACAAAAATGTACAATAATATCCTTAAGCGCTTGAACAAGGACAACAGCTAAACATAAGTTAAGCAGGCGTGCACGAGCAGTGCGTTTGGCTCTGTTTTCAGTCATCCCACAGGTTTTTTGTATTAAGTTATTGGAGCGGTAATGGCACCCATCACTCAAACACTCCCTATCACCCTCTCCTCTGGGCTTGATTTCGACCAGGACGCCGCCAGCGCCTTTGGTCATTCATTGGCCAGCCACTATATTCAGGCTACGCCATTTCCGCACATCGTTATCGATAACTTCTTGCACGAAGACCTGATTGCAAGTATATGCTCGCACTTTCCAGTCGAGCCAACCAACAATGAAATGATCTACGAGCGCGGCTATAAAGGTCAACTAAAGCGTCAAATCAGTCCCAATGAATGCCCCCCTTTTCTCAAGACTGTTTTTAACGCTTTTAACTCGGCGCCCATGTTGCAGTTTCTTGAAAAGCTCACAGGCATCGAAGGTTTGATACCCGACCCCTACTTTAGCGGTGGCGGGCTGCATGAAACGAAGAGTGGTGGTTTCCTTGGGGTGCATTCGGACTTCAGACTCAACAAAAAGCTTAATGTTGAGCGTAGGCTGAATGTCATCATTTATCTGAATGAAAACTGGCAAGAGGAATACGGCGGTAATCTAGAGCTTTGGGATATCGGCATGAAGACCTGCCTTAAAAAAGTTCTGCCCATTTACAATCGCTGCGTCATCTTCAATACAGACAAAGACAGCAATCATGGGCACCCAGAGCCTTTAACGACTCCAGAGCACATCACGCGCAGGTCTATCGCGCTTTATTACTACACCGCAGGAACCATGGCGATCGATCCCGCACAAAGAAACAAGACCCACTACAAGCCAAGACCCAAAGATCGTTTAAGCCTCAAGTACTACATAAGTAAACTAATCAGGAAGAAAAACTAAGCTGCGAAATGCCCGCTGAACGATTTAGCCAATCTGCTGCATCGGCCGGTTGAATCCACCGTCGATTTCGGTCTGTCGTGGCGGCCGGAAACGATGGTCATCAATCCAGGGCTAGACTCCATCACCAACTAGAAGCGTCGCAGGCATGATGAATTTATTCTCTGGGGCATTCTTGGCACTAACGGCAAGTCTCACTCCGCGCTCGGGGCTCAAGTTGCTGGTAGCGCTGTGTGCGATGAGCCTGCTTGGCTGTTCACCTGGCGAAGAGGTAGGGCAATGCAAAGCTGCGCCGCAAGTGCCCGACCGGCAGGTCGTCATCATCGGTATCGACGGCCTGCGTACGGACGCCGTTAGCCCGGCACTGACCCCCTTTCTGTTCCAGTTGGCTGAATCTCAGGGGTTGGCTTGGGGGAGAGTCGATGTCAGCAACGGCCGCACGCAACAGACTTATTCCGCACCTGGCTGGATCAGTGTGCTGACCTCTAGCTGGGCAAGCGCACATGGCATTGTTGATAACAGCAGCAAAGGGCCAATCAAAGTTCAAACCGTGTTTGAGCGCCTTCAGAGCCGCAAGGCCGATAGTCGCAGCGTTCTCATTACCTCCTGGCGGCCGCTGTACGACTTGGTCGAGGGGCGTTTGCGGGCTTTGCCCGAGATACGCCATGCGGCGTTTTTGCGTGACGACGATGCAGCGATCGAGCATGAAGTGCTGACCACCTGGCGAGCTTGCCAGCCCGATCTGGCGTTCATTCATCTCGATGCTGTAGACCAAGCGGGCCATAACGGTTCTTTTGACCCGTCTGATCCGGGCTACGCTGCCGCCGTGCGAGCAACAGACTCCCGCATTCGGCGCCTGTGGGAGAATGCATTTGCGTCACCATCCGCCCAGGGTGCACTGCCTCAGCGTTTGGTCATTTTTGTCAGTGATCACGGTGGCACCGGCAATGGTCACGGCCACTATTCAGAAGCCGAGCGCTGGGCGCCGCTACTGGTAATATCGCCGTCTGGACATCCCGCAGTGAACATCAGAAACCTGGTTGATATTGGTCAGGCTTCGCTGGACTTCATTCAGTGAGGGTTGACCAACGTCGGTTTCGACCGAGATCAACTCAGTCAATAGCCAAGCAGGCCCGCATCGTTAATTAGCGCACTTCGTTTGTAGCCGCTGCCGGTTAGGCGAGGATTTCAAATGAGGTGCTGGCCAGGCGTTCGCCGTTCACCAGAATGTGCACAGCATGCAAACCCACATAGTGCTTGCGGGTGGTGAGTTCCTTGATCTGCTGACCACGACTGACCTGTTCAGTCGCCTTGCCAGGCAACGTCAATGCCTTGAGCTTGAACACCTTCGCCGACGTGCTGCCATTGGCTTTGACGTAATCAATCGCATAGTCGATTACCAGCCGCTGACTCTCCGCCACCGTGGATTTCACAACAAACGACAGCGTGATTTTCTCCCCCAGACGAATCACCGCCGGTTCGACCTTCACCCCAACAATCTCGACCTCGGCCTTGCCGCTGGCTCCAATAATCGCCAACGCTCGCTGATTGCCCTGCTTGATCAAACTGCGCAACGCATGCTTGGCAATCCACACGGTGTGCTTGTTATCCAGCGACCATCCTTCGATCAGGTCCAGCACCCAGTCGGGATGGTCCTTAGTGATGTCGTTGAGGTGATTGGCCACGGACTTGCGCACGTAAAGGCTTTCATCCGCCTTGAGGTTGTCGAGAATCGCCGCTGCCAGGGTCGGATCGGCTTGTACCTGCTCCAGTCGAAACGACCACGGCAAACGCGGCCGACAGCCTTCGCTGGCCAGACGCCGGACGTGTTCATTTTCATCCCGCGACCACTGCTGCATCAGCGCCAATGAGCGCTCCAAATCGCTACGCAGAAAATACCGGACCGCAAACTCCGCAGAACCAAACGCGGTGAAGTACTTGAGCGCATCCATCGACTGCTCGAAATCATGGGCGCCATACAGCGCCACGTAATGCGGCAGCGAGATGCTGACGAAGCCGCTGTCAAGTCGAGGGGCGAGGGCGCGCAACACCTCAAGGGTCTCTTCATAACCCAGTGGCAACACCGCGTGCAGGCATTCGCTAACCCGGGCCATGCGCTGCATGATCGACAATTCGGCGAGGCCGTCGTTGGCCCTCTTCAGAAAGGCTTTGGCGTTGAACTCGGGGTAGACCGCCGTCATTTCGGTCGCGATGTGCTTGAGGCGCTCGGCGTTGAAGATTTCCTTCAGCGCCGGAGTGGGCTGTTCGGCGGCGATCATGGGTGAGTCCGATTGAGTGGGCGGCTCAGGTTATCGGGGTACTGATGAATGCCTCAAGTGTTTCCGCTTGGGCGGTGAATTCGGCGATTCGCGGGAAGCGCTCAACGTCGACCTGATCCGGCACTACCAAATTGGTGAAGCTCCAGGCCACCGCCAGCGTAATCCCGTCCTGCGCAATCGAGGCGCCGTTGGTTAATGGCTGCTTTTGCAGTTCGCGTTCAAGTGATGAATAGGCGGCCGCCAATTGCCCTTCGACGCGTTCTACCCACGGCTGGAATTGAATTTCGGCCGGGCGCAGGCTGCGTTCGTAATAAAGCTGCACTGACTTCTCGCACGCCGCTAGCGCCAGCCCGGTCACGCGCAAGGCGCGCAACCGTTGCTTGAGGTCGCCGGGCATCAGGCTTTTGCCTGGACCGGCGAGGGATTCCAGATAATCGATGATCAGCGTTGAATCGATCAGCACTTCGCCATCATCCAACACCAGCGTCGGCGCCTTGACCACCGGGTTGATCTGCTGGAACTGCTCGAAGTGCCTGAACACCGACACCGATTGGTGCTCCAGGTCGATGCCCAAGTATTTGGCGCAAATGGCCACACGCCGTACATAAGGCGAATCCAGCATGCCGATCAGCTTCATTAATACATTCCTTCAGAGGACCATTGCGGGACGGACAACCTTAGCTCAGGTTGCGCGACCTGCAACAAGCGGGGGGCTTGTGTGGCCGTTTGTCTTCTATATACCGCCGTTCGATTGAATTTCTTGCTATAAACGCACTCCGATAACGGCAGCAACGGTTGCCATAGCGCACTTTGCACACCTTTTCGGACAAATTCGCTGACTTTTCAGTTGCTGGGGCCTCAAGTCGGCCTTAGACTGCCGCCCCTCGTAAATTGAGTGCCGGGTGGCGCTTGGAATAAATGGCGCCTTTGCGACGGACGACCGAGGTCCGCCGGAACGCTCCCTAATTCGCCTTAATGCACGTTTTTTTATAGAGATATCAATGACAAAGGACAAGTTGCTGGCCATGCCGGCGGATGACTACATGAATGCTGAGCAGCATGCTTTTTTCTCCGAGCTGCTGCAGAACATGAAAGTCGAAACCCATGAGCGCATCGAACAGAACCGCATCGCCATCGAGAGCCTGGACACCCCGGCCGATCCGGCAGACGCGGCTTCTGTCGAAGAAGAGCGCACCTGGCTGGTGAACGCGATCGATCGCGACCAGCGCATGCTGCCTCAGTTGGAACAGGCTCTGGAACGCATCAAAGAAGACAGCTTCGGCTGGTGCGACGACAGCGGCGAGGCCATTGGCCTGAAACGCTTGCTGATCAGCCCGACCACCAAGTACTGCATCGAAGCTCAAGAGCGTCACGAACAGATCGACAAGCACCAGCGTCAGGCCTGATTTCGTAGCGCCCCGCATCGCGGGCGAGCCTCACTCCAAAAGGAGCAAGGCTGGCCCGCGATGCTTTTTTTCGTCTGTAAAAAACCTCGCGCACCTCTGTTGATTAGCTGCAATACCCACGACTAATGGACCATAGATAATGGCCTTGTAGTGGCGTTAAATGCGCAGACAATAATCAGAAAGGCGTGGGGTGACGAAAATGACGAGAGACGGATCTCTGGCGGCGGCAACGCCTGCGCCAGTGCAATTGCCGAAAAACCGTTGGCTGACACCGACCCTGCAAAGTGTCGCCCTGATGCTTTTGTTATGCGGCATGGCACTGGGTGGCTGGTCGCTATACCTTGGCTTGCCCTTGGCCGTGTTGATTATCTGGCTGCCGCGTCTGCGCTCCCGCGCTACGCCGGAAGACACCTGCGTGGACAACTCCAGCACCATCACCGCGTTGACCCGCGACCTTTCCTACACCACCAGCCACAACGCGCTATCCGCAGCAGGCGTGGCCTTTTCGGTCAAGCAACTGGCAGACAAACTGCAATCGCAACTCAGCGCGGCAGCGCAAATTGTCCGCAATGCCGAAGTGATGATTGCGACCGAGCAAGCCACCTCCAAACTCAGTCGCGAAGCCCTCGGTGCCGCGAGTGAGGCTCATCAAAGCGGCGCAGCAGGGCGCCAGGAGCTGATGGAGTCGATCGCCCGAATGCATCAACTCAGTCAGCGCGCCAGCAACAGTCGCGAGCTGATTGAGGCCCTCAGCCTGCGCAGTGACGATATCCAGCGGGTGACGCTGGTGATCCAGTCCATCGCCAGCCAGACCAACTTGCTGGCGTTGAACGCCGCTATCGAAGCCGCGCGGGCCGGTGAACACGGTCGCGGCTTCGCGGTGGTGGCCGATGAAGTGCGGGGCCTGGCGGCGCGAACTGCGGCGGCGACCGGTGAGGTCGGCGAGATGGTTGCCGATATCCAGCAACGCACCGCTCAGGTCGTCGAGCAGATCCGTCAACTCTCCAGCGACCTCGACAGCGGTGTCGAGCAAGTCGAGAACACCGGTCAGCACCTGGAAAACATTACTCGATTGGCCGCTGGCGTCGAGGACCAGGTCGGACAAATCGCCCGCGGCGCGGACACCAATCGCGAACAACTCGACAGCCTGTTCCATGCCATCGAACAGATGCGCAGCGATCTTGCAGTCAGTGATCAACAGACCCAGCGTCTGGCCCAGGCCGCTGTGCAAATGGAAGGTCAGGCCGAATCCATCAGTGAGCGCCTGGCCGAAGTCGGACTGGATGACTATCACCAACGGATTTATGACCTGGCCCGCGAGGGCGCGAGCCAGATTGCCGCGCGTTTTGAAGCGGATATCGACCAGGGACGTGTCAGCCTCGATGACCTGTTTGACCGAAATTACCAGGCGATCCCCAATACCAGCCCGTCCAGGTTTCAGACCCGCTTCGACCGCTACACCGATCAGGTCCTGCCGGYGATTCAGGAGCCGTTGTTACCGCGTCATGAAGGCCTGGTGTTTGCCATCGCCTGCACGCAGCAGGGCTATGTGCCAACCCATAACAAGTCCTTTAGCCTGCCGCTAACCGGCGACACGCAGGTCGATACACTGCAAAACCGCACCAAACGTAAATTTGCTGACCGCACGGGTATCCGCTGTGGCAGCCATCAACAACCCGTGTTGTTGCAGACATACACCCGCGACACGGGTGAACTGATGCACGACCTCTCGGTGCCGATCATCCTCAAGGGACGGCATTGGGGTGGTTTGCGGTTGGGTTACAAGCCACAGAGTCCTCGCTAGAGGCGGGCCATTGTTACGATTCTGGCAACGAAGCTGTGCAGGCTCGTTGCTGTTTCCTCGCGGATTAACTCATTAACATGCCTATATGGTTAGGTTGCTAATGAAATTCGAGAGGCCAGCATGCAAAGCAAAGTTAATGTCGCGGTGATGATTGGCAGTGGCGTACCCGCCAGTTTGCGCGCGATGGGGCAGAGCGTCTGTTGGGTTGTACTGCTCAACGGCGAGCGCCGGGGGACGGCGTTTGCCAGTCGCAATGAGGCCGAAGCGTGCAGGACTGCCTGGTTGGCGCAATTGAACGCCGCTTCACCAGGCAGCCTGCATTGAGTGTGTGGGTTAGTGAACCTGGTGCAGGCGCAGGTTCAGGTCGTCGACCACTCGTGCCCAATCGGCGTCTTCACGTAACTGTTCTTTCAGGAAACCGGCCTGCTGCGGGCTCCAGAACTCGGCATCGATCAGTTTTTTGTTGTCGGCCAAGGGGGAATGGCTGGCAATAAAATCATCGATGGCTTTCTGGTTGGAGTCCAGGCCCAGTTGGTCGAACAAGCCTTTCAAGTCGTGTGTGGGTGAATCCATGTTCATCTCCTGGTGGTTCGCGTCGAGTGCGAGATCTGAAGGGCGACTTCATTGCATCTGAGGAGGTCGCGCTTCAGGAGTTCGATGGATGTTCCAAAGCAGGAGTGAGCATAGACGGCAATTTCGATGATCAGGCTTTCAGTGCACCTGCATCGACTGCGGCTTTCAGGGCTTTAGCCGATTCCTGAGCGGCAATGGCTGCAACATCCGCCGTTTTGAACCAGCGATCCTTCTCGACCTGGTGATACGTCTCTGTGGTCAATTTCGGTTTGGCGCGCATGACAATCACTGCCTGGAATTCGCCGTCGATCTCTCTGGCTTCGCCCCGGATAATAAATTCGCCAATATCAAATTCCGTCACGTAGCAGCCTTCCCTTGGAAATATTTTGTTGTTTTGAGCGCCGTCCGACGTGGGAACGGGTTTCATGGGGCGGGCAGTATGGCAGTAGTTGCCCGCCGACGGCTGAGATTAGTCGGCGGTGTGACGAAACGTCTGTTGGATTGAGTTCAGCGGCGCCTCATACGCGTGACTCAAGTGAGCGGGCAAGTGCACAGGCTTCGTTGTGGTCACCGCGCAAACCTCTGACGCGGCCTGTGGCGGCTTCCTTGATATGGAAGAACGCGTTACCGGCCAAAACCACCTGAAACCTTGGCCAGGCGGGGTCTTCGGGGTGCAGTCGAGGTTGGTCGAACACCCCCTGAGGCGGTGACGAGGCGTTGTGGGTATAAGGCGCCTGGGCGGTTGCAAAATGAGTCATAGTGCACATATGAAGTCCTTTTCATTGTTTTGCCGACGTATGTACGTCGTTTTGGCTAGTCGCTGTCAGCATCGCTGCTCTAGAATTGCCATCACCGGTTGGCGAATGGAGTACATCTAAAGCAATTTTTTGCGGACGATATGTCAGAAAAGTGCTTTTCTTGAAGCGTTTTTTCCTTAAAGTTAGTCATCCTGTTTCCTCTGGCAGCAAGAAGGGTATTTTCCTTCAACCTCTGACGACGTTGAGGGAAGACGGCGCGAGTGATATTCCAGTACGCTCACGGACCTCGCGATGCACGAGCCCTCTGCCCGGATCAGGATTTCAACCCGGATTTTTTGCAAGACCATCGGTATGGCTGCTTTTTTCTGCTGTGCGCTTTTCCTGCGTGCGGTATCAATTTCAGATGTGGGGATGTTTCCTTGGCAGTAAGTAATCTCGATATGCATGCTTTGTTCGTGCTGGGTGATTTGCGCGCAAAGTTGGTTAAACAGTTTCAATCTCGTTTCGTCTACATCACCGAACAGAACGCCGAAGGCATTTACATTGCCGAGATCGACACCGAAGAAGCGCTGGTGGTGGACGACAAGCCGGGGCTCAAACTCAAGGTCGGCGATCATTTCAGCGCCTCTGTTCTGCCGAGTCGCGAAGGTGGCAAGCTGGACATCAAGTTCCGCGAAATCAAACTGACCGTCTATGGGTTGGGCGATTACGCGTTTGTCACCACCGCCGATGGTCAGGCGATTGTGTTCAAGGAAGGCCATAGCGTGGTGACGGTGTTCGCTGCCCACCAACAGTTGCAGGAAGGCCTGACCAAAACCCTGAAAGCCGTTACCGCCAAGGCCGCCAAGTGGCGCAAGGGCGAACTGGTGACCTTCAAGGCCAGCGAGTAATGACCCTGACCCGCGCCGATTTCCACGAACAGAACCAGGCCAGTGCACACACTGAAGCCCGGCGGCTGTTCGAGCAGAAGGCTGTTCTGCAGGGAGCCTGGCTGAATTGGGTGGCGTCACAGATCTATACGCTGCGCCCGGCGGCGTACGCCAGCATGGTCAGAAGAGAGCTGTCACGCTTGCAGGACGCTGGCGAAAATTAATTCCCGCCCCTCGAAATCAGGATCCTCTACTACAGTCAATTGACTGAATATTTTGAGGCTTGCGGTCCTTTATCAGGCCATCCTGCTATTGCTGTGAACAGCACGAGGTGCAAAAGCATGAAAGGAATTCGACGGTTGCTGGCGGCGTCACTGGCCTGTTTCGGGTTGTTGACCTCAGCCGTTCCGGTGTACGCGGCCCAGGCCCCGATCCACTTCGCCGACCTGAATTGGGAAAGCGGCAGTCTGATCACGGATATCCTGCGGATCATTGTCGAGAAGGGTTACGGGCTGCCAACCGATACTTTGCCGGGAACCACGATTACCCTGGAAACCGCATTGGCCAACAATGACATTCAGGTCATTGGTGAGGAATGGGCCGGACGCAGCCCGGTCTGGGTCAAGGCTGAGGCCGAAGGCAAGGTCGCGAGCCTGGGCGATACGGTCAAGGGCGCGACGGAAGGCTGGTGGGTCCCGGAATATGTGATCAAGGGCGACCCGGCCAAAGGCATCAAGCCACTGGCGCCGGGGCTGCGCAGTGTCAGCGACCTGCCCAAATACAAAGACGTGTTCGCCGACCCGGAAACCCCGGGCAAGGGGCGCTTCCTCAACAGCCCGATCGGCTGGACGTCGGAAGTGGTTAACAAGCAGAAGCTCACCGCCTATGGCCTGAACGACAGCTATGTGAATTTTCGCAGCGGTTCCGGGGCGGCGCTGGACGCAGAAATCACGTCGTCGATTCATCGGGGTAAGCCGGTTCTGTTCTATTACTGGTCACCGACGCCCTTGCTCGGGCGCTTCAAGCTGATTCAGCTGGAAGAGCCACCCTTCGACGCTGAAGCCTGGAAAACCCTGACCGACTCCGACAATCCTGATCCCAAGCCAACGCGTTCGCTGCCCTCGAAGCTGTCCATCGGTGTGTCCACGCCGTTCCAAAAACAGTACCCGCAAATTACCGAGTTTTTCAGCAAGGTCGATTTGCCGATCGGTCCACTGAACAAGGCCCTCGCCGAGATGAGCGAAAAGCACACCCCGCCACGCCAGGCGGCGGAAACGTTCATGAAGGCGCATCCGGAAATCTGGAAGGCGTGGGTGCCAAAGGAGGTGGCTGATAAGGTTTCCGCCGAATTGAAGTAACCCGGTTGCTCACACGATTGTATTTTTCCGAGTATCGCTGTCACCGCCCGGAGCACATTCGCTCCCACTGGATGGATGCCCGAATATGAGTCTGATGGTCGCGCAATGCATGGCTTCAATCTTTTTGATTATTAGTCTGCTTCACGTGTATTGGGCATCGGGCGGCAAGTGGGGCAGCGAGGCGGCGGTGCCGCGAGTGCCCGGGGACGGCGGCGCGCAATCAAGGCCGGTGTTCAAGCCGTCGGGTTGGGTGACGTTGTTGGTGGCGGTGGGGTTGCTGATGATCGCCATGCTGGTGTGTTTTCGAGTCGGGCTGTGTCTGCCTGTGGTGCATGATCGGTGGTTGCAATGGGTGATCAGTACCATCGCGATTCTGATGTTCGCCCGGGCGATTGGCGATTCGAACCTGGTGGGGTTCTTCAAAGAGGTCAAGGATTCGACGTTTGCCCGGCTCGACACTTGGGTGTATTCGCCGTTGTGTGTGGTGTTGGGGGCGGGGTTGTTGGCAGTGGCCTGGACCTGAGTTGTTGCTGAAATTGCTATCGCGAGCAGGCTCACTCCTACAGGGGATCGGTGTCATGGCGCAGATCACTGTAGGAGTGAGCCTGCTCGCGATGAGGCCCTTCCAGTCAACCCAAATCCCCGGATTCAGCTCCCACTCTCACTCCGTCGACTGCTCACCTCAGCCGGCACATCATCCCCGGCCATGCGCTTGCGGAACAGCGCCGCCCGAGCCAGCAGCAAGGTGGTCACCGGCACGGTAATCGCCAACAGAATCGGAATCAGCCAGGCATGCAGCACCAGCCCCGATTTGAGCGCCGAAAAGTAAATGATCGACGCCAGTGCCACGCACCACGCACCCAGCGTCGAGGCCAGCGCCGGCGGGTGCATGCGCTGGAAGTAATCCTTCATCCGCACCAGGCCAATGGCGCCGATCAGCGCAAACAAGCTGCTGAGCAGCAGCAGAATCGTTACTGGAATCTCAACCCACAGCGACAGTTCGCCACTCATTCGATCACCTCGCCACGCAGCAGGAATTTCGCCAGGGCAAACGAGCCGACGAAGCCGAACAGGGCGATCAACAGCGCCGCCTCGAAATAGGTGTCACTGGCATAACGAATGCCCAGCGTCAGCATCATCAGCATCGCGATGATGTACAGGTAATCCAGCGCCAGTACCCGATCCTGGGCCGATGGCCCTTTGAACAGACGGATCAGGGTCAGGATCATCGCCACGGAAAACAGAAACAGGCTCAGCAGGATTGCGTTCGACAGCAATGCGCTCATTCGAAGATCTCCATCAAGGGGCGCTCATAGGTCGCCTTGAAGTGCTGGATGAACAGCGCTTCGTCATCCAGATCGAACACATGCAGCAACAGGATGCTGCGGTCCAGCGCCAGCTCCGACCAGACGGTGCCAGGGACCACGGTGCAGATTGCCGACAACGCGGCGAGGCCGTTGGCATCGCGCAGGTCCAGCGGCACTTTGATGAAACGTGAGCGCGGCGGCCGGCGACCGGCATTGAGCACGCCCCAGGCCACGGCGAGGTTGGACACCACCACGTCTCGGCCGACCACCAAGAGCAAACGCAGGATCACCCCTGGGCGACGAATACGAATCGGCAGCGGTCGCAACCTGCGCATCATCAACGGTGCGCAGAAACCCAGCAGGGCGCCGAGCAACAGGTTACCCGGGCTCATTGACTGGTTCAGCACCAGCCACAATAGAAAGAGCGCCAGCGACAACCAGGGAGAAGGAAACAGGCGTTTCATGGTTGCACCTCCGCCATCGCCGCTTTGGCTTCCGGGCTTGGCACCGCGCGAGTGCCAAGCACAGCCATCACGTATTGCTGCGGATTGTTCAACGTGTCTGCGGCGGCCTGGGTGTAGCGCAGCAGCGGTTCGGCCTTGAACGTCAGCGCAATGCTCAGCCCGAGCAGAACGATGATCGGCACGCACTCAAAACGGCGCAGCAACGGCGATGGACGTTCTTGCGGGGTCCAGAAACGCTGGATACCCAGGCGCGAGAACGCGATCAGCGAGGCGAGCCCCGACAGAATCAACAGGGCCAGCAATCCCCACGCCGCGTTCGACACCGGTTCGCCTGCGCCATTGCCCAGGCCCAACGGGTTGAGGAGGGCGCTGAGCAGGCTGAGTTTGCCGATGAAGCCAGAGAGCGGCGGCATGCCGATAATCAACAACGCGCAGGCAATGAAGCTCAGGCCGAGGAAGGCCATGGTCCAGGGAATCACTTGGCCGACCACGGCTTTCTGATCGTCATCGAGGTTGGTGCCTTTGGGCGGCTGCACGGAGGGTGTCGGACGCGCAATCAGGTCAGCGTCATCGAACAGTGGTATTTCAATGACCGAACGGGAACGCTCGATCAACTCGGCCAGCAGGAACAACGCGCTCAACGCCAGGGTCGAGCTGACCAGATAGAACAGCGCCGCCGCGATCAGGTTCGGTTGGGCGAAGCCGATGGCTGACAATAGAATCCCGGCCGACACCAGAATGCTCAGGCTGGCCATGCGCTCCAGGCGTTGGGCCGCCAGAATCGCCAGCGCCGCGCAGACGATCGTCGCCATGCCGCCATAGATCAGCCAGTCGCCGCCAAAGTATGCGGACGCCCCGGCCTGGCCAGAGAACAGCAGCGTCCACAAACGCAGCAAGGTGTAGACGCCTACTTTGGTCATGATCGCGAACATGGCCGCCACCGGTGCGCTGGCCGAGGAGTAGGCAGGCACCAGCCAGAAGTTCAGTGGCCACATCCCGGCCTTGGCCAGAAACGCCACCGCGAGAATCCCCGCGCCGGCATGCAGCAAGCCGCGATCAGCTTCGGGCACCAGCGGGATTTTCAGCGCCAGGTCGGCCATGTTCAGGGTGCCGGTGACCCCGTAAATCAGTGCCGCGCCAATCAGGAACAGCGACGACGCCAACAGGTTGATCGAGATGTAATGCAGCCCCGCCGACACGCGCGGCCGGCCGGAACCGTGCAGCATCAAACCGTAGGACGCCGCCAGCAGCACTTCGAAAAACACGAACAGGTTGAACAGGTCGGCGGTCAGGAACGCACCGTACAGCCCCATCAATTGAATCTGGAACAGCGCGTGGAAACTGGAACCGGCACCGTCCCAGCGGGCCATGGCAAACAGCAAGGCGCTGACGCCAATGATCCCGGTCAACACCAGCATCAAGGCTGACAGGCGATCGACCACCAGCACCAGGCCGAACGGCACTTGCCAGTTGCCCGGCAGGTACACGCCGATGGAGCCAGGGACGCCGGTGGTTTGTGTCCATTGCAGCAACAACACGGAAATCCCCAGACCGAGCAGGCTGGAGAACAGGTTGATTTTGGCCTTCAGCGGACGGTGTTTCTCGCCGAGCATCAACATGATGGCGGCGGTCAGCAGCGGTAGCAGAATCGGTGCGGCGATCAGGTGCGTCATCGCATTCATTCTTTAGGCTCCCGGCCATCGACATGGTCGGTCCCGGTCAAGCCCCGGGAAGCGAGCAGCACCACCAGAAACAGTGCGGTCATGGCGAAGCTGATCACGATGGCTGTCAGCACCAGGGCCTGCGGCAGTGGATCGGTGTAATGCAACAAGTCCTGTGGCACACCGTCCTTGATGATCGGTTCCCGGCCGATGAACAGGCTGCCCATGCTGAAAATGAACAGGTTGACGCCATAGGACAGCAGGCACAGGCCCATCACCACCTGAAAGGTCCGTGGCCGCAGGATCAGCCAGACGCCTGACGCAGCAAGAACGCCGATGGCGATTGCGATGACTTCTTCCATCAGACGGCTCCTTGCGTGGCGACGGGTTTTGGCTGGGCTGCGGTTTTGTGGCCGCGAACCGATTGGTGGGCGAGGGCGGTGAGGATCAACAGCGTCGAACCGACCACCACGGCATACACGCCGATGTCGAAAAACAGTGCGCTGGCGATGTGAATGTCACCCAGCACCGGCAGTGTGAAATGCCAGGTGTGGGTGGTCAGGAACGGATAACCGACCGCCATGGCCCCGAGCCCGGTGACCGTGGCAAATAGCAATCCGGTGCCCATCCAGCGCAGCGGTCGCAGGCTCATTTGCGCCTCGACCCACTGCGTGCCGGCGACCATGTATTGCAGGATGAACGCCACCGACATCACCAGCCCCGCGACAAACCCGCCGCCCGGTTGATTGTGCCCGCGCATGAACAAGTACAACGACACCACCAGTGCAATCGGCAACAACAGGCGCACCAGCACCGCCGGGACCATCATGAACCCCAGCGCGGTATCGCTGGCGTGGCGCGGGTTGACCAGATCGGTGACCACGTCCGGTGCCAGCAGGCGTTGCTGGGCCGGCAGTTGCAGGCTTTCTTTGGGAGGGCGGAAGCGTCGCAGCAGGGCGAATACGGTCAGGGCCACGGCCACCAGCACGGTGATTTCACCGAGGGTGTCGAAGCCACGGAAGTCCACCAGCATCACGTTGACCACGTTGCTGCCGCCGCCTTCGGGCAGGGCACGACTGAGGTAGAACGAGGAAATGTCGTTGGGCGTCTGGCGTGTCAGCATCGCGTAGGCCAGCAAGGCCATGCCGCCACCGACCACGGTCGACAGCAGCAAGTCGCGGATACGCCGGATGCGTGCCTTGCGCAGGCTGCTTGGCAGTGGCGATACCTCTTCGATCCGCCGGGGCAGCCAGCGCAGGCCCAGCAGGATCAGCACCGTGGTCACCACTTCGACCGCCAGTTGCGTCAACGCCAGATCGGGCGCGGAAAACCAGACGAAGGTTACGCACGTCATCAGACCGCAGACGCTGACCATGGTCAGGGCCGCGAGCCGGTGATACTTGGCCTGCCACGCCGCGCCAAGGGCGCAGACAATCGCCAGCAACCACAGGGTCACGAACACGATCGAGCCCGGGATTTTAGGCCGGTCTCCCCAGCTCAGGCTGCTGTGGAGCATCGGGATCAACCCGGCCAACACGGCGGCGAGGACCACCAGGAACAATTGGGTTTGCAGGCGATGAGTGCTGATCCGTCCCACCAGACGACGGGCCAGGCGCATCGTGATTACCAAGCTGCGCTCGAACAGGCGCTTGCCGCTGAGCCGGCCAATAACCGGTGGATACTTGAAGCGCCCGCGCTTGAGCTGATTGCGCAACAGCAGATAGAGCACGATGCCGCCGGACATGGCGATCAGGCTCATGATCATCGGCGCGTTCAAGCCGTGCCAGATCGCCAGGCTGTATTCCGGAAGGGTGCCGCCCACCACCGGCAGGGCCGCGGCAGCCAATATGGAGCCGACCACTTGCGCCGGGAATATCCCGACGACCAGGCAGGTGAACACCAGCAACTCCACCGGCGCACGCATCCAGCGGGGTGGTTCGTGCGGGGTGTGTGGCAGGTCGGTGGCGGTCGGGCCGAAGAACACGTCGACGGTGAAGCGCAACGAATAGGCGACGCTGAACGTCCCGGCGATGGTTGCGACAATTGGCAGGCTCCACTCGACCCAGGCCGTGGCATTGATGAATACGGTTTCGGCAAAGAACATTTCTTTCGATAGAAAACCGTTGAGCAGCGGCACGCCGGCCATCGAGGCGCTGGCGACCATGGCCAGGGTAGCGGTGAACGGAATCAGTTTGATCAGGCCGCTGAGCTTTCGAATGTCGCGGGTGCCGCTTTCGTGGTCGATGATCCCGGCGGCCATGAACAGCGAAGCCTTGAAGGTCGCGTGGTTGAGAATGTGGAACACCGCGGCCACAGCCGCCAGCGGGCTGTTCAAGCCCAGCAGCAGGGTGATCAGTCCCAGATGGCTGATGGTCGAGTAGGCCAGCAAACCTTTGAGGTCGTTCTGGAACATCGCGCAGTAGGCACCCAGCAGCAGGGTGCAGGCGCCGGCTCCGCTGACGATGTAGAACCACTCTTCGCTGCCGGACAGCGAAGGCCAAAGCCGTGCCAGCAGAAACACCCCGGCCTTGACCATGGTCGCCGAGTGCAGATAGGCCGAGACGGGTGTCGGCGCCGCCATCGCGTGGGGCAACCAGAAGTGGAAAGGGAATTGCGCGCTTTTGCTCAAGGCGCCGATCAGGATCAGGGGTAACAGCAGCGGGTAGAGGGCGTGTGCGCGAATCAGATCGCCAGCGGCCAGGACCTTGTCCAGGTCGTAGCTGCCGACCACATGGCCGAGAAGCATGACCCCCGCCAACAGGCACAAGCCGCCCGCGCCGGTGACCATCAGCGCCATGTAGGCACCGCGTCGTGCGTCGCTGCGGTGGTGCCAGTAACCGATCAGCAGGAAGGAGAAGAGGCTGGTCAACTCCCAGAAAAACACGACCTGGATCAGGTTGCCGGAAATCACCAGCCCGAGCATCGCGCCCATGAACGCCAGGAAAAACGCAAAAAAACGCGGCACCGGATCGTCCGGCGACATGTAGTAGCGTGCGTACAGCGAGACCAGTGTGCCGATGCCCAGCACCAGCATCGAGAACAGCCAGGCGAACCCGTCCAGGCGCAAGACGAAGTTCAGACCGAGGCTTGGCAGCCAGAAGAATTCTTCGCGGATCACGCCGCCATGGGCGATTTGCGGGTACATAAGCGCGACCTGGACCGTGCCGATCAGTGCGATCAGGCCAGTCAGCAGGGGGGCAGTATTACGCGCGTTGTGCGGCAGAACGGCTGCCAGACAGCTGCCGATAAAAGGCAGAAGCAGTAGAACTATCAGGGACATAGGCTTCTAATCTGCGGAAGTTTGTGAAGCATCATACGTGCCACTCCCCAGAACGCCAAACGCCACGCTGTCGCAGAATCCTTCACGGTAGACGGTAAAAGGCTGATTAACATTGTTTCAAAGTGCCGGTTTAAACCCTTCCGGCCCCATCGCGAGCAGGCTCGCTCCCACATTTGGTCTTTGGTATACACATAATCTGAGTACACCGCGATCAACTGTGGGAGCGAGCCTGCTCGCGAAGGCGATCTACCATGCACCGCAGATATTACGGCCTAACCCTGTGTTTCCCGTTCCAACTCTTCCTGCGCCGCAGCACGCTTACCCTTGGTCTTCAACTCACTCACAATCACCGCCGCCACGATCAACCCCGCGCCAACCAGTGCAATCGCCGGCAGCCGCTCCCCGGCGATCCGCCCGACAATCCCGGCCCACACTGGCTCGCCGGCATAAATCAACGTCGCCCGCGTCGGTGAAACACTCTTCTGCGCCCAGTTCATCGCCACCTGAATCGCCGCACTCGCCGCGCCCAGGCCCAAGGCGCTGCACAACAGCAGCCAAGAGAAGTCCGGAATGCGTTCCTGAGTCGGCACCACCATCAAAAACGCCAACACCGACGTGGTAGCCAATTGCACCACCGTCACCCGACGCACATCGACCTGACCGGCATAGGTGCTGATCAGAATGATCTCCGCGGCAATCGCGATGGCGCTGATCAGCGTGGCGATTTCACCCGGACTGAAATTGAACGAAGCGCCGGAAGGCCCCGACAGCAACATCAACCCGGTAAACGCCAGCATGATCCCGATGCTCGGCATCAACCCCGGGCGTCGTCCCAGCACCAGCCATTGCAGTAACGGCACGAAAGGTACGTACAGCGCGGTGATAAACGCTGACTGGCTGCTGGGAATGCTCTGCAAGCCGACCGTCTGCAAACCATAACCGAGCATGATCGCCACACCGATAAAGGCCCCGGCCTTGAGTTCGAACAGGGTCAGTTCCCGCAGGTGGCGCCAGGAGAACAGCGCGACGAGGCTCGCGGCAGCGGCGAAGCGCAGGCCGACGAAAAACATCGGGCCGCTGACGGTCATCGCATGCTGCACCAACAAAAAGGTGCCGCCCCAGACCATGGTGATCAGCACTAGCACGCACTCGGCTTTGCTGAACCGTGAGAAACGGGGGGAAGAGTTCGCCGACGTCATGACCTTGCACGCTACCTGAGGGGGACGCACAATGCGCCGAATGTTGCGCAGTATACTGCCCAACCCTACCAAGTGAGCAATATAGTGCACAAAGATTCCACGCAACGGGCTTCGGTCCTCCAGCACGTTAGCCAAAACGTTCGGCGTTTGCGCCACGCCGCCGACATGAGCCAGACCGCGCTGGCCGAAAAGTCCGGAGTCAGCCGCCGGATGCTGGTGGCCATCGAGGCCGGCGAGAAGAACGTCAGCCTGACCACTCTCGACCGCGTGGCCGAAGCGCTGGAGGTGGCCTTCAGCGATCTGATCCAGGCCCCGGACGCCCGCGACCCGAGCCGCATCAACGAAGTGGCCTGGGCCGGAGTAATCCCCGGCAGCAAAGCCGTTTTACTGTCCAAGGCCACCGCGACTCGCGAGGTGGAACAATGGGAATGGTGCCTGCAACCGGGGGAAATTTACCCGTCGCAACCGGACGCCGAAGGCTGGAGCGAGCAGATCTACGTGTTTGAAGGCTGCCTGACCTTGATGCTGGGCGACACGCCGCAGCATATCGCTGCCGGTGAGTTCTTCATGTTCGCCAGCAACCAGCCCCATGCCTATCGCAACGATGGTCCCGTGGCGGCGCGGTTTGTGCGCAACGTGGTGATCTGACTGTTTACCGATCAACAGTGGATAGACACTTTGCCCTTCTAAAGCTTCAAGTCTTTCTTGGAAGATTCACCAACTTATTGAAATAACAGGAAATTATATTCAGGCACGACTCCTGCAAATGCCTCCGGAGCATTTACCAGAATCCCGGAGTCGGCCCATGACAACCCCAGCCCAACCCCCACGTATCTCCCGCGAAATTCGCCTCAACGCCTTCGACATGAACTGCGTCGGCCATCAGTCGCCGGGCTTGTGGGCGCACCCGCGCGATCGTTCGTGGCAGTACAAAGACCTCGAATACTGGACCGATCTGGCGAAAATCCTTGAACGCGGTAAGTTCGACGGCTTGTTCCTTGCTGATGTGCTGGGCATCTACGACGTCTACAACGGCAACGGTGAGGCGGCGATCCGTCAGGCCGCGCAAGTACCGGTCAACGATCCGCTGCAACTGATCCCGCCGATGGCACTGGTGACCGAGCATTTGGGGTTTGGCCTGACCGCCTCGCTATCGTTTGAACATCCGTATCCGTTCGCCCGACGCATGTCGACGCTGGATCACCTGACCAAGGGCCGCGCCGGCTGGAATATCGTCACTTCGTACCTGGAGAGTGGCGCAAAAAACATCGGCCAGAAAAACCAGACCGAACACGACGCCCGTTATGACTTCGCCGAGGAATACCTGGAGGTTTGTTACAAGCTCTGGGAAGGCAGTTGGGAAGAGGGCGCGATTCTGCGTGATCGCGAGCGGCGGATCTTCAGCGACCCGAGCAAAATTCACGAGATCCGCCACGTTGGCAAACACTTCCAGGTGCCGGGCATTCACCTGTGCGAACCTTCGCCGCAACGCACGCCGGTGCTTTATCAGGCCGGCGCATCGAGTCGGGGCAAGCAGTTTGCGGCCGAACATGCCGAATGCGTATTCGTCGCCGCGCCGTCGAAAGTGTTGCTGAAGAAAACCGTGGCCGACATTCGCCGACGTGCCGCCGAGGCCGGGCGCGATCCGAAGAAAATCCTGATCTTCAACCTGCAAACGGTAATCCTCGGTGAAACAGACGCGAAGGCCAAATCCAAGTTCGAGGAATACAAGACCTGGGTCAGTTACGAAGGGGCCATGGCGTTGATTTCCGGCTGGACCGGCATCGACTTCAGTCAGTTCAAACCCGATGAACCGCTCAAGCACGTGCACACCAATGCCATTCAATCGGCGGTAGAAGCGTTTTCCACGGCGGACCCGAACAAGGTCTGGACGCCCAACGAACTGGCGGACTGGGTGGGAATCGGCGGATTTGGGCCGTTGTTTGTCGGCGGTCCCGAGACAGTCGCCGATCTTCTGCAAGAGTGGGTGGAGGAGACCGACGTGGACGGTTTCAACCTGGCCTATGCGTTGACCCACGAAACCTTCATCGATGCCGTGGAATTGCTGGTGCCGGAGTTGCAGAAGCGCGGTGTGTACAAGACCGACTATGCGCCGGGAACCTTGCGCGAGAAGTTGTTTGGGGAAGGAGCGCGGTTGCCGGATATTCATCCGGGAGCGGGTTATCGGGATCTGGCGGCATTGCACCAGCAGGAGAAGAAAGTGGTGTCTGCCTAGACGCCTTCGCTACATTTGATCGCCTATCTCACAGAAAACGAGGTCACCTGTAGGAGCTGGCTTGCCAGCGAAGGCGGTGGATCAGTCGATATAAATGTTGACTGACATGCCGCTTTCGCTGGCAAGCCAGCTCCTACAGGGGGAGGTTTGTGTGCTGGTGAGCAACACATTAAGGTGGCATGCACAGCGTTCCATTCCGGTAAACATTGACCAATGAGCAGGGCATGAGCGAAATCCAAAGCGCGCAGACGATCGACGCCACCCGCCACGCAGACATTCTGATCATCGGCGGCGGCCTCAGTGGCGCGATGCTGGCGGCGCAATTGTTGCGTTTGCCTGGCCGTCGTTCGGTACTGGTGATTGAACCCCGTGCGGAGCTCGGTCGAGGCGAAGCCTATAGCGCAGTCGAGTTGGGCCATACGCTGAACGGCAACGCGGCGCGGATGAGCGTCGATCCAGACAACGCCGATGACCTGACGCAATGGTTGACTGGACACATCGCCACCGGTGGCTGGCCGGAATCGGCCGAACAACCTGTGCCGATCAGCGAATTGTTCCCGCCACGGGGCCTGTTCGGCGTGTACGTGCAGCAACGCCTGGCCGAAGCGCAAGCCGTCGGGGCACTGAATGGCTCCACGGTCGAGCATGTGCAGGCGGAAGTGATCGATCTGCAAACGGACGACGATTCAGTTCGGCTGACATTGAGTGACGGGCAACGCTTGCAGGGCGCTTTTGCCGTGCTGGCGACCGGGATGTTTCCCGCGGCGCGCACGCCACTGAAAGAGTCCAGCGGTTTGAACGCCGCAGCGCTGGATCCGTGGGATGTCGCCGCCATGCGCCAGCTTGATCCACAGTCGACGGTGCTGATCATCGGTTCCGGCCTGACCATGGTCGATGCCGTGGTGTCGCTGGAACAGGCCGGGCATCGCGGGCCGATCGAAGTGTTTTCCCGTCACGGATTGCTACCGCATGTGCGTCGGCAACCACCGGCCTGGGTAGATTTTCTGGCTGACGATCACAGCATTCGCGCGCCACGCCAGTTGGTGCGCGAGCTGCGACAACATTGTCGGGAGGCCATCGCCCAAGGCATCGACTGGCAAGCACCGCTCGATACCGTGCGTGCGCACATTGGCCGGTTGTGGAATCAGGCGACGGACCGGCAGCGTCGGCAGTTTGTGCGACATCTCCGGCCGTGGTGGGAAAGTCATCACCACCGCTCGCCACCCTTGAGTGCCGCCCTGGTGGAGCGGTTACACCGGGAAGGGCGCTTGCGGATTCAAGCGGCGTCGTTCAAAGGCCTTGAACCCGGGTCGCAGGACGGAGTCAGCATCCGCATTCGTCGTCGTGGCGAGGCCTGCACGTGTGTGGTGCGTGGCGCGGCGTTGATCAACTCCAGCGGCATCGAGTATGACTGGCGCCGGGTCGCCCGACCGCTGCCACAGCAACTGTTGGCGCGCGGATTGATCCGGCCGGGACCGTTGGCGCTGGGGATTGCAGCGGCTGTCGACGGTGCCGTACTGGACGCCGAAGGGCTGGTCGCCCGGCGCCTGTTCGCCATGGGGCCGCCGTTGCGCGGCATGTGGTGGGAAAGCACGGCAGTCACCGACGTAGCCCTACAGGCTAAAGCCCTGGCGGCGCGACTTGTCGGGGATTGCGTTTAACAAAGAAAACCCCGGGTAGATCGGATCTACCCAGGGTTTTTTGTTCAAGCGGCGCAAAGCCGTTAATCAATACCGCTGATACTTCAAGCCGAATTCAGGGCGGTTTTCAGCGACGTACAGTGCGCTCGGCTGACTGTCTTTGTGATCGCTACCGACAGTGTTCACATTGAGTGTGGCCGGTTGGCTGACTTTAACGGCGGCGACAATCCGGGAGGTGGCCTGCGGCGCAGCGATAGCGGATGTAGCGCCAAGAACCGACAGGGCGAAACCAAGACCGATGAGGCTTTTCATGAGGTTGCTCCAGAGCGTGGGGAGAAGATGTCGCCACTCTAGTGCTGGAGCGTGGTGATGGAAAAACACCCTTGGGCATAGTCGTTATCGAGATCGTTGATCCGATGTCAGCGAGGTGTGCGGTCGACAAGGAGGCGCTGGCGGTTTTCCTATTCAGGCCTTGCCGCGCCTTTACCGGCTAACCCACAATCAGGTGCATCAGGATTGATTGCACAAACGTAACCTTGAAGTCCGCTCAGCTTTACGGCGCAACGATCGGCGTCACCGGTGATGGTTGCAAGAGCCGCTGCATCCTCTGGGTATAGTTCGGCTCGCTGGGCTCCATCATCCAGGCTGGGGGGGCTGGCGGTTGCAGGCAAGTGGCTGGACGAGCAACGCTGAACGCGGACTGACAACCGCTGATGAGAAGTGGCAAGATCAGCACTAAGACGAGCGGAATTTTGCTGTGCATCTTGTAACTCCTGATAGTGCCTTTTATCGAGCAATATAATCTCGTTGGCCTGTTCCTTATGCCGGTCCATCTGCGCCTGTAATTGTCGTGCAGCGACTCGGCTAATTTCGGCCATGGTGTCAGCGTGAACCCGCTGTAAGGATTCAATCTCGACGCCATATCGCCACCCCTGAATCATCCACGCGGTACTTGCCGCGATCACGGCTGCGATAACCAGAGGAATAGACTTCAGAATAAAAGCAATCACATGTGTACCTCTTAGGTGTTTTTACAATCTCACAGCTAGTGGTCGATAAAATGTACCGGTCAATAAATTCACTATACTGGATCGGTTATCAAGCATCTAATAGGCCACCCGCGGAAACATAGCGAGCGATTAGTTTTTCAACGGTTTGCTCATGCTGTCCATATCCTGCGCCCGGCAGGCTTGCCCAAATATTTGAACACTTGGCAATGGCTTCCGTTACTCTTCCTGCTTTGATGTCATTAAGTGCCCCTTGCTCACGAATTTGCTGGATAGCGACTCGGTCCTGATTTTCGGGTGTAAAACCACCGACAAGTTTAAGCGAGTCTTTGTAGGCATCCCAGTACCGCGACAGTAATTGATAGCGACCTGCTGCCGTGGATTTAATACCCAGCCTGGGTAAAGCGACTAGTCTTCGAGGATGGTCGACGTAACTAGTAAATAGCGCGCCGCCGACGATCACGTCGTAACCATGATTGCTGGAGCACTGTTTTCCATTGTCCGTCCCTTCTGACCATGCAAGCATGTCCAAAAAAGCAAGAATATTTAGTCCGCCAGCGTCTTTCTCATTGAGGTGAGCCATTTTTTTTTCTCCCTGTTATTTTCTATGTTGATTTTAATTTGCAGGGCTTCTATGTCTGAAATTAACTGGTCTAAGGTGTGTGCCGCTTTTAGTAAGTCAGGGGAGGGTATTCCAGTGGTGTGCTTGAGTACGGACTTAAGCTCCACGAGAGTGTCCAGGCTAGTCTGCATTCTCTGAAGTCTTTCCTCGCGTACTTCTTCATAGCGAGTTTTAGTGATTTTTGCTTCGGCATGAAAGATTAGCGCGATACTCGATGCGATGATTGCGCAGGCCACTACTAAATAACCAAAAATAAACACTCCTCTATCACTTTGTCTCTTGATCATGATTAACTCTCGCCTTGCGAATGTAGAGCTTCTTTAGATTGGAGTGTGCAATAGCAATGTCGACGCGCCTGCAATAATACTGCGCGAACGACAGTTTTCGTTTAAGCAAGGAATACTCTGTAGGGAGATCGCTTGACTTGAAAATCTACTTGTTCATGGTTTAACGTCGGGCTGGTATTGACATTAGCGCCGATGTTGGCGAGTGACAATATCAAGTCCAAATTCGGACTGTGCACGCAGTTTGAGGAATGGTGTCGTGGGGGCGGTCAGCGCTACTATTTTGCTATTTTCGTGCTGCATCGCCATGCCAAAGGCTAGATGACTAGCTGTTGGCATGATTTTTTTGTGGGTGAAAATTTTAAGGGTTGTTAGTCCAGTATTTGCTATTTGCTATTTGCTATTTGCTATTTGCTATTTGCTATTTGCTATTTGCTATTTGCTATTTGCTATTTGCTATTTGCTATTTGCTATTTGCTATTTGCTATTTGCTATTTGCTATTTGCTATTTGCTATTTGCTATTTGCTATTTGCTA
>NZ_JBFUIH010000029.1:0-83224 GCF_056401975.1 Pseudomonas sp. P4_C8 | reverse complement strand
GTAGCCCGCATCTGCGGTGACCGTGAGTTCATCTTGCGAAAGTTGTTCCTTGGCGGCCTTGGCCATCGGTTCAAGTTGCTTGCGATCATCGCTGTCCTGAGTCACTTCATGGTGCACAATCATGCAGTGCTCAGCATCCACGGCTGTCTGTACGTTGTACCCGACCTGCGGCCCTTTGTGCGTTCGCAGCATTCGGGCATCGCTTTCGTGGCTATTGAATTGCTCAAGCTCCATTGATTTCATCAGCGCCTGGCACGTCAGGTTATTGGAATGCCTGACCTCAAGTTGCGCCAACGCCGTCTTGATCGCACTGCGGTCAACCCTCTCGCCGGCTTCGGTTTTATCCGCCTCATCCAGCTCGGCCAAGTACTGGGCAATGCGTTTATCCAGCTTCTGCTCCTGGTGTTTGAGCCGTTGCAAGCTCGTATGGCGCCGCGAGGACGCAACAGCCTGGAACTTGCTGCCATCAATCGCCACCAGATCACCCGCGATCAAACCTGCCGTTCGGCAAAACTGGACGAAGGCCCGGCACGTCGCGATAAAAGCGGGTTTGGCGGCCAGTGCTTTTGGGTAGCGCTTTATCAAAGCCCAGTCGCACCAGGTCCAGCTTGGCGACGTAGATGTCGATAACGCGAACGAGGTGATCCTCAGGGATCAACTCCTCCAGCGAAACCGGGAACAAACTGGTCTGGGTACGGGACTGTCCCTGGATGTAGGCCATAACGAAAAATGCTCCGTATCTTTCGATGCGGAGCATTTTCTTTGATCGCCAGGCAGATTGCTAGGTTTTCACACAGTCTGGAGAGGCGGGTTTTTTATGCCTGAAATTGGGTTACTGAGCTTTAGGTTGTTCGAACCCTCGCTGCTCAATCACCCCAAACACATCAGCAATGTCCTGAACCATGATCCGGGCAATGTTGGTGACGGTGTTGATATCGTTATCGGCGTAGTCGGGGAGGCTGGTGCAGGCCATCAGGTTCAGGTATTTGAGGACGGCGTTGAGGCGTTCGCTGAGGCAGTTGTGAAGTTCGCGTAGCGGGGCGTCGCTGTCGATGAGCAGGACGGGGTGGTCGGTGGCGAATTGGGACATGGGGATGAAGCGGCGCGGCGGGCTGTTCATTGTCATAAGTAAATCTTCCTCGTATCTGAATGAAGAGCTACTGCCGTTCGCTGCGAAACGAATGGGGTGGTAGCTATGTGCGGGTTCGCAGACCAGGGATACGGGAACCCGGCAGACCCGAAGGTCTCCCACACACAGCCACCATAAAAAGGAGGGCGAGTGCTAACGCGCCCACTTTTTTCGAGGCGCTAGGGTACTACACGTATCGTTAGGGCTGCGAAACCCTGTCGCCAACGATGTCGGCGACAGGCCAACTCTAGGCAGCGATTTGGGTAGCCGCAACCGGGCTGTAGGACGCCTGTCTGGCCTCTTGGGTAGGCAGCTTGGTCTTGGTTTTCTGTGTAGCCGCAATAAAACCGGGCGATATGGCGTGTCTGAAGAAATTGGCGGCAGGGTTTGGGGCTGCTTCGCCGCCCAGCGGGAGCAAGCTCCCTCGCCACAGTCGGAGGCGTCCTACGAGTTTTTCGGACGCTGTAGCAGCTGTCGAGCCTGCGAGGCTGCGTTCGGCTCGGTCCGCGCTCGGGCGCAGCAGTCGTCAATCAGGCTACATATTCATTCAGGCGGGCCGGGTTTACCGGGATTGCGAGGACTTCGTCCTTGGACGCAGCCTCGCGCTGCTCGACAGCTGCTACAGGGGATGAGGTGTTTTGGGGGGACGCGGAGCGTCCCGGGGGTGGGTGATTACTTGTCGTGATCAATATCCAGCTTGCTGAACGTCACCATCCCCCCCTCGCTGGTGTACCCGGTGTTGTCCTGCACATAAACCCCAGCCTTGAAGTACAGCGGTTTATCACGCCAGGTCGCGCTGATCTCGGTGTCCCACTGATACCCCGCCGCACTGATGCCTAGCGCGCCACCCGGACTCAGATGAATCAGGTAAGAAAACTCCTGATCCAGTTTCACGCCCGTCGCAATGGTGATCACCCGGCCTTCATCATCATCCGGATGCATGCGCACTTTGGCGACGATGTTACCGGTGGAGGTCGTGGTCTTGTACTGATATTCAACCTTCACCAAGGGCTTCTGGCTTTCATAGGCATGGATCTGGCCGATGACGATCTTGCCCGAGCTGGGCACCTGATTCACCGCCAGGGTCGCGCGAAGGAAATTGTCGGCGTCCGGGTGGTACCAGTTTTTCAGGGTGCCATTGGTGTAGGTTTCGCGAAGTTCGGTACGAGGGTAGATGGCATTTGCGGTGCGCGAACCCGTTACCGGTGTCCAGAAGAACAAAGTGCCGGTGTCGGAATGGAAGTATTGGTCCTTGAAGCCATCCACCAGTTTGGCGGTTTCAACGGTGTACGGCGGATTGCCAACAGGAACGCTGAGGTTCCAGGTTGCGAGATCGATCATAGACAAAGCTTCCACAAATTTTACTGCACGCACGTGCCAGAAGCTCTAGTACGCGCCTCGGAGGGCGGTCTTTATAAGCGTAGAAGGCCACTTTGTTAATGCCCGAATGGCAAATGATTGACGTCAACATCCTGTCTAAATGCCATCTCGCCCGGTTTCCGGGGCTTGCAGGACCGACCGTTAGTCGGCAAATTAACGCGTTAGTTAAATGATGGCGCTTTGATAGCTTCTGCTTTTGCGGATCGCGGTCTAGAGTGAGGACACAGTATTTGTCCGGTTTTCACGAGAAACCGACCTGACGCCCTCGAACAAGAGAAGCAGCATGGAATGCGCGCAACCCACGCCAACCGAAGGCAGCTCGATCCTTTTAATCGTCGATGACTACCCTGAAAACCTGATTAGCATGCGCGCGTTGCTCCAGCGCCAGGACTGGCAGGTCATGACCGCCGCCTCCGGCTTTGAAGCGCTCGGCCTATTGCTCAAACACGATGTCGACCTGGTATTGCTCGATGTGCAAATGCCGGGCATGGACGGTTTTGAAGTGGCGCGCTTGATGCGCGGTAGCCAGCGAACGCGCCTCACGCCGATCATTTTCCTGACGGCCAACGAACAGTCCCAGGACGCTGTGATCAAGGGTTACGCCAGCGGCGCGGTGGATTACCTGTTCAAGCCGTTCGACCCGCAAATTCTCAAGCCCAAAGTGCAAGCCCTGCTGGAGCATCAGCGTAATCGCCGTGAGTTGCAGCGCCTGAGCCACGACCTGGAAGCCGCTCGCGCGTTTAATGCCTCGGTGTTGGAGAACGCGGCTGAAGGCATTCTGGTGGTGAGTGAGGACGGGGTGATCCGTTTTGCCAACCCGGCCGTGTCGCGGCTGCTCAATGCCACGGTGCAGGAGCTGCAAGGCAAAGAGTTTCTGGATTTCCTGCAAAAACCGCATATCCCGGTCTGGGCGGATTCCGAGATTTATAGCGGTTACAAGCGCGGCGAAACCTTGCGCCTGCATGACGCGCTGCTGCGAACCGCCCCCGGCCAGCAGGTGCCGGTGGCGCTGTCGTGCGCGCCATTGCCCGCTGAACAGCACGCCATGGTGGTGACGGTGCTGGACATGTCGGTGGTGCGTCACCTGCACCAGCAACTGGAGTTCCAGGCTGTTACCGACCCGTTGACTGGCCTGCTCAATCGCAGGGGGTTCTACCAGACCGTTGAAAATCTGCTGCTGCGCGGCGAACGCTCGGACGGTGCCTGGGTGCTGCTGTACCTGGACCTCGACGGCTTCAAACGGGTCAATGATTCCCTCGGCCACGATGCCGGGGACCGCGTGCTGCGTTGGGTGTCCGAACAGTTGAAGGCCTGTTTGCGTCCCTTCGACATTCTGGCGCGCATGGGCGGCGATGAGTTTACGGCGCTGCTGGACCTGGAGTTTCCCGAGCAGGCGGCAAAGATTGCGGAAAAGCTCATCGAGCGGGTATCGATTTGTCAGCAGATTGATGGCCTGGAAATCACCTTGGGCGCCAGCATCGGGATTGCGACGTTTCCGGATTGCGGGGCCAACCTCGACGGTTTGTTGCGGGCCTCGGACATTGCCATGTACGAAGCCAAGCGTGCGGGCCGTCAGCAGTATCGTTTCTACGATCACGAGATGAACGGCCGGGCGCGTTCGCGGCTGATGCTCGAAGAAAGTGTACGAACGGCCATCGAAAACCGTGATTTCAATTTGGTGTATCAACCTCAAGTGTCCATCGCCAATGGGCAGATCCGCGGGTTCGAGGCATTGCTGCGTTGGCAGCACCCGAGCGTCGGCGATGTCCCGCCGGGGCTGTTTTTGCCATTGCTGGAAGAGGCGCGGCTGATCAGTCGGCTGGGCAGCTGGATTTACCATCGTGGAGTTGGGCAGCGAAAGGCCTGGGAAACCCTGTTTGCCGAGGACCTGGTGCTTGGTGTCAGTTTGAGCAGCACTCAGTTCGGCATGCCCAACCTGGTCACCGAATTGCGCCAGGTGCTGGGGCGTCATGGCCTGGAGCCGCGTCATATGGAAGTCGAGGTGACGGAAGAAGCGCTGATGCAAAATCCCGAAGAAACCCGTAAGACCTTGCGTTTGCTGCGCAATCTTGGGGTGCGGGTGGCACTGGATGACTTTGGTTCCGGGCCTTGCTCCCTGTCACATCTGCGCGACCTGGAACTGGACACACTCAAATTCGACCGGCACTTGATCGCCCGCCTGCCCGATTCCTCGCGGGATGCAGCGCTGGTGCGCAATGTGATTGACCTGTGCAAGGAATATGGAATGCGGGTGATCGCCGAAGGGGTGGAAACCATTGCTCAGTATCAATGGCTGCAAGCGAATGGCTGTGAGTACATGCAAGGTTTTCTGGTGGCGCGGCCGATGATGGCCGAGGACGTCGGCGACTTTGTGCAACTGTTCGACTGGAGCGCACTGAACAGTTGAATTCGCTACACTGGCGACCTTTTCGTGATTCGTGTTGCCGCCCCAATGACCGCGTTGAAATACCTCCAGGCCTATCCTGCTGCATTACAGGATCAAGTGCGCCAGCTGATCGCCGAAGATCGGCTGGGCGACTACCTGAGCAAGCGCTACCCGGAAAAGCACGGCGTACAGAGCGACAAGGCGCTGTACACCTATGCGCTGGACCTCAAGCAGGAATACCTGCGTAATGCCCCGGCCATCGACAAAGTGCTGTTCGATAACCGTCTGGACCTCACTCATCGCGCGCTAGGCTTGCACACAACCATCTCGCGGGTGCAGGGCGGCAAGCTCAAGGCCAAGAAAGAAATTCGTGTGGCCTCGCTGTTCAAGGAAGCGCCTTCGGAGTTTCTGAAAATGATCGTGGTGCATGAACTGGCACACTTCAAAGAGTCCGATCACAACAAGGCGTTCTACAAACTCTGCGAACACATGCTGCCGGGCTATCACCAGGTGGAGTTTGACCTGCGGGTGTACCTGACTTGGCGGGACATGCAATAACAGATCAATAGCCGGGAGTCTTTGAATGGAAGTCAGCAAGACCAAGAGCAGTTTCTATCGCCGGTTGTACGTGGCGTACCTGATCGACAGTGGGCTGGCCAGCAGTGTCCCGGCCTTGACCGACGTGACCGGCATGCCCCGGCGCACGGCGCAGGACACGATTGCGGCGTTGGCGGATCTGGACATTGTTTGCGAGTTCGAGCAGGAAGAGGGCGCGCGCAATCATGCGGGGCGCTATCGGATTCGTGAGTGGGGGGCGATTGATCGGGGGTGGATCGAGCGTAATTTGCTGCAGATAAAAGAAGTGTTGGAGTATCCCTAGATTCTGCGGTGGTGTAGCTGACGCCATCGCGGGCAAGTCGAATCGTCGCACCGCCGGCTCCTACAGGATTTAGGTGATCCCTGTGGGAGCCGGGCTTGCCCGCGATGGGGCCCTTAAAGGCGACGCATCCCGACGTGTGGAATACCATCCTCGACGTATTCCTCACCCGCCACGACAAACCCGTACCGCCCGTAATACCCCTGTAAGTGCACCTGGGCCGACAGATAAACCGGCATGTCCGGCCAGTGCTTCTCCGCCTGCTTCAACGCCTGCGCCATCAGCTCGTGCCCCAGGCCGGTGCCACGTGCCGCCGGGGCAACAATCACCCGACCAATCACCACATCGCCACCCTGCGTCTGTGGATCGAGCAATCGCAGGTAACCCACCAGCCGATTCTCGTCCCACGCCATCAAATGGCGGGTATCACCTTCCAGATCCTGGCCATCGATGTCTTGATACACGCATTTCTGTTCGACGACGAACACCTCTGCGCGCAGTTGCAGAATGGCGTACAGCTGTTCTTTACCCAGGTCGCTGTGGTGTTTGCAGATCCAGTCAATTGTCATTTTCACGTTCCTTGAACATCGTCGCTCCGATACTAAGCGTCCTGAGGACAGTTGTCTTTAAGGCAGGAAAATCTGTGACAAAGGCCAAAATGCCATCATTCATTTCGCGCGGCATTGTCATCTTTGTGTAATCTGCGGTGAAGCGCTGTGCATTGGCTTCAATGAGCGATGTTGAGTACCTGGCTGCCGGTACATGGGTCTTGGAGTTTGGGCTGAAAAAAACACGCCGGGTAACCCGCCCGCTAAGGATTTTCTAGCATGCCGCGATTGCATCAAGCTTCTGCTTTGATCGTATTGCTGTTGCTGACACAGGGCGCGGCGGCGGAAAAGCTGCGTCTGGTCGCCGATGCCTGGCCACCCTTTACCGACGCCACGCTGGTCAACGGCGGATTGGCGACGGACATCGTCAGTACCGCGCTGGCCCGGGCCGGTTTTGCCAGTGATTTCGAACAGGTGCCTTGGGCGCGAGCCTTGATGGGTGTGGGCGAGGGGCGCTATGACGTTTTGGTCAACGCCTGGTACACCGCTGATCGCACTCAGCTTGGCCAGTTCTCCGGCGAGTATCTGCTTAACCGCGTGCGCTTTCTGAAACGCAAAGACGCGCCCATCGAATACAACGACTTGCAGCAACTGCACACTTATCCGATTGCGATCGTGCGGGGTTACGCTTATTCGCCAGAGTTCGATGACGACGTGTCACTGCAGAAAGTCCCGGTGCATAACTTTGCCATGGCGGTACGCATGGTGGCGGCGGATCGGGTCAAGTTGACGCTGGAGGATGAATACGTCGCCCGTTATTACTTGGCACGCGAATCATCCAAAGTGCGCAATGCCGTGGAGTTTTTGCCAAAACCATTGAGCGAGAACAGCCTGCACATATTGGTCAGTCTGAAGAACCCACAACATGAACAGATCGTCGCCGGTTTTGACCGCGAGATTGCCGAGATGAAGGCTGATGGCAGTTATGCGCGGTTGATGAAGCAGCATGGGATGTGAGGTGTGGCTGATGGCCCCTTCGCGAGCAGGCTCGCTCCCACACTGACCTGTGACACAACGAAGATCCCCTGTGGGAGCGAGACCGGCTTGCCGGCGAGGAGGCAGGCCCAGGCAATACATATCTCAGGCTTCGCTAGTGTCTTTAATCAAATGCGCCGCCAACGTCCGTAACGGCCCCAGTTGCCGACAAATCAACGCCAACTGCGTCTGCACCAGTCGCTGCCCTTCATCGATTTCATCCGGCATCTGTTCAAGCGAATTGGCCAGCGCCTCTTCCTCATCACTCTGAATCGCAATCGGCTGTTTGCTCGCCAGACCTTGGGCGATTTCGTCGATGCTGGCCGCGAGGCTCACGCCGGCACCCTCAATCAAATGCTCATGCACATCCGGTGGTAGCGGGGTTTCGCGGTGCGCGCCCAACCCGGACAAATAGCTGAGCAACGTGTGCGACAGCACCAGAAAACGAAAGCCGACATCCGCTTCCTTCCGGAAATGCCCTGGCTCCATGAGCATGTTGGCCAGCGTCGTCGACAGCGCCGCGTCGGCGTTGTGTGCGTTGCGTCGAGCCAGGCGATAAGCCAGGTCGTCGCTTTTGCCGGCCGCGTATTGCTGCATGATCTGACGCAGGTAAATGCTGTTGCAGGTCAGGGTGTTGGCCAGCACTTTGTTCAGGCGTCGGCCCTGCCAGTCCGGCAGGAACAGGAACACCGCGAGCCCGGCAATCAGGCTGCCGAGCAAGGTATCGAGCAGTCGCGGCAGGAACAGCCCATAACCGTCCCCGACCTGGTTGAAGCAGAACAGCACCATCAAGGTGATCGCGGCCGTGGCCAAGGTGTAGCGGGTGGTTCTGTTGATAAAGAACACCACGCCGGCGGCAATCGCAAAGCAGGACTGGATCAAGGGATTCGGGAACAGATCGAACAGCGCCCACGCCATCGTCAGGCCGATTGCGGTGCCGATGATCCGTTGACCGAGTTTGCGTCGGGTGGCGCCGTAGTTCGGCTGGCAAACGAACAGCGTGGTGAGGATGATCCAGTAACCCTGAGAAGGGTGAATCAAATGCACCATGCCGTAGCCGATGCTCAACGCGAGGGGCAAACGCAGTGCATGGCGGAACAGCAGCGACGTCGGCGTCAGCTGCGTGCGCAAGCGTACCCACACATCTTTGAGGTTGCGGGGCGAACGGTCGAGCAGGCTGCTGTCGGTGGCATCGGCCAAGGCTTCCGGGTTACTGGCATCGCTGAGCAAATGGTCGAGTGTGGCGAGGTTGGCCGCCAGCGCCCGTAGCGAACGCAACAACCCGCGCCAGGCCGGGTTGCTCTGGATACGCAGGTGTTCGATGGAGGCGTGGAGGTCGCCGAGGGCTTCTGCGAAGCTTGCGTCATAGACGAACGGCTGACGCATCTGGATCGATTCGGCGAGGGCACGGCACGCTTTGCCTTGTTGACGCAGCAGGCGCTGACAGCGGAACAATACGTCGCTGTGGAAAAACGCCTCGGCGAGTGCGTTGTAGGGGTAATGCGAAGAACTGGCGCGCTCGTGGATGTCCTGAGCGAGGAAGTACAGTTTCAGGTAGCGACTGACTTTCGATCCCGGCCGACCGTTGCCGACCCGGTGCAAAATGATTTCCTTGGCGGCGTTCAAGGCCGCCACCACACGACCGTTCTGCTGGGCCAGTTCCAGTCGGCGCGCTTCCACGTCCATCTGCCGGATCGGCTCGAACAGCGACGATTTCAGCTTCAGGTAAAAACCCAGTTCGCGGAACAATCGCGCCAGGCTCTGCTGCACGGGCTGGTTGGAAAACATCGCCTGCCACAGCACCGACAGCAAACCGTACCAGGCCGCGCCAGCCACCAGCAGCACCGGTTCATGCCAGAAATCGGTGACGGCGCCGCCGCGCTGGTCGACGCCGATCATGGTGTAGACCGACAGAATCAGTGTCGCCGAGGCAATGGCGCCATAGCGCTCGCCGAGGGCGCCGAGCATGGTCAGGCAAAAACTGGCCAGGGCCAGGGCGATGATGAAGATATAGGGATAGGGGAAGAGCAGTTCGACGGAGAAGGCGGCGACGCTGAAACACACCAGCGTCACGGCGAGCGCGTTGAGGCGGCCCTGCCAACTGTCGTCGGTTTCGGCCAGGGCGCTGGCGATGATCCCCAGGAACAACGGGATCAGTAGCCCCATTTCATCCTGATACCAACAGACCGCCATGCTGCCGGTCAGGGCAATGAACACCCGCACGCTGTAGCTGAATTTATCCAGCGCCCAGAGGCGACGCAGAGACTGACTGAGAGGAGTCGATGACATGAAGTGCGAAGGCCTTCCGAGGCAATGACGCTAAATTGAGCCAGTAATGACGCCGACGCAATGGCGCCGATCACATCTGACAGCAAAATCTGTTCCTTGATACCACACGCGGTCAATGTAGGAGCGAGCCTGCTCGCGATAGCGGACTGACATTCAACGATGATGTTGAATGTGCCGGCCCTATCGCGAGCAGGCTCGCTCCTACAGGTACTGGGTCAATCAGGCGTACTGCGCGGCGGCGTAGCCGGAGGCCCAGGCCCATTGGAAGTTGAAGCCGCCCAGATGCCCGGTCACGTCGAGCACTTCGCCGATGAAGTACAAACCAGGGCTTTTCAGCGATTCCATGGTTTTGGACGACACTTCGTTGGTGTTGACGCCACCCAAGGTGACTTCGGCGGTGCGGTAGCCTTCGGTACCGGCCGGCACCACTTTCCAGCTCGCCAGTTTTTCGGCGATGTCGGCGATTTCCGCGTGGGTGTACTGCTTCATCGGTTTGGAGGCGAACCAGTTGTCCGCCAGCAGGTTGGCCATCTTCTTGGTGAAGATTTCCCCCAGCAGGGTTTTCAGTTCGCTGTTCGGGCGTTCGGCCTGCTGCTGTTGCAGCCACTCATGCACGTTGTGGTCCGGCATCAGGTTGATCTCAACCGTGTCGCCAGATTCCCAGAACGAAGAAATCTGCAAAATCGCCGGGCCGCTGAGGCCACGATGAGTGAACAGGATGTTTTCGCGGAAACCCTGATCGTTGCAGCTCACCAGGCAATCCACCGACGTTCCGGACAGCTCGGTGCAAAGCTCTTTCAGCTGATCGGTGATGGTGAACGGCACGAGGCCGGCGCGGGTCGGCAGCAGTTCATGACCGAACTGTTTGGCGACCTGATAACCAAAACCGGTCGCGCCCAAGGTCGGGATCGACAGGCCGCCCGTGGCGATCACCAAAGAATCACAGGTGATCTGGCCCATCGTGGTGTCCAGCAGGAAACCGCTTTCGAGTTTTTCGATGGTCTGGATCGAGGTGTCCAGGTGCAGGCTCACGCCGACCTGATCGCACTCGTTGAGCAGCATCTCGAGGATGTCGCTGGATTTGTTATCGCAGAACAACTGCCCGAGCTTTTTTTCGTGGTATGGCACGCCGTGTTTGGCGACCATGCCGATGAAATCCCACTGGGTGTAGCGCGCCAGTGCAGATTTGCAGAAGTGTTCGTTTTGCGAGAGGAAATTGCCAGGTTCGGTGTACATGTTGGTGAAATTGCAGCGGCCACCGCCCGACATCAGGATTTTCTTGCCGGCTTTGTTCGCATGGTCGAGCAACATCACCTTGCGTCCACGCCCGGCGGCGGTCAGCGCACACATCAACCCTGCGGCGCCAGCGCCAATGATCACGACTTCGGTAGAGCGCAAAACGGTGTCCTCTTGATGACTCGCCACAAAACAAACTGTGGGAGCCGGGCTTGCCCGCGATGGCGGACTAACAGTCAACATTGATGTTGAATGTGCTGGCCTCATCGCGGGCAAGCCCGGCTCCCACAGGGAAGTGCGTTGTTCTTACAGGATACGCACGCGCAGCGAACGGCCCTTGATCTTGCCGTCGTTCAGGCGCTGCAAGGCTTGCTTGGCGATCCCGCGTTCAACCGCCACAAAAGCCTGGAAGTCGAAAATTGCGATCTTGCCTACCTGGGCGCCCGGAATACCGGCATCGCCAGTCAGTGCGCCCAGAATGTCACCCGGACGAACCTTGTCTTTACGGCCAGCGCCGATGCACAGGGTGCTCATCTGCGGCAGCAGCGGACCGCCGCCCTGATTGGTGAGGTTGTCCACCAGGTCCCAGGTCAACGGCGACTGCTGCAGGTGTTCGATGGCTTGGGCGCGCTGCGCTTCGGGCGGTGCGACCAGGCTGATCGCGAGGCCTTTCTCACCGGCACGACCGGTACGGCCGACACGGTGAATGTGGATTTCCGAATCACGGGCCAGTTCGACGTTGATCACCATGTCCAGCGAATCGATGTCCAGACCGCGAGCGGCGACGTCGGTGGCCACCAGTACCGAAGTACTGCGGTTGGCGAACATCGCCAGCACCTGGTCGCGATCACGCTGTTCCAGATCGCCATGCAGACCGACGGCGGAGATGCCTTTGGCGGTCAGGTGGTCGACGGTTTCCTGAACCTGCTGCTTGGTGTAGCAGAAGGCCACGCAGGAGGCCGGGCGGAAGTGGCCGAGGACCTTGGTCACGACGCTCATGCGCTCTTCCGGGGAAATCTCGTAGAAGCGCTGTTCGATCTGCGTGTCGTCGTGGAACGCCTCGGCCTTCACTTGCTGCGGGTTGCGCATGAACTTTGACGCAAGCTGCTTGATGCCCACCGGGTACGTGGCGGAGAACAGCAGTGTCTGGCGGCGTTCCGGGGCCTGCATGATGATTTCTTCGATGGAATCGTAGAAACCCATGTCGAGCATGCGGTCAGCTTCGTCGAGAATCAGCGTGTTCAGGCCGTGCAGTACCAGCGAACCTTTGCGCAGGTGCTGTTGAATGCGCCCCGGCGTGCCGACGATGATGTGTGCGCCATGCTCCAGCGAAGCGATCTGCGGGCCGAGGGATACACCGCCGCACAGGGTCAGGACCTTGATGTTGTCTTCGGCACGGGCCAGGCGACGGATTTCCTTGGCGACCTGGTCAGCCAGCTCGCGGGTTGGGCACAGGATCAGCGCCTGGCAACCGAAGTAGCGCGGATTGATCGGGTTCAGCAAGCCGATACCGAAGGCGGCGGTCTTGCCGCTGCCGGTCTTGGCCTGGGCGATCAGGTCCATCCCCTTGAGGATCACCGGCAAGCTTTGCGCCTGGATCGGCGTCATCTGGGCATAACCGAGGGAGTCGAGGTTAGCCAGCATGGCGGCGGACAGCGGCAAAGTATTAAAAGCGGTGGCGATGGTGGTCACGGGACTGGCCTGCAAAACAAAATGTCGCGCAGTGTACCAGTCTCGCTCTATCTACCTGCAAATTCTGGACGAATAGCCGTAGCAGCTGTCGAGGCACGAGGCTGCGTTGGGCTGCGAAGCGGCCCCCCTAGGGCGGTCCTGCGGACGCGCAACGCAGCCTCGTGCCTCGGCAGCTGCTACAGGTCAGTGTTCTATATCGTGCTCGCGGGTGACCGTCCGTCGGCCATCCGTTGGTGAGAGCTGGGAAAAGATCGTGGCGGCCAGCATCGCCATGATTCCGACCGTCACAAAGGTTAGTTGGAACGCGCCCAGCACGGTCTCCACGCCTTCGCTTCCGATCTCTGCCGTAAAACCGCCAAGCAATGCACCGGCACACGCAACGCCCAGGCTCAGGGACAATTGCGCGACCACCGACAAGAGGCTGTTGCCGCTGCTGGCGCTGGCATCGTCGAGGTCGATCAGGGTGACGGTGTTCATCGCGGTAAATTGCAGGGAGTTGATCGCCCCGAGAATCGCCAGCAGGCACAGCAGCAGCCAGTACGGCGTCTGTTCACTGACCAGGCCCATGCTCGCGAGCATGATGCCCAGCGCCAGGGTGTTGCCGGTGAGCACGATTCGATAGCCCAAACGCTCGATCAGCGGCCGCGCCACCCACTTGGCGATCATCGCCGCCGCAGCCAGCGGGAGCATGCTCATCCCGGCCTGAGACGGTGAGTAACCCAGCGCCACTTGCAGTAGCAACGGCACCAGGAAGGGCAGGGCGCCGCTGCCGAGCCGGGCGAACAGGTTGCCGAGGATGCCGACGGCGAAGGTCCGGGTCTTGAACAGTGACGGCGCGAACAGCGGATTTTCAATATGCCCGGCGCGTAACCAATACGCCGCCAGACAGGCCATGCCAGCGAATAGCAGCAACATCACTCGCAGGTGGGGAAGGTGCATTTCGCCCAGGCCTTCCATGGCGATGGTGATCAGAATCATCGCCGCGCCAAACAGCACAAACCCCAGGCTATCGAAACGGGTGCGTTCGGAGCCGCGCAGGTCCGGGATGAATTTCCAGACGGCGTAGCAGCCGACCAACCCGACGGGCAGGTTGATCAGGAAGATCCAGTGCCAAGTCAGGTATTGCACCATCCAGCCGCCCATGGTCGGGCCGATCAGTGGGCCGAGCAGGCCGGGAATGGTGATGAACCCCATGATCCGCACCAGTTCCGAACGCGGGTAGGCGCGCAGCACCACGAGGCGCCCGACCGGCAACATCAGTGCGCCGCCCAGGCCCTGAATCACCCGGGCGCCGATCAGCAGGCTCAGGCTACTCGACAAGGCGCAGAGCAACGAGCCGAGGCTGAATAAAAGAATCGCACCAAAGAAGATTTTCCTGGTGCCGAATCGGTCGGCGATCCAGCCGGAGGCGGGGATCAGCAAAGCAACGGTGAGCATGTAGGCAATGATCACGCCCTGCATGCGCAACGGATCTTCCGCCAGGTCCCGGGCCATGGCCGGCAGGGCGGTATTGAGGATGGTGCCGTCGAGCGATTGCATGAAAAAAGCGATGGCGACGACCCACGGCACCCAACGGGCGGTGACAGCGTCGAGAGGCGGGCGGTTGGGCATGGGACCTCTTGTCAGGGAGTATCTGCGTTTTGATCGTTCCCACGCTCTGCGTGGGCATGCCTCAATGGACGCTCCGCGTCCGCTTCGGCAGGGACGCGGAGCGTCCCTGGCTGCATTCCCACGCGGAGCGTGGGAACGATCTGTAACTCAACGTAATTGTCGGTTGAACGATCGCCTTCGCTGGCAAGCCAGCTCCTACAGGTGTTGCGTGTTTACAAGGTCAGGGTCAGTCGGCTGACCAGTGCGCCCGGTAGCAACGCCGAAGCCGTCGCTCGCTGACTGTAGGTACTCGCCGATAGCAACAATTCCCGCTCTTCGGTCAACGCCTCCAACTGCGAACCCAGCAAGCTGTAGGCACTGTCATCAAAGCGCATGGTGCTGACCGGCGCCTGAATCTCGCCGTTCTCGACCCAGAACGTGGCAAACCGCGTCATGCCGGTCATGCGTGCCCCCGGTTGGTCGGAGTAGTTCAAGTACCAGAGGTTGCTGATGTACAAACCGGTGCCCAGTTGCTTGAGGATCTCCGCTTCAGGCAACTTCCCGGCCGCCATGTTCAATGCGCTCGGCATCTCACCGCCACCCGCCCCGTTGGCGGTCAAGCCGTATTCGGCCGCGCTGCGTGAACTGACCATTTGCGCGCCGGCCTGGCCTTCGACGATCAACCCCAGATCGCTGCGTGGATACCCTTCGCCGGAGAATGCCGGGCTCAACGAGCCACTGACCTTTTCATCAATGGACACCTGCGGGCTGAACGCACTGTCCCCCGCGTAAAGCTTTTGCAGTGGGCTGGTTTTGCTGGCGATCGACTGCGCCGAAAACCCGCCCCAGCAGAGCATGCCCATGATTTCTTCGAGTGCCGCCGGTGCGAGGTAGGCGCGGTACTGACCCGGTGCCAAGGTGCGCCATGGCCGACCGAGAAACGCCAATTGCTCGCGTGCCAGAGCGAATCGCTTGGCAAACCCTTCGCTGTTCCAGTCATGCCCGGCGTAACTGGCTTTCACCGCTTGGCCGTTTTCGTGAAACAGGCTGAAGTCGAAGTTGAAACTATTGGCCTGATGCCAGCCAAACGCGCCCGAGGAACTGGCGAACCCCCGACTGATCGGGCCTGCCGCGTAGAAGCCCACCAGGTCCAGGCCTTCGGCGGCCTGAGTGATTTCAGCGACCACTTGTTCGGTGTCCGGCAGCGGATGCTCCTGCACATTCTTGCTCTGCCAGCCGTTGTGGTTGAGCAGCAAGTACGGATCCTGCGGCAGCAACGGCAGGATGTCGCGCAACTGTTGCAGACCTTCGGCCAGACGCTGCACATCCACTGCCGGGTCGCCGGCCAGCGTGATGTCGAGGTCGGCGTGTCGGCCATCGTTGATCAGTTTGAAACCGACACTCGCCTGCTGCACCTGACCGGCCTGACGCACCTTGGCGTGGTTGAAACGCACGAAGGCCGACGACTCGGCGGCGTAGCTGAGGGTGAACTGTTCCGGCTCGCGAATCGCATCGCGCAGCCAGTTGACCAAGACCTTGAACGACTCAGCCTGACTTTTTGAAGTACTCATCAGGCATCTCCCCCAAACACATCAACGTTGCTGAACACACAGGCCGGCGAGGCGTGGCCGACGCGGATCACCTGGTTTGGCTCACCTTTGCCGCAGTTCGGTGTGCCCAGCACCTTGACGGTATTGGCGTCGCCGACGGCGCTGAGGCTTTTCCAGAACTGTGCGGAAATCGCCCGGTAGTTCGGGTTTTTCACCACGCCTTTGAGTTCACCGTTTTCGATCAACTGCGCCCATTCGCAGCCGAACTGGAATTTGTTACGTGCATCGTCGATGGACCACGAACGGTTAGTCGACATCATGATGCCGTGTTCGATGTTGCCGATCAGTTGCTCCAGCGGCTGATCGCCGGGCTCGATGTTGAGGTTGGCCATGCGGTCGATCGGTGGACGGTTCCAGCCGCAGGCGCGGCTGTTGGCGACCCCGTTCATGCCGGCGCGGAATTGCGACAGCGCGCCGCCCAACGGACGCAACAGCAAACCTTCCTTGATCAAAAATTGCTTGCTCGCGGCGGTGCCGTCGTCGTCATGCCCGTAGCTGGCGAGCTGTTCGGGGATGTCCGGGTCGAACGTCACGTTGAGCAGTTTCGAGCCGTATTGCAGATGGCCGAAGTCTTCTGCCTTGACGAAACTGGTGCCGGCGTAATTGCGCTCATCGCCCAAGATGCGGTCCAGTTCCAGCGGGTGACCGATGGATTCGTGAATTTGCAGCATCATTTGATCGGGCATCAATAGCAGGTCGCGCGGGCCTTGCGGGGTGTTCGGCGCGAGCAGCAATTGCAACGCCTGATCGGCGACTTGCGGGCCGGCACCGATCAGGCCGCAACGGCTGATCACATCGGCGCCGCCCTGCTGGCCGAAGTTCTCGCGACCGAGGCTACGGGTCTGGCTATCGTTACCGTCGTAGGCGGTGACGTCGAGGCCCGGATAGACGAAACGTTGGGCCTGGCGCAGTTCAGCGCCGGCGCTGTTGAGGTAGATCTGCTCCACATTAGTGATGCCGATGCTGACCTGCCAGTTCACCAATCGCTCGTCCTTGGGCACGGACGCGGATTCGGCACCGAGCAGTTGGTAGCAATCGCTCAGGGACGGGAAGGGCTGGTCGAGGTTGGGCGAAAAATAGTCGGCGCGGTCGCTGGAGACGGGTTGGTCGCGCAGGTCGAGTAGCGCGTGGGGCTTGAGTCGGCGGGCTTGTTGCTCGGCACGGTCCAGCGCTGATTGCAGGCCCTGTTGCGACAGGTCGTTGGTCGCGGCGTAGGCTTCGACGCCGTTGACGCGCACAGTCAGCATCGCGCCTTCGTCACGGCTCAGGCTTGGAGGTTCGGCGACGTTCTTGCGCACCGACAGGTACTGGCCGGACTCGCGCACATAACGCAGCGAAAAGAATTCAGCGCCCGTGCGCAAGGCAGCGAAGCGCTGCTTGAGCTGGGGGTGGAAATCGAACATTCGGGAACCTCCTTGGAATGGAGTGGCGGTGTAGCGGTACTGCGAGGGGAGTGAAACGTTTGCGTGGCGCTAGATTAGGCCTGCGCGGGGGTAGGATCAAGTTTGGAACGGTGTAGGAGAGATTGCCAGGGGGTGCCTGGTAGAGATGTGTTGTCTGGTCGGGCCTCATCGCGAGCAAGCTCGGCTCCTACGGGATTGGGGGGATCACAAAATGTGATTCAACCTCGAACTGTAGGAGCTGAGCTTGCTCGCGATGGGCGCACCTCGGTGTAACGGTCTTACTGAGCAGTAGCGCTCACTTCCCGCAACGGCTTGCCCCGCACCGGTGCATCGCCGGCCACGAAGTAGGCAGCCTTGCTGCGCGGCAGCGGCTGGCGGCCACGAATCTTGTCGGCGATTTTCTCGGCGATCATGATCGTTGGCGCGTTCAGGTTGCCGGTGGTGATGATCGGCATGATCGAGGCATCGACCACACGCAGACCTTGCATGCCATGCACACGACCTTCGCCATCGACCACCGCCATCTCGTCGGTGCCCATCTTGCACGAGCAGGACGGGTGGAACGCGGTTTCGGCGTGTTCGCGGATGAACTTGTCGAGTTGCTCATCGGTTTGCACGTCGATGCCCGGGCTGATTTCGCGACCACGGAAAGCGTCCAGCGCAGGTTGCTGCATGATTTCACGGGTCAGGCGGATGCCGTCGCGGAATTCCTGCCAGTCCTGTTCGGTGGCCATGTAATTGAACAGGATACTCGGGTACTCGCGCGGGTCTTTCGACTTGGCTTGAATACGACCACGGCTTGGCGAACGCATGGAGCCCATGTGCGCCTGGAAGCCGTGCTCTTTCACACCGTTGCTGCCGTTGTAGTTAATCGCGACCGGCAGGAAGTGGTACTGGATGTTCGGCCAATCGAATTCCGGACGGGTACGGATGAAACCGCCGGCTTCGAACTGGTTGCTGGCGCCGATGCCGGTGCCGTTGAACAGCCATTCGGCACCGATGGCTGGCTGGTTGTACCAAAGCAGCGACGGGTACAGCGAGACCGGTTGGGTGCAGGCGTATTGCAGGTACAGCTCAAGGTGATCCTGCAGGTTTTCGCCGACGCCTGGCAGGTCGTGGACCACCGGGATGTCGAGCTTGTTCAGCAGTTCGGCCGGGCCGACACCGGAGCGTTGCAGGATCTGCGGCGACGCGATGGCGCCGGAGCACAGCAGCACTTCTTTGCGGGCGCGGACTTCAACGCGCTCTTCAGCGGCGCCGATCAGGTAACGCACGCCGACCGCACGCTTGCCTTCAAACAGGATCTTGTCGGTCAGGGCGTGGGTGACGATGGTCAGGGTCGACCGCTTCTTGGCGACGTCCAGGTAACCGCGAGCGGTGCTGGCGCGACGGCCCTTCGGCGTCACGGTACGGTCCATCGGGCCGAAGCCTTCTTGTTGGTAACCGTTGAGGTCTTCGGTGCGTGGGTAACCGGCTTGCACGCCAGCTTCAACCATGGCGTGGAACAGCGGGTTGTTGCCAGCTTTCGGCGTGGTCACGCTGACCGGACCGTCGCCACCGTGGTAGTCGTTCGGGCCGATGTCACGGGTTTCGGCTTTGCGGAAATACGGCAGGCAGTTCAGGTAATCCCAGTCTTCCAGACCTGGCAGCTTGGCCCAGTTGTCGTAATCCATCGCGTTGCCACGGATGTAGCACATGCCGTTGATCAGCGAAGAGCCGCCCAGGCCCTTGCCGCGACCGCATTCCATCCGGCGACCGTCCATGTGTGGCTCTGGATCGGTTTCGTAGGCCCAGTTGTAGCGACGGCCTTGCAGCGGGAACGCCAGGGCCGCCGGCATCTGTGTGCGGAAGTCGAAACGGTAGTCCGGGCCGCCAGCTTCGAGCAGCAGGACGGTGACGCCTTCGTCTTCAGTCAGACGGGTCGCCAGGGTGTTACCGGCCGAGCCGGCACCGATGATGATGTAATCGAATTCTTGGGACATTGAATGCACCCTCTTTGAAGTTGGTCAGGTCACCTGTAGCAGCTGCCGAGGCACGAGGCTGCGTTGGGTTGCGCAGCGACCCCTTTGAGGGCGGTCCTGCGGACGCGCAACGCAGCCTCGTGCCTCGGCAGCTGCTACAGGGTTTTCGGGTGCGCCTTAGAACACCGAGGCGTAATCGCCCAGTTCGACCTGTACCGATTTGATGCGGGTGAAGTTGTTCAGCGAGCTGATGCCGTTTTCACGACCCACGCCCGACTGCTTGTAACCGCCGACCGGCATCTTCGCGTCGGATTCGCCCCAGGCGTTGATCCAGCAGATACCGGCTTCCAGTTGATGAATCACGCGGTGAGCGCGGTTCAGGTCTTTGGTGACGACGCCAGCGGCCAGGCCGAAGTCGGTGTCGTTGGCACGACGGATCACTTCTTCTTCGGTTTCGTAGGTCAGGATTGCCATAACCGGGCCAAAGATTTCTTCGCGAACGATGGTCATCTCGTCAGTGCAGTCGGTGAACACGGTCGGGGCCACGAACGCGCCTTTGGCGAATTCGCCGTCAGTCATACGACCGCCGCCGCACAGCACGCGAGCGCCTTCTTCCTTACCTTTGGCGATGTAGCCCAGCACGCTTTCCATGTGGGCGAAGCTGACCAGAGGACCGAAGTTGGTGTTCTCGTCTTCCGGATTGCCAACGCGGATGCGCGCAACGCGTTCAACGATCTTGGCTTCGAAAGCGGCTTTCAGGTGGCTCGGTACGAACACGCGAGTGCCGTTGGTGCAGACCTGACCGGAGCTGTAGAAGTTGGCCATCATCGCGGTGTCGGCGGCGCGATCGAGGTCGGCGTCGTCGAAAATGATCAGCGGGGATTTGCCGCCCAGTTCCATGGTCACGTCTTTCAGCGACGAGGCAGAAGCGCTGGCCATAACCTTCTTGCCGGTGTCGGTGCCGCCGGTGAAGGAGATTTTTTCGATGCGTGGGTGTTCGGTCAACCAAGTGCCGACTTCACGGCCGCTGCCGGTCAGTACGTTGAACACGCCGGCTGGCAAGCCTGCTTCGGTGTAGATCTCGGCCAGTTTCAGGGTCGTCAGGGAAGTGACTTCGCTTGGCTTGAAGATCATCGCGTTACCGGCCGCCAGGGCAGGTGCGGATTTCCACAGCGCGATCTGGATCGGGTAGTTCCACGCGCCGATACCGGCCACGACGCCCAGCGGCTCGCGACGGGTGTAGACGAACGACGTGGTGCGCAACGGAATCTGCTCACCTTCGATGGCCGGTACCAGGCCTGCGTAGTATTCCAGCACGTCAGCACCAGTAACGATGTCGACGTAGCGGGTTTCGGAGTACGACTTGCCGGTGTCCAGGGTTTCCAGGGCGGCCAGTTCATCGTTGCGCTCGCGCAGGATGTCGACGGCGCGACGCAGGATGCGCGAACGCTCCATGGCGGTCATTGCAGCCCAGATTTTCTGGCCCTTTTCGGCACTGACGACAGCGCGCTCAACGTCTTCCTTGGTCGCACGCTGTACTTTTGCGAGGACTTCACCGTTAGCCGGGTTGATGGCTTCGAAAGTGGCGTCGCTGCTGGCATCAGAGTAACCGCCATCGATGTAGAGTTTTTGCAGTTCGAAACGGGCCATAGTGTCCTCGCAAGTGCATAAGTGGTTGGCGTTGACCACTGGGCGTGCCGTGAAGCATTGGCGACGCTGGTCAGTGGCGGTTCGGGGGTTGAGCGTTTATGTGTGCTCTAACTCACCCGCTTGGCCAGTTGGATATCCATGTATTCGTAAGCGATCTGTTGCGCCTGCCCGGTGTCGAAAGCGTCTCCCGACAGCGCGCCGCGCAACCACAAACCGTCAATGAGGGCTGCCAGGCCACGGGCTGCACTGCGCGCATCATCGCGCGGCAATACACGGCGAAACTGGCAGCACAGGTTGGAATACAGACGGTGATCGTTGATCCGCTGCAACCTGTGCAAAGACGGCTGGTGCATGCTGGTGGCCCAGAAGGCCAGCCAGGTTTTCATTGCCGGACCATTGACCTGGCTGGCGTCGAAGTTGCCTTCGATGATCACCTGCAGATGCGCCCGCGGGCTGTCATCTGTCAGCGCCAAACGGCGCGCGGTGACGTTCTCGCTGAGGACAGTCATCAGGTACCCCATGGTGGCGGCAATCAGGCCATTCTTGTCCTGAAAGTAGTGACTGATGATGCCATTCGAGACACCGGCCAAACGGGCGATCAGCGCAATGCTGGCGTCCCCCATGCCGACCTGGTCGACGGCCAGCAATGTGGCTTCGATCAGTTGCTGGCGGCGGATGGGTTGCATACCGACCTTGGGCATCTTGCACATCTCCTTAGGCCTTCCGGTGGACGTCAAACGGCTACCGGGTTGAGGGCCAGTCTATTTTGTTTTGATTGAACGTTCAATCAACAAAGAATAAGATCTGCGACAAATCGTCGCTACCTGCGTTTTTTCCTACGTGTAGTTGGCGAAAAAACGACATTCGAAAATGCTCGAAACCTACGCGCACTGGCGCTCTTGGGGTTTCGGGCTTTTTTCGGGGTGTCTTTATATCACCCGCCGGTCGGCTGCCAACTAATCGATTGGTCGGGTATCGCGTTGCCTTGTGTTCTTCTCTCGCACTTGCTGGAGCATCTGTGCCATGAGTTCTGCCTCTCTTATAAAGACCCCACCCGATAAGGTGACGGTCAACGGTTGGGTGTTCTACACCTCTACCGCGCTGATCCTGCTGTTGACCGCCATTCTGATCATCGCCCCGCAAGAGGCCGGCAGATTGCTCGGTATTGCTCAGGCCTGGTTGTCCCGCAGCTTCGGCTGGTATTACATGGTGGTGATCGCCGCTTACCTGGTGTTCGTGGTGGGCTTGGCGTTTTCTTCCTACGGCAAACTGAAACTGGGCAGCAAGGACGACACCCCGGACTTCAGCTACGGCGCCTGGGCGGGGATGTTGTTCTCCTCGGGTATCGGCATTTCGCTGTTGTACTTTGGTGCTTCCGAGCCGCTGGATCACTACTTCAACCCGCCGGAAGGCGTGGCCGCCAGCAACATGGCGGCGCGTCAGGCCGTTCAGCTGACGTTCCTGCACTGGGGCCTGCATGGCTGGGCGATTTACGCATTGGTCGGTCTGGCCGTGGCTTACTTTGCTTACCGTCACAACCAGCCGCTGGCGTTGCGTTCGGCGTTGTATCCGCTGGTGGGCGAGCGTTGGGTCAAAGGCGCGGCCGGTCATGCGGTGGACGGCTTTGGCATGTTCGTGACCCTGCTGGGTCTGGTGACGAACCTGGGGATTGGTTCGTTGCAAGTGTCCTCGGGCCTCGAAAACCTGTTCGGCATGGAACACAGCAACACCAACCTGCTGATCGTGATCATCGTGATGAGCACCGTGGCGACCATCGCCGCTGTGTCCGGTGTGGAAAACGGTATCCGCCGTCTGTCCAACCTGAACATCGTGCTGTTCAGCGGTTTGCTGATTTTCGTGCTGCTGTTCGGCCCGACCCTGCACCTGCTCAACGGCTTCGTGCAGAACATTGGTGACTACCTGAACGGCGTGGTCCTGAAAACCTTCGACCTCTACGTGTACGAAGGCGACAGTGAGAAGTCCGACCGCTGGTTGGGCCTGTGGACACTGTTCTACTGGGCATGGTGGATTTCCTGGGCGCCATTCGTGGGTATGTTCATCGCGCGTATTTCCCGTGGTCGCACGGTGCGTGAACTGGTCGCCGGTGTGCTGCTGATCCCGCTGGGCTTTACCCTGGCGTGGCTGTCGATCTTCGGTAACTCGGCCCTGGACCTGGTGATGAACCATGGGGCGGTGGAGCTCGGGAAGACGGCGCTCGAACAGCCGTCCATGGCGATCTACCAGTTGCTGGAGCATTACCCGGCATCGAAAGTGGTGATCGGCGTGTCGATCTTTGTCGGTTTCGTGCTGTTCCTGACCCCGGCGGATTCCGGTGCGGTGATGATGGCCAACCTTTCGTGCAAGGGTGGCACCGTCGACGAGGATGCGCCGCACTGGCTGCGGATCTTCTGGTCGGCTGTGATCACGCTGGTGACCATCGGCCTGCTGTTCGCCGGTAACTTCGAAGCCATGCAAACCATGGTGGTGCTGGCCGGTTTGCCGTTCTCGGTGGTGCTGGTGTTCTTTATGTTCGGATTGCACAAGGCCATGCGCCAGGACGTGCAGATCGAACAAGAGCAAGCGGAGTTGGCTGCACGCGGTCGTCGTGGTTTCAGCGAGCGTTTGACTCAGTTGGACTTGCAGCCGAACCAGTCGATCGTTCAGCGTTTCATGGACAAGCAAGTCAGCCCGGCGCTGGAAGACGCGGCGCTGCAATTGCGCGGTCAGGGTCTGGATGTGCAGACGCTGTTGGGCAAGTCCAAGCGTTGCATGGGCGTGCGGATCGAGATGGAAGAGGGCAACCCTTTTGTCTACGAAGTGAGCCTGGATGGCTATCTGGCTGCGGCGAGCGACACGGCGTCGGCTGAAAGTGCTGATGAACCGCGTGCGCGCTACTACCGCGCCGAGGTGTACCTGCACAACGGCAGCCAGGATTACGACTTGATGGGCTTCACCCAGGATCAGATCACCCGTGATGTGCTCGATCAGTTTGAAAGCCATCGGCAGCTCCTTGGCCGGGTTTACAGCTGAGTAATGACGCTACGGTGTGCCTGGACCCATCGCAGCGCCTTTGTAGGAGCTGGTTTACCAGCGAATGCCCCACCGCGGTGTATCTGATGCGCCGCCTTCGCCGGCAAGCCGGCTCCTACAGAGTCTCGGAAACACCACCTGGCCTTTGTAGGAGCTGGTTTACCAGCGAATGCCCCACCGCGGTGTATCTGATGCGCCGCCTTCGCCGGCAAGCCGGCTCCTACAGAGTCTCGGAAACACCACCTGGCCTTTGTAGGAGCTGGCTTGCCAGCGAATGCCCCACCGCGGTGTGCCTGATGCGCCGCCTTCGCCGGCAAGCCGGCTCCTACAGGGATAGCGTCGTTACAAATAACCTGTTCAAACAAAAACGCCGCGATTCTCTCGCGGCGTTTTTGTGTCTGCTTCCTTATCCCAGGTTCTTGCCGAGCAGTGCGTGATACAGCTCGCTGTCACCCAGAATCCCGACCACTTTGTGATTGTCGTGCAGTACCAGTTTATTGCCGGTCTGATAACGAATCTGCAGCGCATCACGCATGCCGATGTTCGAGTCCACCAGTGTCGGCCGACGCCCCAGGCCTTCAACCGCTTGCCCAGGGATCCAGTTCTGCAGGTCCAGGCTCGCGCCGTTCTGGCGGGCGCCTTTGATGGTGTTGCCTTCGGCCAGGTCCAGCCACGAATCGCCGCCCGGATCGAGACAGACCGAACCGTTGATGCGCTTGCAGTTGTCCAGCGTGCGCATCAGGCTGCGGCCGCACAACACGTTCAGCGGATTGGTGTGGGCCACGAACGTGCGCACGTAATCGTCCGCCGGGTTCAGTACGATCTCTTCCGGCTTGCTGTACTGGATGATCCGGCCGTCTTTCATGATCGCGATACGGCTGCCGAGTTTCAGCGCTTCATCAAGGTCGTGGCTCACGAACACGATGGTCTTGTGCAACTTGCGTTGCAGCTCCAGCAGTTCGTCTTGCAGGCCTTGGCGGATCAGCGGGTCGAGTGCCGAAAACGGTTCGTCCATCAGCAGAATGTCGGCATCCATCGCCAGCGCGCGGGCCAGGCCCACACGTTGCTGCATACCGCCGGAGAGTTCATCGGGTTTCTTGTTGCGCCACTGGGCCAAGCCCACCAGTTCCAGCTTGTCGTCCACCAGTTTGCGCCGTTCTTTTTCCGGGCGACCCTGCATTTCCAGACCGAAACTGATGTTCTCGCGCACTGTCAGCCAAGGCATCAGGGCGAACTTCTGGAACACCATCGCAATGCGCTTGGTGCGCATCATTTTCAGTTCTGCCGGGGTGCACGAGGCAATGTCGATCTGCTTGCCTTCGTGCTCGACGAACAACTTGCCGCGGCTGACAGTGTTGAGGCCGTTGATGCAGCGCAGCAGGCTGGACTTGCCCGAGCCGGACAGGCCCATCAGTACGCAGATTTCACCTTTTTCGATGTCCAGACTGGCCTTTTCAACGCCGACAATCTGCCCGGTCTTTTTCAGGATCTGGTCGCGGGTCATGCCCTGATCGAGAAGCTTGAGGGCCTCTCGCGGGTCTTTGGAGAAGATTACGTCGACGTCTTCGAAGCGAATAATGCTCATGCGTCACCCCCTACTTTAGCGTCGGGTTGTTTGCAGATACGGTCGAGCATGATCGCCAGCAATACGATCGCCAGGCCCGCTTCAAAGCCCAGGGCGATATCAGCAGTGTTCAGTGCGTTGACCACGGGTTTGCCCAGGCCGTCGGCGCCCACCAGTGCCGCGATCACCACCATCGACAGCGACAGCATGATGCACTGGGTGATGCCGGCCGCGATGCTTGGCATGGCGTGGGGCAGTTCAATCCGTGAGAGCAGTTGACGGCGCGAGCAGCCGAAGGCTTTGCCGGCGTCCATCAGTTCCTGTGGAACATCGCGAATGCCCAGGTAGGTCAGGCGGATAGGCGCGGCAATCGCGAACACCACCGTCGAGATCAAGCCCGGGACCACACCCAGCCCGAATAGGGTCAGGGTAGGAATGAGGTACACGAAGGTCGGCACGGTCTGCATCAGATCGAGCACCGGGCGCATCAGTGTGTAGAACATCGGTTTGTGCGCGGCGACAATGCCCAACGGCACGCCGATGACCACGCAGACCAGGGTGGCGAACAGCACCTGGGCGAGGGTTTCCATGGTTTCCTGCCAGTACCCCAGGTTGAGGATCAGCAGGAAGGAGGCGATGACGAAAACCGTCAGTCCCCATTTGCGTTGAATAAAGTGTGCCAGTAGCGCGATGAGGCCGATCAATGCCAGCGGGTTGAACCAGGTCAGCGCAAAAGTCACGCCGTGGATCATCGTTTCCAGTGTCATGGCGATTGCGTCGAAGGTGCTGGCGCCGTGTTGCGTCAACCATTCAACGAAGCCCGCGATGTACTGGCCTAAAGGGATTTTCTGATCAATCAGCATGGTAGTGAACGTCCGCATGCAAGGAAATAAACAGCCCGGACGGCCGAAGCCGCCCGGCGTAAGCGATTTACTGCGCGAGCTTGGCTTTCACGGCCTCCAGGCCAGGTTTACCGTCAATGGTGGTCACGCCAGCGAGCCAGGTATCGAGGACCTGTGGATTACTTTTCAGCCAGGCCTTGGCGGCCGCGTCAGGCTTCATCTTGTCGTCCAGGATGTTGCCCATCAGAGCGCTTTCCATGTCGACGGTAAATTCCAGGTTCTTCAGCAGTTGGCCGACGTTGCTGCATTCCTGGGTGTAACCCTTGCGGGTGTTGGTTGCCACGGTGGCGGCGCCGAAGTCCGGGCCGAAAAACTCGTCACCACCGGTCAGGTATTGAATCTTGAAGCGCTTGTTCATCGGGTGTGGTGCCCAGCCGAGGAAGACCACGGCGGTGTCGCGCTTCTGCGCGCGATCGACCTGCGACAACATGCCGGCTTCGCTGGACTCGACCACTTTGAAACCAGCGTCTTTAAGGCCGAAGGCGTTCTTGTCGATCATACTCTGGATCAGGCGATTGCCGTCGTTTCCTGGCTCGATGCCGTAAATTTTGCCGTCGAGTTCTTTCTTGAATTTTGGGATGTCGGCGAAGTCATGCAGCCCTTTGTCGTACAGCGCTTGCGGCACGGCGAGGGTGTACTTGGCGCCTGTCAGGTTGGTGCGCACGACGTCGACTGTGCCGGCATCGCGGTAGGCCTTGATGTCGTTTTCCATGGTCGGCATCCAGTTCCCCAGGAAGATGTCCATGTTCTTGCCATCAGCGAGGGACTTGTAGGTCACCGGCACGGAAATCATCGTGGTTTTGGTCTTGTAGCCGAGGGCGTTGAGCACGACGCTGGTGGTGGCGGTTGTCGCGGTAATGTCGGTCCAGCCGACATCGGAGAAGTTTACGGTGCTGCACTGGGCGGGTTCAGCAGCTTGAGCCAGTAACGGCAGACTCAGCATGGCGGCCAACAACAACGACGGGGAACCTTTCATGGATGGACTCCTTGGTGTTTTTTTTGGCAGTGTTCCGACTGGACCACCGCACTTATAGGTTGCGGTTGGATGGCGTTTTGGAGACATCTCTACCACGGCGCCTTGCAATCGAGTCGATACGATCATGTACCAGTGAAAATCTGACGCCTACAGGGTGCGTCGTAACCAGTACAGGGAGGGTCGCATCCAGTGTCGGTGACGTCGTTTACAGCTTTTTTCAGCCCTCTTTCTCCCTCTGATCCGCTAAAAAACGGCGAAAACATTGCGTTGCCGCCCTGCGGCGTTAGTGGGCAGGAGTGCGTCGGTGTGAGACGTCGAACGACATGACAAAAGCCTGATGATGCGGCCATCTCGGCGGATTGCAGCTTGAGCGTAGCAGCTCCGCCACTGGGCGCTTTTTGCGTCTGGAGTCGGCACATCCAGGAGTTCGGCAGTAATGGCTATCAGTGTTTTCGACCTGTTCAAAATCGGCATCGGCCCTTCCAGTTCACACACCGTGGGGCCTATGCGGGCCGCCGCATTGTTTGTTGAGTCGCTGCGGGAGAAGCATTTGCTGGAGCAAGTGTGTCGCGTCGAAGTTCAACTGTACGGTTCGTTGTCGGCCACCGGCATCGGTCACGGCAGCGACAACGCGGTGATCATGGGCTTGATGGGCGAGTGGCCGGACGCGATCGACCCGTCGCAAATCGGCATCCGTATCGAAACCCTGCGCGAAACCCGCACGTTGCTCCTCGACGGTCGCTTGTCGGTGCCCTTCATCTGGGCGCGGGACATGCGCTTGATCGACGAAAACCTGCCTTTCCACCCCAATGCCATGACCCTGATCGTCGAAGGCGATCACGGCGAACTGCATCGCGACACCTACTATTCCGTCGGCGGCGGTTTTGTCGTGGATGAAGCCCAGGCGTCCAGCGGTGTGGTCGATCTGGATCGCACCGTGTTGCCGTACGATTTCTCCAGCGCCGTCGAGTTGCTGAGCCTTTGCCAGAAGCACAACCTGCGCGTGGCTGAGTTAATGATGGCCAACGAGAAGGTCTGGCGCAGTGAGGAAGAAATCCGCGCCGGCCTGATGAAGCTTTGGCGCGCCATGCAGGATTGCGTCGACCAGGGCCTCAAGCACGAAGGCATCTTGCCCGGCGGTTTGAATGTGCGTCGTCGCGCGGCGAAGTTGCACCGCAGCTTGCAGGAGCTGGGCAAGCCGAACGTGATCGGCTCGACCTTGAGCGCCATGGAGTGGGTCAACCTGTTCGCGCTGGCGGTCAACGAAGAAAACGCCGCTGGCGGGCGAATGGTGACAGCGCCGACCAACGGCGCGGCGGGGATCATTCCGGCGGTGCTGCACTACTTTATGAAGTTCAGCGAATCGGTGACAGATGCCAATGTCGTCGACTATTTCCTCAGCGCCGCAGCCGTGGGGATTCTGTGCAAAAAGAACGCTTCGATCTCCGGTGCCGAAGTCGGTTGCCAGGGCGAAGTGGGTTCGGCCTGCGCGATGGCGGCGGCGGGGTTGGCGGAGATTCTCGGCGCCACGCCGGAACAGCTGTGCAACGCCGCCGAAATCGGCTTGGAACACAACCTCGGCCTGACCTGCGACCCGGTGGGCGGTCTGGTACAAGTGCCATGCATTGAGCGCAACGCGATTGCGGCGGTGAAAGCGATCAACGCGGCGCAAATGGCGCTGCGTGGGGATGGTCAGCACTTTATCTCGCTGGACCGGGTGATCCGCACCATGCGCGATACCGGCGCCGATATGCATGACAAATATAAAGAGACTTCGCGCGGTGGGTTGGCGGTTAGCGCGGTGGAGTGCTGAGACCGAGTTGATCCAATCGCGAGCAAGCTTTGCTCCTACAGGTTTGTTGCCGATCACCAAAAGTCGGCACGCCCGGCTTCTGTAGGAGCAAAGCTTGCTCGCGATAGCGCCAGACCAGTCAAAACTGCGCGCTAAGTGAACACCTGATCCCAAACGCGCCACCTTTTGGCGCGTCGCTTACAGATAAGCGCCTTTCCCGAGATCAGGGATTCAACTAAGCTTCGACCACCCGTCACCCGTGCCTGCGGTGACACTCTTTCCAGGCACCTCACAGCCCTGTTCCCACAAGTGCTACCGATTTGCTCACCACCAGCAGGACAGGGCACTTGCTCTGCCTGATGGCACTTTTATCCCCTACTCCACGCGCGTCATATCCAGACACATTCCGACGTCGTTTTCAGGAGTTATTGAACGCGCATTCAATTTTAGGCATGGCAATTGCTCTGTCATTACAAAGCCCGTCTCCCACGCGAGAACGATGGCAATAAAAAGAGCCTCCGCCTGAGGCCATCACCCGCTTTGTGTGAGGAGATACCGCGATGACGACGTTCAACTCCGGGGCCCAACCCCAGAACCGTGCGCCTCAATCCATCGGCTTTCTGCTGTTGGACAATTTCACGCTGATTTCTCTGGCCTCCGCAGTCGAACCCCTGCGCATGGCCAACCAATTGTCCGGCCGTGAGCTGTATCGCTGGACCACGATCACAGTCGATGGCGGTCAGGTCTGGGCCAGTGACGGCCTGCAGATCACCCCCGACTGTTCCATGCACAAAGCCCCCGCCCTGGACACCATCATTGTCTGCGGCGGTATCGGTATCCAACGCACGGTCACTCGTGAGCACGTGTCATGGCTGCAAAGCCAGGCGCGTCAGTCACGTCGTCTCGGCGCGGTCTGCACCGGCAGCTGGGCCCTGGCCTGCGCCGGCCTGCTGGACGGTTTTGATTGCAGCGTGCACTGGGAATGCCTGGCCTCGATGCAGGAAGCCTTCCCGCGTGTGGTCATGAGCACGCGCTTGTTCACCCTGGACCGTAACCGTTTCACCAGTTCCGGCGGCACCGCGCCACTGGACATGATGCTGCACCTGATCAGCCGCGATCACGGCCGTGAACTGTCCGCCGCAATCTCGGAAATGTTTGTCTACGAACGTATCCGCAACGAACAAGATCACCAGCGCGTGCCGCTCAAGCACATGCTCGGGACCAATCAGCCGAAGTTGCAGGAAATCGTTGCGCTGATGGAAGCCAACCTCGAAGAGCCGATCGACCTCGATGAACTGGCGGTGTACGTCGCTGTGTCGCGACGTCAGCTGGAGCGACTGTTCCAGAAGTATCTGCACTGCTCGCCGTCGCGTTACTACCTGAAACTGCGCCTGATCCGCGCCCGGCAGTTGCTCAAGCAAACGCCGATGTCGATCATCGAAGTGGCGTCGGTGTGTGGCTTTGTTTCCACGCCGCACTTCTCCAAGTGCTACCGCGAATACTTCGGCATTCCACCGCGTGACGAGCGCGTAGGTTCCAACACCACGCAACAGGTGGCGATGATGCCGCTGCCGCAGGCACTGGTGCTGTCGCCGTTGTCCGGGCCGTTGTCGGCTTTGAGTCAGGCGCGGAACGAGTCGACTTTCGCCAGTGTAAGGCTTTAAACAGAGGCGACTTCATCGCGGGCAAGCCCGGCTCCTACAGGGGATCTTCGGTGTGATGGAGATCCAGTGTGGGAGCGAGCCTGCTCGCGATGGGTTCTATCAGGTTCGGGGGCTCTGCTGGTACTCCGCCAATGCCGGCAACAATTGCTTGTCGATGGCCTGACGCACCGCCGGCAGGATGGTCGCGCTGCTGGTGTACATCTGCTTGACCATGGTCCGCAGTTCCATTGCCCGTTCGTTGTTCAAGCCCCGTACCGCGCATTCGCAGGCCTGCTCAGCGGTGGCGCCCGGGGGCACTGCAAATCCCAACGCCTTGAGCTGGCCCAACAAGTCTTCCTGGTCGATCAAATCGGCGTACATCATGACGCAATCCTTCTTCAGGGAACGGTGTCTTGGCTCGATTCTCGTAGGGGGATGCGGCGGCGGCAAGGGCGATTTGTCGCAATGGCTGCAATACCTATGAGCAGGTCGTTTTCGGCTATCTTACGAATCAAGAGAGTGGGCACACTGGACTCAGCTGGCAACACGAAGGTTTGGTCACCCTCGCGCAACGGCTCCTCGACAGTACCCTCCTCAGCTCCGATCTTGTCACGGCTTGATCGGGGTTTTTTTTGTCTGTGAATCAGGGAAAGTTGTGTTGTCTGGGCTGACGCCATCGCGAGCAGGCTCACTCCTACACTCAACCGCATTCCTCTGAGAGAACTCGGTCAACTGTGGGAGCGAGCCTGCTCGCGAAGAACGATGACGCGGTCTAACGTTGCAATACAAGGATGCGCGACAACAACTCATCCCGATCCACATAGCACCCCTGAAAATGCCGGGCGCCACTGGCGGGATCGAACGCATTGCGGGCGTGGAGGGTGCGGCGATTGTCGAAGCACCACAGCTCACCAGGGTTGAGCCGCATCATCACCCGAAACCGCGCTTCGCGGGTCATTGCAATGAAACGTCGGTAAGCGTGATACAGCCTGGGCATCTGCTCCACGGAGGCATCAAACGGCCCGCGCAGAAAATTCGCCATGCGGATTTCCGACACCTGTCCCAAAGCATTCAGCGCAATGATCGGCGCCAGGCAGCGGTAGTCGCTGTGACGGTCCTTGTTGCGGAACTCCACAGGGATTTCGCAAAGGCTTTGGAACGCCTCGGGATCTTCATTGCGCAAGGCTTCTGCGATGGCAAAACCGTCGACGAAAATACTCTCGCCACCGTCGGCGTCATTGATCAGGCAATGCAGAAATTGCAGCCCCGGTTGAAGCTCCCGGGTTGGCAGATCGCTGTGTAACGGCAAATTGAAAGCGGTGTAGGCATTGCTGTCGGCATCGGCCTTGGATTGCACGTTGAACAGCACGCCGAAATTGCTCTCGCGGATGAAGGAAATCCGCTGGGCGATCAGCTTTAGCGAACCCGGCTCAGTAGGCACGCCGCGAACCTGGGTCAGGCCGACATCGCGCACCGCCAGCAGCCATTGCAGTAGGGCGTCGTTGTCATTCATCAGCGCCTGGTAATCGAACACCGGCAACTGCAAATCGCTGCACCAAAGCCGCGCTTTGGGTTTGCCGGCCTCGCGTTCGGCGCGGGATTCATCGTCATAGGCATGGGCGCGTAACCAGCCCGGATCGAAGCGGCTGCGGTGGCCATCTTCCCACTCGATGCTCAGGCAACCTTCGGCATCGACGCTCGACTCGGTCGGTAGCAGGGTTTCGGCGACATCGACGATTTCCAGCACTTGCTCGCGGGTCACGGTATAGACGCATTGCGGGCATGGGCAGTTGTCGCGCAACCACTGGTGATGAAAGGGGCTGACACGACCGTCCGCCCATTTCACTTGAATTCGGTCCGCCAAGGTTTGCACGGCGGTTAACGCGCTGATCAACGGATAGGTACGGAAGTCGGCAAAAGCGGCGGCGGTGTTCAATGGCGATCTCCTTATTATTTTTTTGGGGGTAAAGCGATCACTCGGCCAATGTAGTCTGGGGTGGTCAGGTCGGCTTGCTCGGCAACGATGGCTTGCAGCTTACTCAGCGACAGTTCGCTGAACGGTGCGGATCGTGGCCCGGCGAGGTCGACGTGAAGCAACATTTGCTCGTTGCCGGCCAGTTCCTTGTCATCGCCCACCAGATGGAGGCTGTGATAGAGGTGCAGGCGTTTGCTGTCGTGGTCAATGATCTGCGTATGTACTTCGACATCGGCGTCGAGCTTCACTTCGTGCAGGTAATTGAGGTGCAATTCGAGGGTGAACAGCGAGTGGCCGCTGGCTTCGCGGTTGTTACTGTCCATGCCGAGGCGATCCATCAGCGCGTCGGTAGCGTAGCTGAAAATCAGCAGATAGAAGGCGTCGCGCAGGTGGCCGTTGTAGTCGACCCAGTCGGGGATGATTTTGGTGCTGTAGGTCGTAAGAGCGGGCATGCGATCAGGTCCTGTAGTAAGGAGAGCCTGTAGGAGCCGGCTTGCCGGCGAATGGGACAGCGCGGTGTGACAGATACACCGAGATACACCGCTTTCGCTGGCAAGCCAGCTCCTACAGGGGGCCAGCTAGTCGGCAAAGGCCATTCCATGCTTCTCTTTGGTGGTCTTCACCGCCTCCAGCACTGCCAGCAAGCAATCATCACGATAGCGCTCCAGCGCCGAAATGCTGTGCGTGCCCAACTGGTCAGTAGTGCCATCCACCACATCATCAATCAATTTGTCGGTCAACTCCGGCGCGGGCAGATACGTCCACGGCAACTGCAAGGCCGGCCCGAACTGCGCCATGAAGTGGCGCATCCCGGCATCACCGCCGGCCAGGGTGTACGTCAAGAACGTGCCCATGAACGACCAGCGCAGGCCTGCGCCGAAGCGGATTGCATCGTCGATTTCCCCGGTGGTCGCCACACCGTCGTTCACCAGGTGCAGCGCCTCGCGCCACAGCGCTTCGAGCAAGCGGTCGGCGATAAAGCCGGGTACTTCCTTGCGCACATGCAGCGGACGCATGCCCAAGGATTCATACACTTTCATTGCTGCTTGAACGGCTTCAGGCGCGGTGTTTTTGCCGCCGACCACTTCCACCAGCGGCAGCAAATAAACCGGGTTGAACGGGTGGCCGACCACGCAGCGTTCCGGGTGCGTTGCACTCTCGTAGAACTCGCTCGGCAACAGGCCCGAGGTGCTGGAACCGATCAACGCATTCGGCTTGGCCGCTGCGCTGATTTTGCTGTGCAATTCCAGTTTCAGCTCCAGGCGTTCCGGGGCGCTTTCCTGAATAAAATCCGCATCGCGTACGCACTCTTCAATCGTCGCGACAAAGCGCAGGCGATCCTGAGAGGCGCCAGGCGCCAAGCCTTGTTTCTCCAATGCGCCCCACGCATTGGCGACACGTTTGCGCAGGGCAGCTTCGGCACCGGGTGCCGGGTCCCAGGCCACAACGTCGAGGCCGTGAGCGAGGGCGCGGGACACCCAACCGCTGCCGATGACACCGCTGCCCAGGGCTGCGAAGGTTTTGATTTCGGTGATAAAGCTCATGGCGACATCCTGAAAGTATTCGGTGATCCCCTGTAGGAGCCGGCCTGGCGAAGGCGATTTCAGCACCGCAGAAAATGCGGCGGATGTACCGGCCTCTTCGCCGGCAAGCCGGCTCCTACAGGGGTTGGGGATAACGGTTTAACCGCGCTTGGTCAGGCCCATTTTTTTGCGACCTTCAGCCGGGGTCAGCACCCGGGCGCCGAGGCGGCTGAGGATTTCGCTGGCACGCTCGACCAGTTGGCCGTTGGTCGCCAGCACACCTTTGTCCAGCCAGATGTTGTCCTCCAGACCGACCCGCACGTTGCCGCCGAGAAGCACCGCTTGCGCGGCCATTGGCATTTGCATGCGACCGATGCCGAACCCCGCCCACACCGCGTTGGCCGGCAGGTTGTCGACCATGGCTTTCATGGTGGTGGTGTCGGCCGGCGCGCCCCACGGGATGCCCAGGCACAGCTGGAACAGCGGGTCGTCGAGCAGGCCTTCCTTGATCAACTGTTTGGCGAACCACAGGTGACCGGTGTCGAAAATTTCCAGCTCGGCTTTCACGCCCAGCTCTTGAATTCGCTTCGCGCCCGCTCGAAGTTGCGCCGGGGTGGACACGTAAATGGTGTCGCCATCGCCGAAGTTCAGGGTGCCGCAATCGAGGGTGCAGATTTCCGGCAGCAGTTCTTCGACGTGGGCCAGACGGGTCAGTGGGCCGACCAGGTCAGTGTTCGGGCCGAACTCCATCGGGTTCTCGCCGGCGCCGATTTCCAGATCGCCGCCCATCCCGGCGGTGAGGTTGACGATGATGTCGACATCGGCCTCGCGGATGCGCTCCATCACTTCACGGTACAGCGCTACGTCGCGGCTGAACTTGCCGGTTTCGGGGTTGCGTACGTGGCAGTGAACCACGGTGGCGCCGGCCTTGGCGGCTTCCACGGCGGCGGCGGCGATTTGTTTCGGGGTGACCGGCACGTGTGGACTCTTGCTGGTCGTGTCGCCAGCACCGGTGAGTGCGCAGGTGATGATGACGTCGTGGTTCATTGGGCGGTTCCTTACAGGCAAGTGCTTTTTAGGAGAAAGGCTAGGCGTAATAATCCCGTTCGCAGCCCGGTCGGGCTGCGTGTCGGTGGTTCGGTTCGGGTCTATTTACTGGTCAGTTTCAGGTTTTCAGCCGCGGGTTTACCATCGAAGGTGGTCACACCTTCGAGCCAGCGCTGCTGGTCTTTCGGGTGATCTTTCAGCCATTGCTTGGCCGATTCGAAGGCGTCCTTGTGATCCAGCAGCGGCTGCATCATCCGGCTCTCGTCTTCGGCGGTGTAGGTCAGGTTGCTCAGCAAGCGACCGATGTTCGGGCACTGCTCGGCGTATTTCGGTGCGGTGACGGTCCAGACTGTGGCCATGCCTTCGTTCGGGCCGAGGGCGTCGTCACTGCCGGTGAGGTAGGTCATCTTCACGTTGACGTTCATCGGGTGCGGCGCCCAGCCAAAGAACACCACGGCCTCATTGCGGCGCACGGCGCGATCCACCGCCGCGAGCATGCCGGCTTCGCTGGACTCGACCAGTTGGAACTTGCCGAGGCCGAACTGGTTCTTGGCGATCATCGCCTTGATTTGGGTATTGGCGCCTGAGCCTGGCTCGATACCGTAAATCTTGCCGCCCAGCTCTTTCTCGAACTTGGCGATGTCGGCGAAGGTTTTCAGGCCCTTGTCGGCGAGGTAGGTCGGTACGGCGAGGGTCGCGCGGGCGTCTTTCAGGCTGGGGGCTTGCAGCACTTTGACCTGGTTGCCATCGACGAACGGAGTGATGGTCTGGGTCATCAGCGGGTTCCAGTAACCCAGGAACAGATCCAGGCGCTGGTCGCGGATCCCGGCGAAGATGATTTGCTGGGACGCGCTGGTTTGTTTGGTGTTGTAGCCGAGGCCATCGAGCAGGACCTGGGTCATGGCGCTGGTAGCGATTACGTCAGTCCAGTTCACTACGCCCATGCGCACGTTCTGGCATGACGCGGGTTCGGCGGCCATGACACTGGCGCTCAGCAAAGCGGTACCGCTGAGTGCAAGAACACAGCTGCTGATCAGTCGTTTCATCTCAGGTTCCTCGGCAGTTCGTTATTGTGGGTCCGGTCGTCTTTGTGCGCCGGTGATGTCAAGTTACGCAGCTAAGTCCCCATGAAAGCGCACCACGGCGACCAGCTCTTGCACTGCAGCGACCTGTCCTCTTGAATGCCGCTTGCAAGTGGCGTATCAACGTCCACACGCTACCCGCCCTCACGTTACCCGCCTATCGAGTGCGCTCCATGTCCCAGGATTTCTACTTCTTGTTGATGCCGGGTTTCTCGGCCATTGGATTTATCTCGGCCATCGAGCCGCTGCGGGTCGCCAATCGGTTTCGCGGCGAGCTGTATCGCTGGCACGTATTGAGTGCTGACGGCGGGGCGGTGCTGGCCAGCAACGGCATGTCGGTCAACGCCGATGCGGCGCTGGAGCCGTTGAAGAAAGGTGCGATCCTGCTAGTCGTCGCGGGTTTCGAGCCGCTGAAATTTGCCACCCCGGCGTTGGAGCACTGGCTGCGTCGCCTCGACAACGAAGGCGTGACCCTGGGTGCTATCGACACCGGCAGCTTCATCCTCGCCGAGGCCGGCCTGCTCGACGGCCACCGCCTGACCCTGCACTGGGAAGCCATCGACGCGTTCAAGGAATCTTATCCACAGCTCAGCGTCACCCAGGAGCTGTTTGAGATCGACCGCCGACGCATCACCTCGGCTGGCGGCACCGCCTCCATCGACCTGATGCTCGACCTCATCGCCCAGGCCCACGGCCCGGAACTGGCGATCCAGGTCAGCGAACAATTCGTACTCGGCCGTATCCGTCCGCGCAAAGACCACCAGCGCATGGAAGTCGCCACGCGGTATGGCATCAACAACAAGAAGCTTGTCCACGTTATCGGCGAGATGGAACAGCACAGCGAACCGCCGCTGAGCACGCTGGAACTGGCGGAATCGATCAAAGTGACGCGGCGGCAGCTGGAACGATTGTTTCGCCTGCACCTGAATGACACACCGAGCAATTTCTACCTGCGTTTACGGTTGGAAAAGGCGCGGCAGTTGTTGCGGCAGACTGATATGAGTGTGTTGGAGGTGAGTATTGCGTGCGGGTTTGAATCGCCGTCGTATTTCACGCGTAGCTATCGGGCGAAGTTTGAGCGGTGTCCACGCGAGGACCGCCGACGGCTGGGGGATGGGCGGGAGCTGGTCTGAACACAGATTTCGACAACACCATAGACCCCTGTGGGAGCGAGCCTGCTCGCGATGGCGGTCTGTCATACAACTTGATGTCGACTGATCCACCGCTATCGCGAGCAGGCTCGCTCCCACAGTGTTGATCTGCTGTGGCTCCTACTTCTTCATTAGCGCCGAGCAAGCCGCTTTAAACGCTTCATGCTGATACTTGTTCAGCGTCGCCGGCAGCTCAAAATCAAACTTCTTGTTCTGTGCGTTAATCGTCTGCGGCGACAGCAGCGTCACCTCGCAATTCTCCAGCAACTGGAAAACACCTTCGATCTTGAACGTGGTCGGCCCACCCGCGAATTCGCCTTTCTTGCTGCGCTTCTTTATCGCGATCCGGTCGATGGAGTTCTCACGCACGAACGACGCGACCTGAGCGGCAAAGACTTTGACGTTCGCCGCGTCCTCGTCATCGTCGAGGGCGATTTTCTTGGTGGCCAGCGCAACGTGGCTCAGCACTTGGTCGTCGAGGGAGGCCACGGCGATGATTGCTTCGCTGCCTTTGATTTCGATGCCGCAGACTTTCATTTGAATTCCTTAACTGGCTGATGGCGTGCAGCTTACAGCTCAAGTTGATCGGCATTGATGCCAAAAGCTGCGGCAATTTTCTCGCGAGTTGCCTTGCGGGGTTTGGCGACCGTCTCCTGTTGGGCGAAGGCCGGTTGGGAGATGCCCATGCGTTTGGCAACTTCATCCTGAGTAAGGTTCAGATGTTCGCGCCAAGCCCTGACGGGTAGGGCGCCGTCAACAATGCGGCTGACAACTTCGTGTGGGATCAAATGATTCTCCATTCTTATAAGTTTATTCCTGCCCAATCGACTCCAAAAACTCCGACCGCTCATCACTCATCCGCGCCACGCAGTCATTCTGCGCAATGGTGAACGCCTTGCTACCGCTGGTCGCCGGAAACGCCTCGACCGCGCAATCCGCATCCCGGGTCTTCAGCCATTGCTGCTGGGCGGTCTTGAGTTTGGCGGTGATGTCGGCCAGTTGTGCCGGGTTCTTGCCGTAGGCTGTTTGCATGCGCTCGGCCAGGCTCTGGTAGTTGTCCTTGAGCAAGTTTTCGGCGGTGGTTCTGCTGTAGACCGAGCATTCCAGGGTCTGGATGTCGTTTTCGACTTTGTCGCAGGGGGTGTCTTCGGACTCTTCAGCCGCGTGTACGCCAGTCGCTATCAGTGCCAAAGCCAGGAAGATCGATTTCATTGCGCCGCCGCCCCAATCCAATAGTGCATTCAGTAATGCCGGGAATTCTGGCCCATGCGCAGGCCCTTGAACAGGTGGCCCATGACGTCCGTTGGCGACCCTTTGTCGCAGATTGACGCTTTCGGCAAACCCCCTGTCGTTTTTGCACCCGGCTGCCCCCTCCCTCAGGCATATGCTGGCCCCAAAGCGCCGGCACACGATTCGGCGCATGAATTACTAATAGGGGACAGCCTGATGAGCCCAGCCGAATTGCACGCCGACAGCATCGTTATCGACGGTTTGATTATTGCCAAGTGGAACCGTGAGCTGTTCGAAGACATGCGCAAGGGCGGTCTGACCGCGGCCAACTGCACCGTGTCGGTGTGGGAGGGCTTCCAGGCCACCGTCAACAACATTGCTGCGAGCCAGAAGTTGATCCGCGAGAACAGCGACCTGGTGATTCCGGTGCGCACCACCGCCGACATCCGCAAGGCCAAAGAGCAAGGCAAGACCGGCATCCTTTTTGGCTTCCAGAATGCTCACGCGTTCGAAGACCAGATTGGCTACGTCGAGGTGTTCAAGCAGCTCGGCGTCGGCATTGTGCAGATGTGCTACAACACCCAGAACCTGGTGGGCACTGGCTGCTACGAGCGCGATGGCGGCCTGTCGGGTTTCGGTCGTGAAATTGTCGCCGAGATGAACCGCGTTGGCGTCATGTGCGACCTGTCTCATGTGGGCTCCAAGACTTCTGAAGAAGTCATCCTCGAATCTAAGAAACCGGTGTGCTACTCCCACTGCCTGCCATCGGGTCTGAAAGTTCACCCGCGCAACAAGTCTGATGAAGAACTGAAGTTCATCGCCGATCACGGCGGTTTCGTCGGCGTGACCATGTTCGCGCCGTTCCTCGCCAAGGGCATCGATTCGACCATCGACGATTACGCCGAAGCCATCGAGTACGTGATGAATATCGTCGGCGAAGACGCCATCGGTATCGGCACCGACTTCACCCAGGGCCATGGCCAGGACTTCTTCGAATACCTGACCCACGACAAAGGCTACGCCCGCCGTCTCACCAGCTTCGGCAAGATCATCAACCCGCTGGGCATCCGCACCGTCGGCGAGTTCCCGAACCTGACCGAAACCTTGCTCAAGCGCGGCCATTCCGAGCGCGTGGTGCGCAAGATCATGGGCGAGAACTGGGTGAACGTCCTCAAGGACGTCTGGGGCGAATAACGCCACTTTTTAAACAACGATCTTTGTAGCAGCTGCCGAGGCACGAGGCTGCGTTGCGGTCCGAAGGACCGCCCTCGGGGGCCGCTTCGCAGCCCAACGCAGCCTCGCAGCCTCGCAGGCTCGACAGCTGCTACGGCTAGCTATCGCCTCAACACATTGAATTCTGGAGCTTTACCCATGGCTAAAATCGCCCCGCAATTGCCAATCGAAGTCGACAGCGAAACCGGTGTCTGGACCTCCGACGCCCTGCCAATGCTGTACGTGCCACGTCACTTCTTCGTAAATAACCACATGGGCATCGAGGAAGTGCTGGGCGCCGAAGCCTACGCTGAAATCCTCTACAAGGCCGGCTACAAGTCCGCCTGGCACTGGTGTGAAAAAGAAGCTGAATGCCACGGCCTGGAAGGCGTTGCGGTATTCGAGCACTACATGAAGCGCCTGTCGCAACGTGGCTGGGGTCTGTTCAAGATCCAGGATATCGACCTCGACAAGGGCACTGCCAGCGTCAAGCTCGAACACTCGGCGTTCGTCTACGTGTACGGCAAGGTCGGGCGCAAGGTCGACTACATGTTCACCGGCTGGTTTGCCGGTGCCATGGACCAGATTCTGCAAGCCCGTGGCAGCAAGATCCGTACAGTTGCCGAGCAAGTCTACGGTGGCTCCGAAGAAGGCCACGACGACGGCCTGTTCACCGTCAAGCCGTTGTAAGTCGAGGAACCCGCCATGGCTTTCGAAGCAATGTTTCAGCCGATCCAGATCGGCAAACTGACCATCCGTAACCGCGTGCTCAGCACCGCGCATGCCGAGGTGTATGCCACCGATGGCGGCATGACCACCGACCGGTACGTCAAGTATTACGAAGAGAAAGCCAAGGGCGGGATCGGCCTGGCGATTTGCGGCGGTTCTTCCAGCGTGGCCATCGACAGCCCGCAAGGCTGGTGGAAGTCGGTCAACCTGGCCGACGACCGGATCATTCCGCACTTCCAGAACCTGGCCGATGCCATGCACAAGCATGGCGCCAAGATCATGATCCAGATTACCCACATGGGCCGTCGTTCCCGCTGGGACGGCGAGCACTGGCCAACCCTGCTGTCGCCGTCGGGCATCCGCGAGCCGGTGCACCGCGCGACCTGCAAAACCATCGAGCCGGAAGAAATCTGGCGGGTGATAGGCAACTACGCCAGCGCAGCAGCTCGCGCCAAGGCCGGTGGCCTGGACGGCGTCGAACTGTCGGCGGTGCACCAGCACATGATCGACCAGTTCTGGAGCCCACGGGTCAACAAACGTACCGACGAATGGGGCGGTAGCTTCGAGAACCGCATGCGTTTCGGCCTGGAAGTGATCAAGGCTGTGCGGGCGGAAGTCGGCCCCGATTTCTGCGTCGGCATCCGTCTGTGCGGTGATGAATTCCACCCGGACGGCTTGTCCCACGAGGACATGAAGCAGATCGCCAAGTATTACGACGACACCGGCATGATCGACTTCATCGGCGTGGTGGGTTCGGGTTGCGACACCCACAACACCCTGGCCAACGTGATTCCGAACATGAGTTATCCACCGGAGCCGTTTTTGCACTTGGCGGCCGGTATCAAGGAAGTGGTCAAGGCCCCGGTACTGCATGCGCAGAACATCAAGGACCCGAACCAGGCGACCCGTATTCTGGAAGGCGGCTATGTGGACATGGTCGGCATGACCCGCGCCCACATCGCCGACCCGCACCTGATCGCCAAGATCAAAATGGGCCAGGTCGACCAGATCAAACAATGCGTCGGCGCCAACTATTGCATCGACCGTCAGTATCAAGGCCTGGACGTGCTGTGCATCCAGAACGCCGCGACCTCCCGTGAGTACATGGGCGTGCCGCACATCATCGAGAAATCGACCGGTGTGAAGCGCAAGGTTGTGGTGGTCGGTGCCGGTCCTGCCGGGATGGAAGCGGCTCGTGTGTCCGCCGAACGTGGCCACGATGTGACCCTGTTCGAGAAGAAAGAATTCATCGGCGGCCAGATCACCACCGCTTCGAAAGCCCCGCAACGGGACCAGATCGCCGGTATCACCCGTTGGTTCCAGCTGGAACTGGCGCGTTTGAAAGTCGACCTGCGCCTGGGCGTGGCAGCCGATGCAGCGACCATTCTCGATCTGCGTCCGGATGTGGTGGTGCTCGCCGTTGGCGGTCATCCGTTCCTGGAGCAGAACGAACACTGGGGCGCGGCTGAAGGCCTGGTAGTCAGCAGCTGGGACATCCTCGACGGCAAGGTTGCGCCGGGCAAGAACGTGCTGGTCTACGACACCATTTGCGAGTTCACCGGGATGTCGACCGCCGACTTCCTCGCCGACAAAGGCAGCCAGGTCGAGATCGTCACTGACGACATCAAGCCGGGCGTGGCGATTGGCGGCACGTCGTTCCCGACGTACTACCGCAGCATGTACCCGAAAGAAGTGATCATGACCGGGGACATGATGCTGGAGAAGGTCTACCGCGAAGGCGACAAGCTGGTGGCGGTGCTGGAAAACGAATACACCGGCGCCAAAGAGGAGCGGGTGGTGGACCAGGTCGTCGTCGAAAACGGCGTGCGTCCGGACGAAGAAATCTACTACGCCCTGAAGGAAGGCTCGCGCAACAAAGGCCAGATGGACATCGAAGCCCTGTTCGCGATCAAGCCGCAACCTTCACTGAGCCAGGCGGGCGACGGCTACTTGCTGTTCCGCATCGGCGACTGCGTGGCGCAGCGCAACACCCACGCGGCGATCTATGACGCCCTGCGGTTGTGCAAGGATTTCTAAGAGCTTGTGGATAACCTGTAGGAGCAAGGCTTGCCCGCGATAGCGTTGGAACTTCCGATGCATCTTTGGCGGTAGAAATACCGCCATCGCGAGCAAGCTCTGCTCCTACAGGGATTCGGGCAAGGCATCCAGGTAGTTTGGCCTGCAAGACCCTGCGGTCTTTGGGAGCTCCACCATGTTGAACACCCTTCTTCCAATCCTGTTGTTCGCTGCCCTGGGCCTTGCTGTCCTCGGCGCATTGCGGCGGGTGGCTATGTGGCGCCGGGGCCGGGCTTCGAAAGTCGACCTGATCGGCGGCCTGTTCGCCATGCCCAAGCGCTACATGGTCGATTTGCACCATGTCGTCGCGCGGGACAAATATATCGCCAACACCCACGTCGCCACGGCCGGTGGTGCGGTGGCGTCCATCGTGCTGGCGATTCTGGTTCACGGTTTCGGCCTGCATAACCGCATCCTTGGTTATGCATTGCTGTTGATGACGGCAGTGATGTTCGTCGGTGCGATCTTCGTCTACCTGCGTCGGCGCAACCCTCCGGCCCGTTTGTCCAAAGGCCCGTGGATGCGCCTGCCGAAAAGCCTGTTGGCGTTCTCGGCATCGTTCTTCCTGTTGACCCTGCCGGTCGCCGGCATCCTTCCGGAAAACTTCGGTGGTTGGCTGGTAGCTGCGATCCTTGGCGTCGGCGTGTTGTGGGGCGTTTCGGAACTGTTCTTCGGCATGACCTGGGGCGGGCCGATGAAGCACGCCTTCGCCGGTGCGCTGCACCTGGCCTGGCACCGTCGCGCCGAGCGTTTTAATGGCGGCCGTTCCACCGGTTTGAAGCCGCTGGACCTCAACGACCCGACCGCGCCGCTGGGCGTGGAAAAACCCAAGGATTTCACCTGGAACCAACTGCTCGGCTTCGACGCCTGTGTGCAGTGCGGTAAATGCGAAGCCGCGTGCCCGGCCTACGCCGCCGGCCAGCCGCTGAACCCGAAAAAACTGATTCAGGACATGGTGGTCGGTCTGGCTGGTGGCACCGATGCCAAGTTCGCCGGTAGCCCGTATCCAGGCAAAGCCATCGGTGAACACGCAGGCAACCCGCATCAACCGATCGTCAACGGTCTGGTGGACGCTGAAACCCTGTGGTCCTGCACCACTTGCCGCGCCTGCGTCGAGGAATGCCCGATGATGATCGAGCACGTCGACGCCATCGTCGACATGCGCCGCCATCTGACCCTGGAAAAAGGTGCCACGCCAAACAAAGGCGCCGAAGTCCTCGAAAACCTGATTGCCACCGACAACCCTGGCGGCTTTGCACCGGGCGGGCGGATGAACTGGGCGGCGGACCTGAACCTCACGCTGATGAGCGAGAAGAAATCCGTCGACGTGCTGTTCTGGGTCGGCGACGGTGCTTTCGACATGCGCAACCAGCGCACCCTGCGTGCCTTCGTCAAAGTGCTGAAAGCGGCCAAGGTCGACTTCGCGGTACTCGGTCTGGAAGAGCGCGACAGCGGTGACGTGGCCCGACGCCTGGGCGACGAAGCAACGTTCCAGCTGTTGGCCAAGCGCAATATCCAGACCCTGGCCAAGTACAGCTTCAACCGCATCGTCACCTGCGACCCGCACAGCTTCCACGTGCTGAAAAACGAGTACGGCGCCTTCGACGGCAACTACCTCGTGCAGCACCACAGCACCTACATGGCGGAAATCATCGACGCTGGCGCCCTGAACCTCGGTCAACACAAAGGCAGCAGCGTGACCTATCACGACCCGTGCTACCTCGGTCGCTACAACGGTGAATACGAGGCGCCGCGCGAAGTGCTGCGCGCCCTTGGGATTGAAGTGAAAGAGATGCAACGCTCCGGATTCCGCTCGCGCTGCTGCGGCGGTGGTGGCGGTGCGCCGATCACCGACATTCCGGGCAAGCAACGGATCCCTGACATGCGCATGGAAGACATCCGCGAAACCGGCGCCGAACTGGTGGCCGTGGGTTGTCCGCAATGCACCGCGATGCTTGAAGGCGTGGTCGAACCGCGTCCGCTGATCAAGGACATCGCCGAACTGGTCGCCGATGCATTGCTCGAAGATGCCGCACCGAGCAAACCGGCTGCACCGGCCCAACGTGAACCCGCGGAGGCCCACTGATGAGCGATATTATCCGCCGCGACCCCCGCGCCGAATGGATTGCCCGCAACCGCCTGCACCCGCTGCACGCGGCCATGCAACCGGCGCAACACAGCTGGATGGGGCCGAACGGCGTCATCCGCAAGAATCTGCATGGCATCGGTTTTATCGGCCCCAACGGCATCAAGCGCATTGACCGCAGCGGCGCTCAGCAGGGCGGGGCGACTAAACGCACTGCCGCTGTTGAAGTGCAATTGCCGCTGCATCAAGTGCCTGCACCGGCGTTTTACATCAGCGTGGTGCCGGACATGGTCGGCGGCCGCTTGAGCAGCCACGACCGCGACTTGCTCGGCCTGGCTCATCAATTGGCCGGCAAGGACGGCGCGGTATTGGCCGTGGTCTTTGGCGAGCACAAAGAGAATGCCTTTGCCACCGCAGGCGTTGACCGCTTGCTGGTATTGGAGGGCGACGAATTCAGCGGTTATGCACCGGAACAACGTGTCCAGGGTCTGCGGGCTGTGGATAACCAGTTCAGCCCGCGTCACTGGTTACTGCCGGACAGTCGCAGCGGCGGTGGTGAACTCGGTCGGCGTTTTGCTGCTGCGCTGGGTGAACGCCCGGCCACGCGGGTCTGGCAGGTCAAGGATCAGGAATGCATCGGCCGCGCCGGTGCCGGTTTGCAGGACCTTGCGCGCCCGGTGGCACGCTTGATCCTGGCCGCTGCCGAATGCGCCGAACCAGTCAGTGAAACCCGTCACGAAGCCTTGGCGGTGGAGTTATCCACAACCGTGGTGCGCAGCCTCTCGCGCATCGAAGATCTGGGCGCGGTGGCGGTAGACCCGGCGGCAATTCCGATGGCCGAAGCCGAGTTCATCTTCTCTGGCGGCAATGGGGTCAAGGACTGGGGACTTTTCCACCGGACGGCCGAGGCGTTGGGCGCTACCGAAGGCGCGTCCCGTGTGGCGGTGGACGATGGCTTTATGGCCCGTGACCGTCAGGTTGGCGCATCCGGCACCTGGGTGACCGCGCGGGTTTACGTGGCCGTGGGGATTTCCGGGGCGATCCAGCACCTGCAAGGCATCGGTGCCTGCGACAAGGTGGTGGCAATCAACCTCGATCCTGGCTGCGACATGATCAAACGGGCCGACCTGTCGGTGATCGGCGAGAGCGCCGAGATTCTTCAAGCCTTGATCGACGCGGTAGAGGCTTACCGCAACGACGCCAAGCGCGATGCGGCTTAAGGGAAGGAAAGGGTTATGAGCACGAAAATCATCAGCCTGGTGTCCATCGGCGCCCATCCGACCTCCGGCCGGCCACGTCGCGCGGAGCAGGATGCGCGGGCGGTGGAGCTGGGCTTGCAACTGGCTGGGGATAACCTGCAAGTGCTGCATGCCGGCGATGTCGCTGAACCTGCACTGCGCGCCTACCTGGGCATGGGGCTGGAACAATTGCATGTGCTTGAGCAGCCTTCAGGTGCCGATGCACTGCCAGCGTTGACCGCCTATTTGCGCGATGCGGGGGCACAAGTCGTGCTGACCGGCAGTCAGGCCGAAACCGGTGAAGGCTCGGGCATGTTGCCGTTTTTGTTGGCGGAAAGCCTCGGCTGGCCATTGGTGGTCGGTTTGGCTCAAGTGGAGTCCATCGATGGCAGTTCTGCGTTGGTGCTTCAGGCTTTGCCCCGTGGCCAGCGCCGTCGATTGAAAGTGCGCCTGCCGTTTCTCGCCACTGTGGATAACGCTGCGCCGAAGCCTCGGCAGAGCGCCTACGGTCCGGCTCGACGTGGCGTGCTGCAAGCCGATGAAGTCGAAGTGATCGACGATGAACTGCTGGCGGTCGCCACGTTGCAACCGGCCAAACCCCGGCCAAAACGCCTCAAGGTGATCAAGGCCAAGAGCGGCGCGGACCGGATGAAAGCAGCCACGGCCAAGGCCAGTGGCGGCGGCGGGCAGGTGCTTAAAGGCGTGACGGCGCAAGCGGGGGCTGAAGCCATTCTCAAATTGCTGATTGAAGAAGGTGTGGTCCGCTAGCGGTCCGTTGGGGGGAAGTAAATGGCTGTTGAGTTTCGTTCGGCCCGGCGCTGCGATGCGCGGGAGATTGCGCGGTTGTTCCAGATTTCTTCAGAGGGCGCTTCGGATTATATCTGGAGCCAGATAGCAGAGCCCGGCCAGGATCTGCTGGACGTCGGCGCCACCCGCTATGCCCGCGACGATGTGGACTTTTCCTATCAAAATTGCCTGATCGCCGAGGCAAACGGGGAAGTCGTCGGCATGATGCACAGCTATGTTATGCGCCACGATCCGCTGGCGGCTCCGGTGACTGATCCTGTGTTGGCGCCCTATGCCACGATGGAAATCCCCGACACCCTGTATATCTCCAGCCTCGCGCTACATGAGGGCTGGCGGAACCAGGGCCTGGGCAAGCAATTCCTCGCATTCGCCTACGACCGGGCAAACCAGTTGGGGCTCAATGGCCTGAGCCTGATCGACTATGCCGCCAACACCGGCGCCCGGCGGTTTTACGAGCGACATGGCTTTCGTATCGTCGACACCTGCCAGATCACGCCCCACCCGATGATTCGGGTCACGGGGGAAGCCTATCTGATGTACCGGCCTTAAGGGCTGCCACTCGCCGCCGCTCGGTGAGCTACAGTTTTGCTGTGCGCTGGTTAAGGGTGCAGCACGGTTCACGGAGCTTTCAAACGTTCAGCGCTGAGTCATAAAACCCGTTTTTATGCGTGGGTTGAACATGAAGGCGTTGCGTAAGCGTGCTACCTGGTTGCTCTGTGCGGTGATGTGCGTGCCTGCGGGGTTGATGGCGGCTGCCAACACTGAGTCCAATCAGGACTTTTACACGTGGCTAGAGTCGGAGCCAGGGCAAACAGCGTCCTTGGCCCAACTGCGCAAGCAATGCGACAAGGTCGTGGACGCCGCAAATCACCTCGATTGCTCAGTGACCGTTTTCGCCCGCATGTTTGAAGCCAAAGCCGCCAACCAGCTGCCTGATTACTACCTGGCGATCAAGCGCCGCCATGCTCAGGCCATCGCAAGTGACCCCGAGCTCAACGTCTTGTTTTCCATGTTCGGCCGCTTGTCGATCGCCACCCTGCGCGCGGTCGGCGATTTTTCGGTGACCAGCTCCCGGCGACAAGAGGTGCTGACGATTTATCCACATCCCAGTGAGGGTTACGTCACGGACGAAGTGCTGCCCTACATCGACGTCAAAGCGGCCAATGGTGTCTCGACACGCTTTATCGTGGATACCGGCGCCCCGCAAACCCGGGTCAACGACGAAACCGCGAAGCGGATGGGCATCACGTTATTAACCGACTCCCATTACGGCTACAGAACCTTTTATGGGGAACATGGTCTGCCTGCAAAACTCGGGATCTTCGAGTCTTTGAAGATCGGCGGGAGCGAGTTCAGGAATGTCCTGGTGTTTGTCAGTGACCGGGATAACTTGTTGGGGCTTGATCTGATCGGAAAGCTGGGACGTTTGAAGCTCACGAAAAAGACCCTCGAACTCAACGCGAAACCTCCCAAGCGGTGCGATTCGCCCATTACCTATTCGCGTGCGGACATCAATCAAAGACTGACCATTTCCGCACGGCTGGATCGTCGGGCGACGCTGGCGATTCTTGATACCGGGAATGTGGATTACCTGACATCGGCCTCGCCTGGTGACTCGCCCATTCACGTCGCCGAACACTCGCATCACCAGACCTTCAAGGGCGAGTTGGATTTGTCCGGGAACATCAGGGTAGTGACCTACAAATACTACCCGGGCTTCACCATCCCGCCGTCGTTGTTGGACGGGCAGTACGTGCCTTCGATTCTGCTTGGGTGGCGGGCATTCAATGACTATGAATTGAACCTGGACACTGAATCGGGTCGCTTATGCCTGAATAAAATCTGATTTACCCACAAACCCTGTGAGCGCTTCTGTGGATAACGTGTTTGTCCCTCGCTACACCCCATACAAATCAAGCCATGCAAGTCTTCGTACAAAAAGTAACCAGCCTAACTGGCGGTTTTTACAGGCTTTTTGCGGTGGATAAGGTTTCCCGTGCTCCAATACTTGCCCCCAATCTCTGTTGGCGCTTCTGTGGATAAGATGTTCGCTAACCGCTACAGGCCATATAAACCGGGCACTTCAGGTGATTGATCGAAAAACGATCAAATCGTCGATCTGGACCGGTAAACGTCGCGCAACCCCCCGATTTATCGCGGCTTTCAGCGGTTTTCCACAGAAGGACGGAAGTTGCCCCCAAAGTCTGTTGGCGCTTCTGTGGATAAGGTGTTTGCCATCCTCTGCAAGCCACGTAGAACGTGCCCTGTAAGGTTTTGGTCAAAAAACAACCAGCCGCTGTTCAAAACCCTGCTTCTGGATAAGTCACGGATTTTCTTCGGTTTCTGTGGAGAAAGTTTTCGGTAAAGCCACACTTGTCCCCAATAGCTGTGGGTGGAGGTGTGGATAACTTGTTTGTGGAAGGCTGGGAGGTGCGGGCGGCATAGCGCTGAACGGAATAGGTCATATTTCGTACAGTTCTAAGATTGCGGTGAGTCAGAAGGGGGTGCGTGACGCGGATGGCGCTATCGCGAGCAAGCTTGCTCCTACAAAGGATCTGAGGTGTATACACATTCTGTGAACGACCCAGACCTGTAGGAGCAAGCTTGCTCGCGAAGCTTTTGCTCTTAACCTTGTACAGGAACCCCTTTGAGGTACGGCGCCGGCTCGGCCCCGAGGTTGTTCAGCAAACGCTCGCTGTACCAGTCCACAAAGTTCACTACGCCAAACTCATAGGTCTTGGAGTAAGGCCCTGGCTGGTACGCGGTGGAGTTGATGCCGCGCTGGTTCTCTTCGGCCAGGCGACGGTCCTGGTCGTTGGTGGCGTCCCAGACCTTGCGCATGTGTTCAACGTCGTAGTCCACACCTTCGACCGCGTCTTTATGGACGATCCACTTGGTGGTGACCATGGTTTCCTGAGCACTGATCGGCCACACGGTGAAGACGATGATGTGATCGCCCATGCAGTGGTTCCACGAGTGCGGCAGGTGCAGGATGCGCATCGAGCCCAGGTCCGGGTTTTTGATGCGGCCCATGAGTTTGGCGCAGCCCTGTTTGCCGTCCATGGTCATCGACACGGTGCCTTTGAGCAGCGGCATGCGCACGATGCGGTTGCGCAGGCCGAAGCTGGCGTGGGCGTAAGGGATCTTTTCGGCTTCCCAGGCGGCGGCAGAGGCGGCGACGTGGTCCTTGAAGGCCTGGTCGGCACGCGGGTCGGTGACGTCGTCCCATTCCAGCAGGGTTTTCAGCAGTTCCGGGTGCGACGCGTTGCAGTGGTAGCACTCGCGATTGTTTTCCAGCACCAGTTTCCAGTTGGCCTTTTCCATCAAGGTGGTGGTAATCGCCACCTTGGTGTTCTCCATGTCGTACGGTTCCATGTAATGGTTCAGCGTCGACAGGAAGTCATCAATGGCCGGCGGGTTCTCCGACAGGCTGATGAAAATGTAGCCGCCAGCGGTTTTCACGTTCACCGGCTTGAGGCCGTACTGGTTCATGTCGAAGTCGGCGCCCATTTCGGTGCCGGCGAACAGCAGGCGACCGTCCAGCTCATACGTCCACTGGTGGTAGTGGCAGACCAGTTTGGCGACTTTGCCTTTTTCACTGGTGCACAGACGCGAACCACGGTGGCGGCAGACGTTGTGGAACGCATGCACCACGCCTTCAGCGCCGCGAATCACGATGATCGGGTTCTTGCCGACCTGCAGGGTCAGGTAGTTGCCCTTGGTCGGGATCTCGCAGGTCATGCCGGCGATCAACCACTCTTTCTGGAAGATTTCCTGCATGTCGATATCAAACAGCCGCTCGTCAGAGTAAAACGGCTGCGGCAGCGAGAAAGTACGCTCGCGCTCTTGCAGCATCTGCGCGGTGGCCTTGCGTGCGGGTTCCAGTGGATCGCCGAGGCTCAGGGTAGTGGTGACGTCCATCGTGTTTTTCCTCAAGGCCATCTGCGTGGCCGCGAAAGTGGCTGATCAGGTTTGCTACGCAAGGTGTAAAGGATGTGTCTTGGTATGGGGCGAGTGTGGGGCCGACGCCGGCCAGAACCTTATCCACGAGCGACATGGCCCACTCTGTTCCCGACGCGCAACCCCCGGTAGCTGCTGGCTGGTCGCGATAAGTATGTGAATGTCGCAGATAGGTAAATGGGTGGTTCGCACGTTACGCAGAATCGCCAACATAAGGCCGAGCATCGGCGGTGGAGAACAGCATGTCCAACAGCTTCCTGAATCCGGTAACGACCCAGACCTGGGCCAATGGTCGACACATCGTCCGTTGCGTCAAAGTCATCCAGGAAACCTGGGATGTGCGCACCTTCTGCTTTATGGCTGACCAGCCGATCCTGTTCTTCTTTAAACCGGGGCAGTTTGTCACCCTGGAGCTGGAAATCGAAGGGGTGCCGATCATGCGCTCCTACACCATTTCCAGCTCGCCATCGGTGCCTTACAGCTTTTCGGTGACGATCAAGCGCGTGCCGGGCGGCAAAGTCTCCAACTGGCTGCACGACACCCTGCACGAAGGCCAGGAGCTGGCGGTGCACGGGCCGGTCGGGCTGTTCAACGCCATGGACTTCACCGCACCGAAAGTGCTCTACCTCAGCGGCGGTGTCGGCATCACCCCGGTGATGTCCATGGCGCGCTGGTTCTACGACACCAACGGCAATGTCGACATGGTGTTTATCCACAGCGCACGTTCGCCTAAAGACATCATTTACCACCGCGAGCTGGAGCACATGGCATCGCGGATCGAGAACTTCAGCCTGCACCTGATTTGCGAGAAGCATGGCATGGGTGAGCCCTGGGCTGGTTATCGCGGTTACCTGAACCACAGAATGCTTGAATTGATGGCGCCGGACTTCCTTGAGCGCGAAGTGTTCTGCTGCGGCCCGACGCCGTATATGAGCGCGGTCAAGCGCTTGCTGGAAGCCGCTGGCTTCGACATGTCGCGTTACCACGAAGAATCCTTCGGCGCGACCCCGCCAGAGGCGCGCGCCGATGCCGTGGAACACGCTGAACAAGCGGCCGACGCCCCGGAAATCGATGCGGCGGATCTGCATCAGGTGGAGTTCACGGCGTCTGGCAAGAGTATTCGTGTGGCACCGGGGGAAACCGTTCACGCTGCGGCGGCCAAGTTGGGCCTGTTGATTCCGAAGGCGTGCGGGATGGGGATTTGCGGGACATGCAAGGTGATGAAGCTCGGTGGTGAAGTCGACATGGAACACAACGGCGGGATCACCGAGGAAGACGAGGCGGAAGGGTTTATTTTGTCTTGCTGCAGTGTGCCGAAGGGGGATGTGCGGATTGAGTTTTGAGAGACATGTGAAATAGCCGATCTGCCGTGTGGGAGGTCGGTTGTTAATCATCGTGATGTATGGTTATTTCAGGCTAACGCCGAAAAAAAGAGATACCTGATGCAGGAAAACTCCTGTGATAAAACTGTAAAAGCAGATCTTTCTATATAGGGATGAATCGTATTTGATGTTGTACCTTGCGGTGAGCACCGCGAGTGATATCAGGCATGCCGCGAATAAAAGAAGAATAGATACCGGGAAAAACAAACTTAGCCCTGTAAATTCGTGCCAAGGTACGTGTCGGCCCAGGTAAGGGATGGCGATTTTTTGATTATGAATAGCTCGTATCGCAATCCCGATAAAGATTATTGCGATTGTGTTAAATATCAACACAAATCTAATTTGTGCTTTTGGTGTCATTTTGTCTTTAGATGCGTAATTTTTATTTATGTATTCTTTGTTCTTGTGGGGCTTTTTTACTGGCATGTCAGAATTGTTTTTATTCATATGATGTTGTCTGCTGTAAGTTTAAATAATTTTAGACGAGGCCAAGTTCAGCGATCAGCCATAAGCACACCATTGCCGCTCCAAAATAAATCATGAGTTTACGTGTCAGCAGCAACTGGCGTTTAAGTTTTGGCGGGAAGTTTTCAATGTCCTGTGGGTCTAGCAAGCCGCTTTGAATGTGGTATTTGGGCCTCCACAGAATGCCGCAAACTTCCCCAACCATACGTATTCGCCCCCCCGGGCCTCCGTGCCATAGTGTTATAAGGGTTATGGAGAAAGGGCTGTTCTGAAGGCTGCTCAAGATGATATCTATTTTGGTTTTTGCTATGTAGAGCATGAAGCCGAGAAGGGTGAAAATTCCGACGACAACTATAATGCCCGCAACCATGAAAATATTTTCTGCAACACTAAGGCTCATTTTGTGTTCTCGTAGATAGACTCGGCCACGTATTCAGTCAATTTTTCGCCGGCGTATCCGCCAGCGAAGGAGCCAGCTCCCGCGACAAAAATTCCGCATAGAAGAATTCCGACGCCAGCTGTTGAGACACCAACGCCAACGCAAATTGCCGTAGTTGCGGTCGAAGTCAAAATACCGCTGGCAAGGGCACCGCCACCCACCCCGCCAATGAAGCTTCCAGCCTCCGTGAACTTCACTTTTTGACCCGCCTCGGTACTTCCATTTCTGCAAACATCCTGAACCTTCATGGCTGATGCGCTACCTCCCACAGCTGTGCCAATCCAACCGCCATATTTGACGTATTGCGATGCTTTGGTGACGGCCTGAATATGAGTGGCATAGCCGGGAGCCTGGCCGATGCCGCCGGCTTTTCTCCAGCGGTGCACCAGGTGTGGGTTGTCGATGCCAAGTGCGGTTTTGAGATTTGGATAATCAGGGAGGCCGATGGTTTTCTTCGTCAACTTGGTGAGTTGGCCGTCCAGATTTTTGAGCAGGCGGGCACGCTGTTTTTTGAATTTCTTTGAATTCAGGCTGCCATTTGCCTCGAGCGTATTGGTATGCAGGTTCTCAATGTCTTTCAGAATGGTTTTTATGCCATCCAGATGATTGGACGCCATGGCTGTGGTGACGCCAATCACTTTCGATTCATCCGAGAGCGCGGTCTGAATAACGCCATAGTGCTGCGCCATAAAATCCGCCTCCTCCACCGTCAACGGCTCCAGCGCAGTGCTGACGATTTGAGCGGTTTGCATCAGCAGAGATTCTTCATACGTACATTGCTGATGGTCCGGGTCGCTCAGGACAATCATCGATCCGGCTTTCACCAGATCCAGGTTCGGATTCAAAGTTCTGAATTTAGCGATGACGCTCGGGTTGGGAGACGGGAACAGTTGGGTCTCAAGTTTCTCGGCTGAAATGCTTTTGGGCACGATGTAAAACCCCGGCTCCTCTGGTGCTGGAACCTCCGCCGGCCAGCGTTCCTGAGGGAAAAAACCGGGAACGCGGGACGCTGGACGAGGGGCGTGAGTGGTGTTTTTGGCTCTCGTGTTTAGAGCTTTGAGATTCTGTGCATGCACCTCCCGTAACAGGCGCTCCGGGTCGGGTTGCGGCGCCGTTAGCGTGAGCATCGACAGCGGCGTCTGCTTGACCGCTTCGGGGATCGCACCGTGTTTCTTCAACATCAAGAGTCGGGACTGCTTCAAGAGGTTGTGCTGTTCCTGAACCAGCGCCCGTATCCCTTGTTCCGGGCTCTTCCGACCTGAGGTGACTTCATCGGCGATGCGCTTGGCGTAATCGGCGGCCTGCTGGTTGAAACGCACGCGGGCCGTGCCGAAAGCCAGGTGACGGGCGCTGATCGAGTGGGCATGCCCGATCAGCTTGGCGGCGGCGCTTTGGACGTCCCAGAGGTCGTGGCGCTCGAGCGTCACCCCTCTTCGCCCCACGAGGCGTACCCGGTGGTGCCGGCCGTGTGGTGAACCCAGCTGATGCCCCGATATCGCAACGCCAGCAACTCCTGAGGCTCCGCGTCGTTTTGCAGAATCACATGGGGTACATCCTGCGTCAGATTGGCGACAACGGCCCCGTCGAGGGAGACGGTGAAATACTTTTCCTGCTGCCCCATGGCGGATGTGCGATAGAAACTGATCGTGCAGTCGAGCTCTTCTCTGTTTGCGAGTGCCTGGGTCAGCAGCGGCGAGGATTTGTCGACATTTTTGGTGACGATGACCGGAAAGTGGGTGGGCTTGCCGAGGTTGCCATCGTTGGTCAGGTTGTGGCTGTAGGCTAGCACCATGATTTCATCGGTGTGCGCCGCCTGATACTTGTTGCCAACCGACTCCGGGGTCGAGCAACCCGCTGAAATCAGGCCTTGAGCTTTGCCTGTGATCGTCATGTAGCCGGGATTCGCCATCGCTGCCATTCCTTGTTTGAAATAGGATTCGGCAGTCTAGGACGAGGACTTCCCGGGTTTATGTAGTCTCTGGAGTAGTCCGTTTCTGAAAAGCAGCGATTGAAACAATTTGAGAACATCTGCGCCGACCCCGTCCGTAGGACAGGATCGACGTCTTCGCGGGGACAGCGTCAGTCGATAAACAGATCCGGCATCAGCGTCTCGGTTGAATCAGGCGCGAACCGATAGTGCTCAAATTCCGTTACCCCGTGTTCTCTCAAGATTTCCTCATCAATCAGCAATCGCCCGGTGATGCTGCGCCCGCTGCTGTCCAGAATGACGTGGGCGGCATCCGCCATGATCACCGGCGTGCGCGCATGCTTGAAGGATTCCCGCGAGCCGAGTTGAAACTCAATGGCGGCGGTGGCGATCATGGTCTGTGGCCACAGCGAATTGACGCTGATGCCGTAATTTTTGAATTCCTCGCTCATGCCCAGCGTCAGCATGCTCATGCCGTATTTGGTCACGGTGTAGGGGCTGTATTGCGCGAACCACTTGGTCGCCAGATTCAACGGCGGCGACAGGTTGAGAATGTGCCCGCCGGTTTTTTTCAGATAGGGCAGGGCGGCCTGGCTGCACAGCAATACGGCGCGGGTATTGATCTGGTGCATCAGGTCGAAACGCTTGAGCTCGATGTGTTGAACCCCGGTCAACTTGATGGCGCCGGCATTGTTGATCAGCGCATCGATGCCGCCGAAATGTTCGTTGGCCTGGGCCAGCGCTTTTCGCACCGCGTCTTCGTCACGCACATCCACTTGCAAGGCCAACGCCTGGCCACCCGCCGCTTCGACTTCCTGCGCCACACTGAAAATCGTGCCCGGCAACTTGGGGTGTGGCTCGGCGCTTTTGGCCGCAATCACAATGTTGGCCCCGTCACGCGCCGCGCGCAGCGCGATCTCACGGCCAATCCCGCGACTGGCGCCGGTGATGAACAGGGTTTTGCCTTTCAATGACATGCGTGCGCTCCTGATTATTGTTATGAGAGCGGATCAAAACCGCTCGCAGACAATGTAGACCAGGTCAGCAGGGCGCAGCTATTGATCGTTCCCACGCGGAGCGTGGGAACGATCACCGCGATCGCCGTCTCAGTACCACCGTTTAATTGCTATCAGGCCCTCTTTCCCTGCGTAGTCTCGGGCGCTTGAATATCGCCAGTGTTCTGGCAAATCTACATACCCACGCTTCACCGGGTTGTAGTGGATGTAATCCAGCTTCTGGCGCATCACCGTTTCGCTGTACACCATTTCTGCGTGTGAGCCTTCCTGCCACAGTTGGTAAACCCGGTCTTGCTTGTGCGCGCGTTTACTAAAGCGCAGGCGCTGCAATGCGCGCTCGGCACCTTTGTTCTGCAGGTCATCGATGATTTGCCGGGCGGTGAATGATTTGAACTGGCTGAGGCATTTGTTGAGGTCTGGAGCCTCTGCGACAAAGTGCAGATGGTTCTCCAGAATGACATAGCCATACAGCTTCAGATCTTTATGGGACTGCTGATAACGCCAGCAATTGAGTAGGTGGTCGACGATGTACGGACGGATGAACAGCGGCAACCATTCCATGATCGTGCAGGTCAGGAAATGTGGTTTGTCGGGTTCAGTGATGGTGTAGCGGCTTCGGCCCATGGGTGCATTCCTTTGCGAGGGAATGGCTAGGGTGAGCGTGGTTGTGTGGCTGTGCTAGAGGAGGATGCTGTGCAACCAGTGGGAAATTACGACGCGCTACCAGTGATCGTTCCCACGCTCCGCGTGGGAATGCAGCCCTTGACGCTCCGCGTCGCAACGATGTCCGACTTTGCACCGGTCGTGATACAGGAACGCGGAGCGTCCCGAGAGGCATTCCCACGCGGAGCGTGGGAACGATCATGCGTAACGTCAGCGGGACATGACTTCGCGAATGTCTGCGGCCAACTCCCGTACGCGCTCTTCTTCGGTGTCCCACGAGCACATGAAGCGTGCGCCGCCGTTGCCGATGAAGGTGTAGAAGCGCCAGCCCTTGGCGGTCAGTGCGGCGATGGCCGGTTCCGAGAGTTGCAGGAATACGCCGTTGGCCTGCACCGGGAACATCAATTCCACGCCGGGAATGTCGCTGACCAGTTCGGCCAGCAACTGCGCGCAGTGGTTGGCGTGGTGGGCGTATTTGAGCCAGGCGTCGTTTTCCAGAATCCCGACCCACGGCGCCGAGAGGAAGCGCATCTTGGATGCCAGCTGCCCGGCCTGCTTGCAGCGATAGTCGAAGTCTTCAGCCAGTTTTTGGTTGAAGAACAAAATTGCCTCACCGACTGCCATGCCGTTTTTGGTACCACCGAAGCACAGCACGTCAACACCGGCCTTCCAGGTCAGGTCTGCCGGGGAGCAACCGAGGAACGCGCACGCATTGGAGAACCGCGCGCCGTCCATGTGCAGGTTCAGGCCCAGCTCTTTGCAGGTGGCGCTGATGGCGCGGATTTCTTCCGGGGTGTAGACGCTGCCGACTTCGGTCGCCTGGGTCAGGGTCACGACGCGCGGTTTCGGGTAGTGGATGTCCTGGCGCTTGAGGGCGACTTCGCGGATCGATTCCGGGGTCAGCTTGCCGTTTTCAGTGCGGGCGATCAGCAGTTTGGAGCCGTTCGAGAAGAATTCCGGTGCGCCGCATTCGTCGGTTTCGACGTGGGCGGTTTCCGAGCAGATCACGCTGTGGTAACTCTGGCACAGCGACGACAGGGCCAACGAGTTGGCAGCGGTGCCGTTGAAGGCGAAGAACACTTCGCAGTCGGTTTCGAACAGTTTGCGGAAGTCGTCGGACGCGCGAGCGGTCCATTCGTCGTCGCCGTAAGCGCGCTGGTGGCCGTGGTTGGCCTGTTCCATCGCCGCCCAGGCTTCAGGGCAGATACCGGAATAGTTGTCGCTGGCGAATTGTTGGCTCTTATCGGTCATGGCCCTGCTTTCCGTGGTCGAGACGCTTATGGTGAAGCGACTCGTGGTCAATGATGGTGCGCACTTTACCGAAGATCATCCGGGGAGCACACGCGATGCGTCTGACAGAAAAACACAAAGACGACGGGCAATTATGCACATGACTCAACGGGATGGGGCACTGGATCTGCTCAAGTGGCTGGCGCTATTGAGCATGGTGCTCGATCACCTGCGATATGTCGGTTATTCCGTCGATCTGCTGTATGTCCCGGGACGACTGGCCTTTCCGTGGTTTTGTCTGGCGATGGCGGTGAATGTTTTCCGTGCACGGGAAGTTAAGCATCAATGGCGGTATTTGGGCTGGTTGCTGCTGTTCAGTGCTATCAGCGAGATCCCTTACAGGCTGTACATTCCTGATCCCGCCACCTTGAATGTGATGCCCACGCTGGCGCTCGGTCTGTTGGTTGCGCGTGGCTGGCAGCACCCGACACTGCCATCGCGACTGCTGGCGGTCGGCGCTCTGACGCTGGCGGCATTGTTCCGGGAACATGTGATGTTTGGTTTCTTCGGGGTGCTGTTGCCGTTGGCGATGTTGCTGGTGATCAATCGGCCCTGGTACTTCAGCCTGTTGCCGGGTGTGATCTGCTTGGCGGCCAATGAATGGCACGTGCTGTATTACGCCGCGAAGCTGGGCAACAGTGCTGCCGTTCCCGGCATCGTCGCTTGTCTGATCGCGCCATTGCTTGGAATGTTGCTATTGCGACACGCCAAAGGCGTCCATCCACCGCCGATGCGCCGCTGGGCCTATGCCCTCTATCCCGCGCATTTCCTGCTGTTGCTCGCATTACGACAGGCCATCGCATAACCCTGTAGGAGCTGGCTTGCCAGCGATTGCGGTGGGTCTGCCGATATCAATGCCGGATGTGCTGCCCCATCGCTGGCAAGCCAGCTCCTACAGGGATCTGTGCTGAATCGAAGGTTGTGTTGAGCCTGCCATTTTCCGCCATGTCGTAAACGCACCTTTGCGTGGCGTCCATAGGCATTTGACCTGCCTGCGCCGGTCATACCATCGCATTCAAAGGGCACAGCCGAAAGGCACATGCCTCACCGAGACGAATGGCGCACCACCGCCGCTGGGAGAGACGCGATGTTCAGCAAGCAAGACCAGATCCAGGGTTACGACGATGCACTGCTGGCGGCGATGAATGCCGAGGAGCAACGCCAGGAAGATCACATCGAGCTGATCGCGTCAGAGAACTACACCAGCAAACGCGTCATGGAAGCGCAAGGCAGTGGCCTGACCAACAAATACGCCGAAGGCTATCCGGGCAAGCGCTACTACGGCGGCTGCGAGCACGTCGACAAGGTTGAAGCCCTGGCCATCGAACGCGCCAAGCAACTGTTCGGTGCCGACTACGCCAACGTGCAGCCGCACTCCGGTTCCTCGGCCAACAGCGCCGTCTATCTGGCACTGCTGCAAGCCGGCGACACCATTCTCGGCATGAGCCTGGCCCACGGCGGTCACCTGACCCACGGCGCAAAAGTGTCGTCCTCGGGCAAGCTGTACAACGCCGTGCAGTACGGCATCGACACCAAAACCGGGCTGATCGACTACGACGAAGTCGAACGTCTGGCCGTTGAATGCCAACCGAAGATGATCGTTGCCGGCTTCTCGGCCTACTCCAAGACCCTCGACTTCCCGCGCTTCCGTCAGATCGCCGACAAAGTCGGTGCCCTGCTGTTCGTCGACATGGCGCACGTCGCCGGTCTGGTCGCCGCCGGTTTGTATCCGAACCCGCTGCCGTACGCTGATGTGGTGACCACCACCACTCACAAGACCCTGCGCGGTCCGCGTGGCGGCCTGATCCTGGCCAAGTCCAACGAAGAAATCGAGAAGAAGCTCAACGCTGCGGTATTCCCCGGTGCCCAGGGCGGCCCGTTGATGCACGTGATCGCTGGTAAAGCAGTGTGCTTCAAGGAAGCGCTGGAGCCTGGTTTCAAGGTCTATCAACAACAAGTGATCGACAACGCCCAGGCCATGGCCGGCGTATTTATCAAACGCGGCTACGATGTAGTGTCCGGCGGTACCGATAACCACCTGTTCCTGGTCAGCCTGATTCGTCAGGGCCTCACCGGCAAAGAGGCGGATGCAGCACTCGGTCGCGCCCACATCACCGTGAATAAGAACGCTGTCCCGAACGATCCACAGTCGCCGTTCGTGACCTCCGGCCTGCGTATCGGCACCCCGGCGGTGACCACGCGCGGCTTCAAGGTGACCCAGTGCGTCACGCTGGCCGGCTGGATCTGCGACATCCTCGACAACCTCGGCGATGCCGATGTCGAGGCCAATGTCGCCGAGCAGGTTTCTGCCCTGTGCGCGGACTTCCCGGTTTATCGCTGAGCGCGGTTTTGGAGTAAATGACTATGCAACGCTACTCGGGCTTCGGCCTCTTCAAACACTCCCTCAGCCATCACGAAAACTGGCAGAAAATGTGGCGCACGCCGACCCCTAAAAAGGTCTATGACGTGGTCATCGTCGGCGGTGGCGGGCATGGTCTGGCGACCGCCTACTACCTGGCCAAGGAACACGGCATCACCAACGTGGCTGTGGTCGAAAAAGGCTGGCTGGGCGGCGGTAACACCGCGCGCAACACCACCATCGTTCGCTCCAACTACCTGTGGGACGAGTCGGCGCACCTGTACGAACACGCGATGAAACTGTGGGAAGGTCTGTCCCAGGACCTGAACTACAACGTGATGTTTTCCCAGCGCGGCGTTTACAACCTGTGCCACACCCTGCAGGACATTCGTGATTCCGAGCGTCGGGTCAGCGCCAACCGCCTCAACGGCGTGGACGGCGAACTGCTCGATGCCAAGCAAGTGGCCGACGAGATTCCGTACCTCGACTGCTCGAAAAACACTCGCTACCCGGTGATGGGCGCCACCGTCCAGCGTCGCGGCGGCGTGGCCCGTCACGATGCCGTGGCCTGGGGCTTTGCCCGTGCCGCTGACGCATTGGGTGTGGACCTGATTCAACAGACCGAAGTGATCGGCTTCCGCAAGGAAAACGGTGTGTGCATCGGCGTTGAAACCAACAAGGGCTTCATCGGCGCCAAGCGCGTCGGTGTAGTGACCGCCGGTAACTCCGGGCACATGGCCAAACTCGCCGGTTTCCGCCTGCCGATCGAATCCCACCCGCTGCAAGCGCTGGTGTCCGAGCCGATCAAGCCGATTATCGACAGCGTGATCATGTCCAACGCCGTGCACGGCTACATCAGCCAGTCCGACAAGGGCGACCTGGTGATCGGCGCCGGTATCGACGGCTACAACGGCTACGGCCAGCGTGGTTCGTACCCGGTGATCGAGCACACCATCCAGGCCATCGTCGAGATGTTCCCGGTGCTGTCCCGCGTACGCATGAACCGGCAGTGGGGCGGCATCGTCGACACCACCCCGGATGCGTGCCCGATCATTTCGAAAACCCCGGTGCCGAACATGTTCTTCAACTGCGGTTGGGGCACCGGCGGCTTCAAGGCGACACCTGGCTCGGGCAACGTATTTGCCGCAAGCCTGGCCAAGGGTGAAATGCACCCATTGGCCGCACCTTTCTCCATCGACCGTTTCCACAACGGTGCGTTGATCGATGAACACGGCGCTGCTGCGGTTGCCCACTAACAGGAGAAATCCCCATGTTGCATATCTTCTGTCCTCACTGCGGCGAACTGCGCTCCGAAGAGGAATTCCATGCATCCGGCCAGGCGCACATCCCGCGTCCACTGGATCCGACCACTTGCACCGACGAGGAGTGGGGCGACTACATGTTCTTCCGCGATAACCCTCGCGGCCTGCACCACGAGCTTTGGGATCACGTCGCCGGTTGCCGTCAGTACTTCAACGTCACCCGCGACACCGTGACTTACGAGATTCTCGAAACCTACAAGATCGGCACCAAGCCGCAGTTCACCGACAAGACTGAAAGTCCGAAAGCGGCCGCGCAGGCTCTGGGAGCGAAGGTATGAGCCAGATCAATCGCCTGTCCAACGGTGGTCGGATCGACCGCAACAAAGTGCTGAACTTCACCTTCAACGGCCAGAGCTACAAAGGCTTTGAAGGCGACTCGCTGGCCGCTGCCCTACTGGCCAACGGCGTCGACATCATCGGTCGCAGCTTCAAGTATTCCCGTCCGCGCGGCATCTTCGCTGCTGGCGCCGAAGAGCCGAACGCCGTGCTGCAAATCGGCGCGACAGAAGCCACACAGATTCCGAACGTACGCGCCACGCAACAAGCGCTGTACCAAGGCCTGGTCGCCACCAGCACCAACGGCTGGCCAAGCGTGAACAACGACATGATGGGGATTCTCGGCAAGGTCGGCGGCAAGCTGATGCCGCCGGGCTTCTACTACAAAACCTTCATGTACCCGCAATCGTTCTGGATGACTTACGAGAAGTACATTCGTAAAGCCGCCGGTCTTGGCCGCTCGCCGACCGAGAACGATCCGGACACTTACGACTACATGAACCAGCACTGCGATGTGCTGATCGTTGGCGCTGGCCCTGCTGGCCTGGCCGCTGCACTGGCCGCTGCGCGCAGCGGTGCCCGTGTGATCCTCGCTGATGAACAGGAAGAGTTCGGCGGCAGCCTGCTCGACTCCCGCGAAAGCCTCGACGGCAAGCCTGCTGCCGAATGGATCGCCAGCGTCATCGCCGAGCTCAAAGACACCCCGGACGTGCTGCTGTTGCCGCGCGCCACGGTCAACGGCTACCACGACCATAACTTCCTGACCATTCACGAGCGCCTGACCGATCACCTCGGCGACCGCGCGCCAATTGGCCAGGTGCGTCAGCGCATCCACCGTGTTCGCGCCAAGCGTGTTGTTCTCGCGACCGGCGCTCACGAGCGTCCGCTGGTTTACGGCAACAACGACGTGCCGGGCAACATGCTCGCCGGCGCTGTGTCGACTTACGTGCGTCGTTATGGCGTGGCACCGGGCAAAAAACTGGTGCTGTCGACCAACAACGATCACGCCTATCGCGTGGCGCTGGACTGGCTCGACGCCAGCCTGCAAGTGGTGGCCATCGCCGACGCCCGCAGCAATCCGCGTGGTGCCCTGGTTGAAGAAGCACGCGCCAAAGGCATTCGCATCCTGACCGGCAGCGCCGTGATCGAGGCCCGTGGCAGCAAGCACGTGACCGCTGCTCGTGTGGCGGCGATTGATGTGAAAGCCCACGCGGTGACCAGCCCTGGCGAGTGGCTCGAATGCGATCTGGTTGCCAGCTCCGGTGGTTACAGCCCGGTGGTTCACCTGGCTTCGCACTTGGGTGGCAAGCCGATCTGGCGTGAAGACATCCTCGGTTTCGTACCGGGCGAAGCGCCGCAAAAACGCGTGTGCGTCGGTGGCATCAACGGCGTCTATGGCCTCGGCGATTCCCTCGCCGATGGTTTTGAAGGGGGCGCTCGCGCCGCTGCCGAAGCCGGTTTCCAAACAGTCGAAGGCGTACTGCCAAAAGCCTTGAGCCGTCTGGAAGAGCCAACGTTGGCGCTGTTCCAGGTGCCACACGAAAAAGCTACCGCACGGGCGCCGAAGCAGTTCGTCGACCTGCAAAACGATGTCACCGCCGCCGCCATCGAACTGGCGACCCGCGAAGGCTTCGAGTCGGTCGAGCACGTCAAACGCTACACCGCACTGGGTTTCGGTACGGACCAGGGCAAGCTCGGCAACGTCAACGGCCTGGCCATCGCCGCCCGTTCGCTGAACGTGACCATCCCGCAGATGGGCACCACCATGTTCCGCCCGAACTACACGCCGGTCACCTTCGGCGCTGTGGCCGGTCGTCACTGTGGGCACATCTTCGAGCCGGTGCGTCACACTGCACTGCATCACTGGCACGTGAAAAACGGTGCCGAGTTTGAAGACGTCGGTCAGTGGAAACGTCCGTGGTACTTCCCGAAAACCGGTGAAGACATTCATGCCGCCGTGAAACGCGAATGCAAAGCCGTGCGCGACAGCGTCGGCCTGCTGGATGCGTCGACCTTGGGCAAGATCGATATCCAGGGCCCGGATTGCCGTGAGTTCCTCAATCGCATCTACACCAACGCCTGGACCAAGCTCGATGTGGGCAAGGCGCGCTACGGCCTGATGTGTAAAGAAGACGGCATGGTCTTCGACGACGGCGTAACTGCCTGCCTCGCCGACAACCATTTCGTGATGACCACCACCACGGGCGGCGCCGCACGCGTGCTGCAATGGCTGGAAATCTACCACCAGACCGAATGGCCGGAACTGAAGGTGTACTTCACTTCCGTGACGGATCACTGGGCAACCATGACCCTGTCCGGGCCGAACAGCCGCAAGCTGCTCAGCCACGTCACCGACATCGACCTGAGCAACGAAGCCTTCCCGTTCATGACCTGGAAAGAAGGTCTGGTCGGCGGTGTGCCAGCACGGGTATTCCGGATTTCGTTTACCGGTGAGCTGTCGTACGAAGTCAACGTGCAAGCCGACTACGCCATGGGCGTGCTCGAGAAAATCGTCGAGGCCGGCAAGCAATACAACCTGACGCCGTACGGCACCGAGACCATGCACATCCTGCGGGCCGAGAAGGGCTTCATCATCGTCGGTCAGGACACTGACAGCTCGATGACACCGGACGACTTGAACATGGGCTGGTGTGTCGGTCGCACTAAACCTTTTTCATGGATCGGTCAGCGTGGCATGAACCGCGAAGACTGCGTGCGTGATCAACGTAAGCAACTGGTGGGCCTGAAGCCGATCGATCCGACCAAGTGGCTGCCGGAAGGTGCGCAATTGGTGTTCAACACCAAGCAAGCGATCCCGATGACCATGGTCGGCCACGTTACCTCCAGCTACCTGCATAACTCCCTCGGCTATTCGTTTGCCATGGGCGTGGTGAAAGGCGGGTTGAAGCGCATCGGTGAGCGAGTGTTCGCACCGCTGGCAGATGGCAGCGTGATCGAGGCGGAAATCGTTTCTTCGGTGTTCTTCGATCCTAAGGGTGATCGCCAGAACGTTTAAAGGCGAGGCGCGGTGCATCTGATGCACCGCGTCGCCTGAATCGCCGGCAAGCCGGCTCCTACAGGGTTTGCGCGAATTTGTAGGAGCTGGCTTGCCAGCGAAGGCGCCAGTCCGGACACCGCTAGCTTCACAACAGAATTCAGGAAAGGTGCTTTATGACCGCAGCCAATGTTTACCAACAACGCCCAACCACCGGGGCCAAGGCCGAGTCGTCGCTGCATCATGCCGACCTCGCCAGCCTGGCGGGCAAGGGCCGCAAAAATGCCGGCGTGACCGTGCGTGAGAAAAAACTCCTCGGCCACCTGACCATTCGTGGCGATGGCCACGATGCTGCATTTGCCGCCGGTGTGCACAAAGCGCTCGGCATCGAATTGCCGGGTGCGCTGACCGTCGTCATCAAAGGCGAAACCAGCCTGCAATGGATGGGGCCGGATGAATGGCTGCTGATCGTGCCGACCGGTGAAGAATTCGCCGCCGAGCAAAAGCTGCGCAAAGCGCTGGGCGATTTGCACATTGCAATCACCAACGTCAGCGGCGGCCAGCAGATCCTCGAACTCAGCGGCCCGAAAGTGCGTCAGGTGCTGATGAAGTCCACCAGCTACGACGTGCACCCCAACAGCTTCCCGGTGGGCAAGGCGGTTGGCACGGTGTTCGCCAAGTCGCAACTGGTGATCCGTCATACCGCTGAAGACACCTGGGAACTGCTGATCCGTCGCAGCTTCTCGGATTACTGGTGGTTGTGGTTGCAGGATGCGTCGGCTGAGTACGGGCTTAGCGTTCAGGCTTGAGATTGCTTTCGCTGGCAAGCCAGCTCCTGTAGGAGCTGGCTTGCCAGCGATCAACCGCGCAGCGGTTGCCCATTACGAGCAGCGGTTGCCCATAACGAACAGGAGTCACCGCACTATGAGCCGCGCCCCAGACACATGGATTCTGACCGCCGACTGCCCCAGCGTCCTCGGCACCGTGGACGCGGTGACCCGCTTTTTGTTCGAGCAGGGCTGCTACGTCACTGAGCACCATTCCTTCGATGACCGGCTCTCGGGCCGTTTTTTCATTCGCGTGGAATTCCGTCAGCCCGACGGCTTCGACGAGCAAGCCTTCCGCGCCGGTCTCGAAGAACGTGGTGCCAATTTCGGCATGATCTTCGAACTGACCGCGCCGAACTACCGGCCAAAAGTGGTGATCATGGTCTCCAAGGCCGATCACTGCCTCAACGATTTGCTTTACCGCCAGCGCATCGGCCAATTGTCGATGGACGTGGCCGCCGTGGTTTCCAATCACCCGGACCTCAAGCCGCTGGCCGACTGGCACCAGATTCCGTATTACCACTTCCCGCTGGACCCCAACGACAAGCCGTCGCAGGAGCGTCAAGTGTGGCAGGTGATCGAAGAGTCCGGCGCCGAACTGGTGATCCTTGCGCGATATATGCAAGTGCTGTCGCCCGAGCTGTGCCGCAAACTCGACGGCAAGGCGATCAATATTCATCACTCCCTGCTGCCCGGTTTCAAGGGTGCCAAGCCGTATCACCAGGCCTACAACAAGGGCGTGAAACTGGTCGGCGCCACGGCGCATTACATCAACAACGACCTGGACGAAGGGCCGATCATTGCCCAAGGCGTTGAGGCGGTGGACCACAGTCATTACCCGGAAGATCTGATCGCCAAGGGGCGGGATATTGAAGGGCTGACGTTGGCGCGGGCGGTTGGTTATCACATTGAAAGACGGGTTTTTTTGAACGCCAACAGAACCGTCGTTCTTTAGTTCGCGTTTCCCCTGTAGGAGCTGGCTTGCCAGCGAAGAGGCCCTCCCAAACAACGCAAAAAGACACAGGCAATAACCCGAGCAATCAACGCGCCGCCGATCCATGGCGACGCGACCGCTACATAAAAACAACAGCGAGGTGAAAGCATGTCTGGCAATCGTGGTGTGGTGTATCTCGGCAATGGTAAAGTCGAAATACAGAAAATCGACTATCCAAAAATGCAGGACCCGCGCGGCAGGAAGATTAACCACGCTGTCATCCTGCGTGTGGTGTCCACCAACATCTGTGGTTCCGACCAGCACATGGTGCGCGGCCGTACCACCGCTCAGACCGGTCTGGTACTGGGCCACGAAATCACTGGCGAAGTCATCGAGAAGGGCAGCGACGTCGAAAACCTGCAAATCGGCGACCTGGTGTCCGTACCGTTCAACGTGGCTTGCGGGCGCTGCCGTTCCTGCAAGGAAATGCACACCGGTGTCTGCCTCAGCGTTAACCCGGCCCGTCCGGGCGGTGCCTATGGTTATGTCGACATGGGCGACTGGACCGGCGGGCAGGCGGAATACGCAATGGTGCCGTACGCCGACTTCAACTTGTTGAAACTGCCGGATCGCGATCGCGCGATGGAAAAAATCCGCGACCTGACTTGCCTCTCCGACATCCTGCCAACCGGTTACCACGGCGCAGTGACTGCCGGCGTCGGCCCAGGCAGCACCGTGTACATCGCCGGCGCTGGCCCGGTTGGCCTGGCCGCAGCTGCTTCCGCTCGCCTGTTGGGCGCGGCAGTGGTGATCATCGGTGACGTCAATACCGTCCGCCTGGCCCACGCCAAGGCTCAAGGTTTCGAAATCGCCGACCTGTCCCTGGACACCCCTCTGCACGAACAAATCGCTGCATTGCTGGGCGAACCGGAAGTGGATTGCGCCGTCGACGCCGTAGGCTTCGAAGCACGCGGCCACGGCCATGACGGCGTGAAACACGAGGCTCCGGCCACCGTGCTCAACTCGTTGATGGGCGTGGTTCGTGTGGCCGGCAAAATCGGTATTCCTGGCCTGTACGTGACGGAAGACCCGGGTGCGGTGGACGCCGCCGCGAAAATGGGCAGCCTGAGCATTCGCTTCGGTCTGGGCTGGGCCAAATCCCACAGCTTCCACACCGGCCAGACACCTGTGATGAAGTACAACCGCCAGCTGATGCAGGCGATCATGTGGGACCGCATCCACATTGCCGACATCGTCGGCGTGGAAGTCATCAGCCTGGATGACGCGCCACGTGGGTATGGTGAGTTCGATGCGGGCGTGCCGAAGAAGTTTGTGATTGATCCGCACAAACTGTTCAGCGCTGCGTAAGGCTTCAAGCAACGCATAACGGCGACCTTCGGGTCGCCGTTTTTTTTGGTGTGTTGATCGTTCCCACGCTGCTGATCGTTTCCACGTAAAGCGTGGGAACGATCACACTTAGAGGGCTGCCAACGCACCTTGGTACAGAACTGGCCCGGTCGGTTGCCCGGTCGGCGAGCCGCCCTTCGGTTCAAGACTCACCGCCAGCGCTATCGGTTTGCCAATCAACGCTTTCTGCGCGTCGTTCAACTCAACCTTGCCTTTGCCGCCCGCCGGGAGCAGGCCAAGAGATATCGGTTTGCCATCTGCCGCAATGGCCCACAACTCCAGGCTTTGCCCCGGATCAATCGCCGCAAGGGTCAACGGTTCGACGTTCAGGTAATCCTCGTGCGCTTCGACCTTCAGCGCTGGCTGCGCGTTGGCGGTCATCAATGTGGCGCTGTAACGCGCATTGTCACGGTTGTAAATCACACCCAGGGTCACGGCGATCACCAGCGAACACACCGCTGCCGTTACTCGCAACCAGTTCCAGAATTGCCGTTTTTCCGGAACATGCAGCACTTGCGGCTCGATCCGTGCGGTAATCCCGTGCCACACCCGCTCCGGCACCGGTTGCTCCGGCAGGGCTTCCGTCAGGCTGGCCAAACTTTCCTGCCACTGCGCCAGTTCTGCACGCAACGCCGCGTCTTCCAGCAATAACTGCTCAAAACGCCGGCGCGCGGCAGAAGACATCAGGCCTATGGCGTAATCGGCAGCAAGCGCACGGCGCAGGGACGGGGTTTGATAGTTCATGATTCAAGGCACCTGCGCAGGCGTTCCATGCCACGGCGGATCCACGATTTGACCGAGCCCAGCGGCGCGGCCAGGTGCTGGGCCAGTTCCGAGCAGGACAAACCTTGAAAGTAAGCCACGGTGATCGACTGGCGTTGCATGCCTTCGAGCGTTTCCAGGCAACGGTTCAAGGCGTTGGCTTCGCGGGCGCTGGTCAATTGTTCGTGGGCCGAGGGGCTTTCATCCACCAGCGCCTGCTCTTGCAGGTCAGTCAGCGGCCGATCGCGGTGCTTGCGTAACTGGTCGATGGCCTGGTGTCGCGTGATGTTGATCATCCACGTCAGCGGTGCCGACAGGTGCGCGTCATAGCGCGAGGCGTTGTTCCAGATGCGCACAAAGCTTTCCTGCAGCACTTCTTCAGCCAGATCCGGACGCCCCATGAAGCGCAGGGCCACACCGTGCAAGCGTGGGCCGACGCTGCGGTAAAGCGTCTCGAAAGCGCGGCGGTCACCCAGTGAACACTGGGCTAACAGCTGCCTGAGTTGATCGATGTCGGCGGTGGAAATAGCAGTTCTCCAGACAATCGAGGGACCGGCGGCGGGCTGCGTGCGGGACCGGTTGCAGGCAGAGGTTAGTTCACTGCGCTCGGTTGTTCCATTCACGGCCGGACACCTCGAAAAAAACCGCCGACCCCGATGGGCGGGGCCGGCGGTACGACTCAGCTTTTCGGCATCAGCACTTTGTCGATGACCTGAATCACCCCGTTGGACTGGTATACGTCATAGGTGGTGATGTCGGCGACGTCACCTTTTTCATCCTTGATGGTGATGTTGTGCGGGCCGTTCATCGTCGCCCAGAGCTTGCCGCCGGCAACGGTGGTGAGCTCGGTCTTGCCGCCACCGGCCTTGATCTTCTCGGCCAGGGTCATCATGTCGAGCTTGCCGGCGACCACGTGGTAGGTCAGGAGTTTGCTCAATGCTGCTTTGTTTTCAGGTTTGAGCAACGTATCGACCGTCCCGGCGGGCAGGGCCGTGAAGGCCGAGTTGACTGGGGCGAACACGGTAAACGGGCCTTTGCCCTTTAGGGTGTCCACTAAGCCTGCGGCTTTCACGGCGGCGACCAGGGTGGTGTGGTCGGCGGAGTTCACCGCGTTATCGATGATGTCCTTGCTCGGCATCATGCTTTGGCCGCCGACGATGACAGCGTGGCTCGTGTCTGCCGCTTGCACGGTGTTCAGGACGAGTCCGCCACCAAGGGCAAGGGTCAGCAGGCTGGCAATCAACGGCGTTTTGATCGATGTGCATTTCATGGTGATGATCCTCGTGAAGGGAATCGGCCAGGATTGTCTGTCCGTGCTTGATATACGCGGGCGGGGCCAGACTGGATGCAGCGCCGGTACATTCTTTTTCGACTGTTCGTCAGGGGCTCGCCAAGGCTTGGAACAATCCCCTGGGATGCCAGTCCAACACATAGTTTTTCGCCGCCCATAGCCGGGCGGTTTTCATGGCACATGAGGATGTCTGGATGAAGATTTCACGCGGTTTTGCACTGGCTTCGCTGATGTGTCTGGCGGCCAGTCCGGTCTTTGCTCAGTTCAGCCTGTTCGATGCGGCCAATGCCATCTCCGGCATGCAGGGCGATAACGCAGCCACCGCGGACGCGCCGACCCCGCAGACGGCCGACCTGCTGAGTGCGCTGACCCAATTGAACGTGACGCCACAACAAGCCGTTGGCGGCGCCGGGGCGATGCTTGGGTTGGCCAAAAATCAATTGAGTTCGACCGATTACTCGGAGTTGGCCAAAAGCGTACCGGGAATCGACATTTTGTCGGGCGGTGGTGAGCTGGGCGCCCTCGCCGGTTTGCTCGGTTCGTCCGGCAAAGCCGCCGGTCTGGACAACGCCCTGGGCAATGTGAAGAACACCAACGACCTGAGCAACGCATTCAGCGCATTGGGAATGGACAGTGGAATGATCGGCCTGTTTACCCCGGTGCTTCTGCAATTCCTCGGTCAGCAAGGCGTTGGCGGTTCGTTGCTGGAAAGCCTGGGCGGAATCTGGGGCGCCGGCACCGGCATTTGATTCAACGTCACTCGGCGCGCAATGCGTCGATCTGTCGATCCTTTTCGATCCAGAGCTGGTTGACCCAGTTCTGGATTTTTTCGCGAAACAGCGGATCGTTTTCATAATCGCCCTGCCACAGCGCGGGGTCGAGTTCGCGGGTCTTGATGTCGATGATGACCTTCGGCACGTTGCCGCTGATCAAGTCCCAGAACCCCGGAATCGTCTGCTGCGGATACACCACCGTCACATCGAGCACGGCGTCCAACTGTTCGCCCATCGCCGCCAGCACGAACGCCACACCGCCGGCCTTGGGCCGAAGCAGGTGAGTGAAGGGTGATTGCTGCTGGGCGCTTTTCGTGGCGGTGTAGCGTGTGCCTTCCAGGTAATTGACCACCGTCACTGGCTGACGCTTGTACAACTCGCACGCCGCTTTGGTGATCTCCAGATCCTTGCCTGCCAGCTCCGGATGCTTGGCCAGGAAGGCCTTGGTGTAGCGCTTCATGAACGGGTAATCCAGCGCCCACCATGCCAGCCCAAGGAACGGCACCCAGATCAGCTCTTTCTTGAGGAAGAACTTGAAAAACGACGTCCGGCGATTCAAGGCCTGGATCAACGCCGGGATATCAACCCAGGATTGATGGTTGCTGATCACCAGATAAGACGTATCGACGCGCAGGTCAGCGCCACCACGGATGTCCCACCGGGTAGGGATGCAGAGCCGAAAGATCAGCTTGTCGATCTCGGCCCAGGTCTCGGCGACCCACATCACCGCCGATGAGGCGTCATCGCGAAAGCGACCGGGCAGGACCAGTTTGAACAGGGCAAACACCATCAGCGGCCCGATCAGGATCAGGGTGTTGAGCAACAGCAGCAGGGTAACGAAACAGCCGGTGAGCAGGCGGCGCATAAGTAACTCTTGGGATCATTTGGGCGCGCCATGATAAGCAGCTTGGGGTGGGAGGCCAAATCGGGGGTGACGAATGTTTCACCTTTGGACCGATATGCTTGAGTGAAATTGGACTGGTCAAGCTGTTGTGGTGATTGATCGGGCCTCTTCGCGGGCAAGCCCGCTCCTACAGGGTTTGTGTCGTTCACAAACTTTGTGTACTCCCAATCCACCGTGGGAGCGAGCCTGCTCGCGATGCGATCTCAGGAACGAACGAATTGCTCGCTGGCGGTCTAAAATCCCGCTGCCCACTCCTTATGGATGCCCATTACGTGAAATCGATCCTCGCACTGCTTTCCCTGGTGGCCCTGCCGGTCCTGGCCGCCGAGCCGACCCTGTATGGGCGTTACGAATACATCGCGCTGCCGGAAATCGGCGGCGAAGTCCTCAAGGCCAAGATGGACACCGGTGCCCTGACCGCGTCGCTGTCGGCCAAGGACATCGAAACCTTCACCCGCAACGGCGAAGAATGGGTGCGTTTCCGCCTTGCCACCAAGGGCGCCAGCAACAAGGTCTACGAACACAAGGTCGCGCGGATCAGCAAGATCAAGACCCGCTCCGAAGAAGATGAGGATGACGCGGACGTGGTCGCACCCACCAAGCGCCCGGTGGTTGACCTGGAACTGTGCCTGGGCAACGTCAAGCGCACCGTCGAGGTCAACCTGACCGACCGCAGCAGCTTCAACTACCCTTTGTTGATCGGCGCCAAAGCCTTGCGTGAATTCGGCGCGGCGGTGAACCCGGCGCGACGTTTCACGGCAGACAAACCCGACTGCTGATTGACGGCGAATCAGCCTTGGGGCACCGTTCGCCCACTTAACTGCCGGGCCAGGACGCCATGCCTCATATCTTGATTGTCGAAGACGAAGCGGCGATTGCCGACACTCTGATTTTCGCGTTGCAGGGTGAAGGCTTCACCACGACCTGGCTGAGCCTTGGCGCGGCAGCGCTGGACCATCAGCGCGCCACGCCGGCCGATTTGATCATTCTCGACATTGGTCTACCGGATATCAGCGGTTTTGAAACCTGCAAACAATTGCGCCGTTTCAGCGAAGTGCCGGTGATTTTCCTCAGTGCCCGCGATGCTGAAATCGATCGTGTGGTGGGCCTGGAAATCGGCGCCGACGATTACGTGGTCAAGCCGTTCAGCCCACGGGAAGTGGCCGCCCGGGTCCGGGCCATTCTCAAACGCATGGCGCCAAGGACTGTCGCCGAATCCTCATCGGGGTTGTTTCGGATCGACAGTGATCGGGTGCAAATCAACTATCGCGGTCAAGCGCTGAGCCTGACCCGTCACGAGTTCCGCCTGTTGCAATGTCTGCTGGAACAACCCGAGCGGGTGTTCAGCCGCGAGCAGTTGCTGGATGCGCTGGGCATCGCCGCCGATGCCGGTTACGAGCGCAGCATCGACAGCCACATCAAGAGCGTGCGCGCCAAATTGCGTCTGGTGCGGGCGGACGCCGAGCCGATCCAGACCCATCGCGGCCTCGGTTACAGCTACAGCCCGGGGCACAGCTGATGCCGCTGGGGATCCGAATTTTCCTGGTCTACGTGCTGTTCATCGGCCTGACCGGTTACTTCGTGCTCAACACCGTGATGGAAGAAATCCGCCCGGGCGTTCGCCAGTCCACCGAAGAAACCCTGGTCGACACTGCCAACCTGATGGCCGAGGTCCTGCGCGACGACTTCAAGGCCGGCACCCTCAATCAGAATCGCTGGCCGCAATTGCTCAAAGCCTACGGCGAGCGACAACCCAAGGCGAGCATCTGGGGGTTGCCGAAGAATCAGGTCAATCACCGCATCTACGTCACCGACGCCAAAGGCCTCGTGGTGCTGGATTCCAGCGGCGTGGCGGTGGGGCAGGATTACTCGCGCTGGAACGATGTCTACCTGACCCTGCGCGGGGAATACGGCGCACGCTCCACGCGCAACGATCCGAACGATACGAACTCCTCGGTGATGCACGTTGGCGCACCTATTCGCGACAACGGCCAGATCATCGGCGTGGTGACTGTGGCCAAGCCCAACAGCTCGTTGCAGCCTTACGTCGATCGCACCGAGCGCCGATTGCTGGCTTATGGCGCCGGGCTGATTGGTCTCGGCCTGTTGTTCGGCGCGTTGTTGTCGTGGTGGCTGAGCGCGGCGCTACGACGGTTGACTGCTTATGCACAAGCGGTGAGTGCAGGCCAACGGGTTGAAGTTCCGCACTATCGCGGCGGTGAACTGGAGCAACTGGCGACAGCGGTCGAGCAGATGCGCACGCAGCTCGAAGGCAAAGCCTACGTCGAGCGCTATGTGCACACGCTGACCCATGAGTTGAAGAGCCCGTTGGCGGCGATTCGCGGGGCGGCAGAATTGCTGCAAGGCGAGATGCCGGTGGCGCAGCAGCAGCGGTTCGTCAGCAATATCGACAGTGAAAGTGTGCGCATGCAGCAGTTGATTGAGCGGCTGCTGAATCTGGCTCAAGTCGAACAACGTCAAGGCCTGGAGGAGCGGGTGGCGGTGCCGTTGACCGGGTTGGTGGATGAATTGTTGAAGGCTCAGGCGGCGCGGATTGAAGGCAAGCAGTTGCGCATTGAAAAACGGATTCCAGCGGATCTGGCGATAACCGGGGAGCCGTTTCTGTTGCGTCAGGCGCTGGGGAATTTGTTGGAGAATGCGCTGGATTTCACCCCGTTCCAGGGTGTGCTGCGTTTTAGCGCCGAGCGAATGGGGGAGCAGATTGAGTTCAAACTGTTCAACCAGGCCGAGGCGATTCCCGACTATGCACTGCCGCGCTTGAGCGAACGTTTTTACTCGCTGCCGCGCCCCGACAATGGCCGCAAAAGCACCGGGTTGGGGCTTAATTTTGTGGAGGAAGTGGTCAAGCTGCATGGCGGTTCGTTGAGCATTGGCAATGTCGAAGGCGGTGTTGAAGTGAGGTTGTGCCTGGCTTAGGACCGAGTCGCGGCTATCGCGAGCAGGTCGAATCGTCGCACCGTCGCTCCCACAGGGGCCGGCCCAGTCTCCACATAATCTCCATATTCCCCCCATAAATTCCCCACACAGCCATTCCAGACTCTCTCTATCCAAACAGGGAGAGTCCCATGAACCGCAGCCTGACCCTAAAACTCGGGGCCATAGCCCTTCTGATTCTGTTGTTACTGATCCCGCTGTTGATGATCAACGGCATCATCCAGGAGCGTCAGCAACTGCGCGACGGTGTGCTGGAAGACATCGCCCGCAGTTCCAGTTTCAGCCAGCAACTGAGCGGACCGCTGATGGTGGTGCCGTATCGCAAAGTGGTGCGCACCTGGAAGCTCAACCAGAAAACCAACGAGCGCTACCAGGACATCGGTGAAGAACGCGGTCGCTTGTACTTCCTGCCAGAGCGCTTCGAACTCGATGGTCAGATCCAGACAGAACTGCGCTCGCGCGGCATTTACGAGGCACGCCTGTTCCACGCGGAAAACCACATCAGCGGGCATTTCTCGGTGCCGGCGCAACTGGGCATCAAGGAAGACTTCGCTGATTACCAGTTCGACCAGCCGTTTTTAGCAGTTGGCATCAGCGACATTCGCGGCATTGAAAACGCATTAAAGCTGGACCTGAACGGCCAGATTCTGGACTTCGTTCCGGGCAGCCAGGTGGGCTGGCTGGGTGAAGGTGTACACGTGACGCTGCCAGCGCTGGACGCAAAAAAAACCACGGAGCTGGCCTTCGGTTTTGACCTGCGTTTGCAGGGCACCGGTCAGTTGCAGATTCTGCCGGTGGGCAAAACCAGCAAGGTGTCGTTGATCGCCAACTGGCCTCATCCAAGCTTCATCGGCAATTACCTGCCGGCCCAGCGTGAAGTTAACGATCAAGGTTTCACCGCCAATTGGCAGACCTCGTTCTTCTCCACCAACCTTCAAGAAGCGCTGAGCAGTTGCGTGTCCGGCGATGGTTGCGAGGCGTACAACGGGCGCAGCTTCGGCGTGAGCTTCATCGACCCGGTTGACCAGTACCTCAAGAGTGATCGTGCGATCAAATATGCCTTGCTGTTCATCGTCCTGACGTTCGCAGGCTTCTTCCTGTTCGAAGTGCTGAAAAGCCTGGCGGTGCACCCGGTGCAGTACGCGTTGGTTGGCGTGGCCTTGGCGTTTTTTTATCTGTTGCTGCTGTCGCTGTCCGAACACATCGGTTTTGCCCTGGCGTATTTGTTGTCGTCCGCTGGCTGCGTGTTGTTGATCGGGTTCTATGTCTGCCATGTGCTGCACAGCGTGCGGCATGGCTTGAGTTTTTCGGCGGGGTTGGCGGCCTTGTACGGCTTGCTCTACGGCTTGCTGAGTGCCGAGGATTACGCACTGCTGATGGGCTCGTTGTTGCTGTTCGGCTTGCTCGGGGTGTTTATGGTGCTGACCCGTAAGCTGGACTGGTACGGGATCGGGCAGAAGAGCGCCAAGCCGATGGAGTTTGATCTGGGGGCAGTGGAATGAGCCGGTCGTTGGGGTTGAGGGAGGATCAGCGGGAAGGGGAGGTTTTGGCGACGCTGATTTTTGAGCTGTTTCCATTAGATCAGATGTGGTCCATTCGCGAGCAGGCTCGCTCCCACAGGGGATCTCCAGTGAGCACAAAATCTGTGCACACCAACGATCAAACTGTGGGAGCGAGCCTGCTCGCGAAGAGGCCGGTACAGCCGACGTCAATCTAAACCTTGGGCATCGTCGCCAACATCGAAGGACGCTGACTCACCTCGAAATACCACGTCGCTAATTGCGGATTCGCCTCGCGCCACTCCAGATCCGGATGGCGCAAGTCGATGTAACCCAACGCACAGGCAACGCTGATCGCCGCGACATCGAAATGGCTGGTCAGCTCGGCAATCGCGTCTTTTTCCAGCAGCGCCAACCCACGACGAATCTTGTCGCGCTGGGCGTCCAGCCATTCGTCCCAATGCTTCTGCGGGTCGCGCAGGACCATTTCATAACGAACCATCACCGAAGCGTCCATGATCCCGTCGGCCAGCGAGGCCAGGGTCAGGCGCCGCCAGCGCGCAGAACCTTCGCGCGGGATCAGCGGGTTGCCGACGTGCTGATGATCGAGGTAATCGAGGATCACCCGGCTGTCATGGATGACGTTGCCGTCGGCCAGGCGCAGGGCGGGGATTTTGCCCAGCGGGTTGTCTTCGTTGAGCGACTGATCGGGGCTGACCGGCGTGAGCACACAGTCTTGCAGCGCCACGCGGCCGGTCTGACCGGTCTCGTGCAGCAACACCATGACTTTACGAACGAAGGGCGATAAAGCGTTGTGGTACAGGGTCATGCTGGGGGCGGACATGGCAACGTCTCGGTCGGTGGCAGTGTCGGGCAGCATAGCGCGTTGACCCGATAGCTCAAGGTCGAACCCTGTAGGAGTGAGACCGGCTTGCCGGCGATAGCGGTGAAACAGGCAACAACAATGTTGACTGTGACGGCCTCATCGCGAGCAGGCTCGCTCCTACACAGTTCAGCGGCGTTGCAGCAGGCCGCGCAGGGCGAAGAAGGCGGGAACGCCTAGACCAAGCCAGCTCAAGGCGTCCCACACGCCATCACCCAGCAGCGCCGCGAATAACCCGGCGGCGCTGAGCAAGGCGATAACCGTGGGCGTGCCGAAGACCTTCCAGAAGTTCGATTGCCTTGGCTTCATGCTTGAGCCTCGGCGTGTTCGAGCACAGGTTTTGCCGCTTTGCGCCGCACCACCCACAGGTAAACCCCACTGCCGAGCACAATGATGGTCAGCACATCGAGGGTCCCCCAGAGGATCTTCATTGGCATGCCGCCATAATCGCCGAAGTGCAGTGGCTGCGACATGCCCATGGCGTCCATGTACCACGGCCGTTCCGCCACGGCGGTGACTTGCAGGGTGCTGGCGTCGATCAGCACCGGAGTCAGCAAGTGCGAAGTCAGGTGGGTGCTGCCTTTCATGAACACTGCGTAATGGTGCTCGCTGGAAAACCGCGTGCCGGGGAAGGCGATGAAGTCAGGCGTCATGTCTGGAGCAACCTCCCTGGCGATGTCGAGCAGGCGGGTCGTCGGTGCGATGTGCGTCAGCGGTGGCGCGTCGCGGTACGGCGCGACCATCGCGTTCAGGCTGTCGTTGCGCCAGGCAGCAATCAGCAGGTCGGCGCAGGCGCTGATGACGCCTGTCACGCCGACGACCAGGGCCCAGGTCAGTGTGACCACACCGATCAGGTTATGCAGATCAAGCCAGCGCAGGCGGGTGGATTTGTCTTGGCGTACCGTGGCGAACTTCAAGCGGCGCATGAACGGCAAATACAGCACCGCCCCGGAAATGATGGCGACCACAAACATCAGCCCCATGAACGCCAGCAGCAATTTGCCCGGCAGACCGGCAAACATGTCCACATGCAGGCGCAGCATGACCATCATGAAACCGCCATTGGCCGATGGCATTTCCACGGCTTCGCCGGTGCGGGCGTCGAGCATGAAGGTGTGCGACGAGTTTGGTTCGGTGCCGGCGGTAGCCGCCATGATTGTTACGGCACCATTGGGCTCATCGTCTTCAAAACCGAAATACTGCATGACCTCACCGGGACGATGCTTTTCAGCCGCCAGCACCAGCTGCTGCAAATCGAGCATTGGCGTGTCCGCCGGCATTTGCTTCAACTCGGCGGCATCGCCCAGCAGGTGGTCGATCTCGTGGTGGAAGATCAACGGCAACCCGGTCAGTGCCAGCATCAGCAGGAAAACCGTGCAGATCAGGCTGGTCCAGGTGTGGACAAAGGACCAGCGGCGAATTGTTTTACTTTTCATTTCCAGGCCTTCAGAAATACCAAAGCCGCCCGGAATAGGGCGGCCTGGTTTTGGGGCATGTCAGGTCAAACGATTACCACTTGTAGCTTGCACTGGCGACGACGCTGCGCAGGTCGCCGTAGTAGCAGTAGAAACCGTCACAAGTGGAGATGTAGTCCTTGTTGAGCAGGTTGGTGGCGTTCAAAGCCAGGGATGCGCCTTTCAGGCTGTTGTCCAGACGACCGAGGTCGTAATGAACAGCGGCGTCGAACACGGTGTAGGCATCTGCCTTGCCCAGCTCGGTGTTGGCCTGATCGCCGTAGGTATTGCCGGTGTAGCGAGCGCCGGCACCTACGCCGAAGCCGTCCAGTACGCCGTTGTGCCAGGTGTAGTCAGCCCACAGCGACGCCTGTTGGTTAGGCATCAGTTGCAGGCGATTGCCCTTGAATTCGCCATCTTGTACTTCGGATTTGGCCAGGGTGTACGCCGCGATGAGCTTGAGGTTTTCGTTGACGTCGGAAACGGCTTCCAGCTCCAGGCCTTTGACTTTGACTTCGCCGGTCTGGCTGGTGATCGACGTGCCGCCAACGTTGGTGGTGACCGAAACGTTTTTCTGGGTCAGGTCGTAGATTGCGGCAGTCAGCAGGGTGTTGCTGCCGGGTGGTTGGTATTTGATGCCCAGCTCCCACTGATTGCCTTTGGTGGGTTTGAACGATTCGGTGGCCGAGGCCGAAGCGCCGGTCGTGGGCTGGAAGGACTCGGCGTACGACAGGTACGGCACAAAGCCCGAGTCGAACACATAGCTGATCGCCGCGTTGCCGCTGAAGTTCTTGTCACGTTGGGTGTTGGTGGCATCGTCTTTGTTGAAGAACTTGGTGCCGGTGTGGACCCAGTCCTCACGTCCGCCGAGTGTCACGAGCCAATGGTCGAGGACCATCTGATCCTGCGCGTACAGGCCGGTCTGGTAGGTCTTCTGGTCGTAATCGTAGAACGCGGTGGAACGGTCCGGACGCTCGATTGGCAAACCGTAGATCGGGTTATTGACGTTGATCGGCGGTGCGGTGCCGAAGATGGAGAGGTAGTTGGTATTGCTGCGCTGGTGGTCGAGACCCAGCAGCACGGTGTGACGCACGTCGCCTGTCGCGAAGTCGGCCTGGAAGTTGTTATCCACGGCGAACTGGCTGATGTCTTCTTCGACGCTGGTGGTGGTGCGGCCAACGTTGCCAGCGTCATCAACCTGGGTGAACGGATACGCGCCGACGGTGATGGCCTGGAATGACAGGTCCGACTTGGTGTAACGCAGGTTCTGCTTGAACTGCCAGACGTCGTTCAGGCGATGTTCGAACGCATAGCCCAGCGCGTAATAGGTGCGGTCGTAGTATTCCCAGTCCGGATCGCCAAGGTTCTTGTTATGGGAAATGTCGCCGAACGGCATGTCGATTTTGGTGCCTTGCACCGGCAGGAACTGGCTGGTGATACCGGTATCGTCGCGGGTGAATTGCGTCAGCAAGGTGAACTGGGTGTCCGGGTCGATGTTCCAGGTCAGGCTGGGTGCGATGTTGTAGCGCTTGTTGTCGACGTGGTCGATCTGCGTGCCGCTGTCGCGCACCACACCGCTCAGGCTGTAAAGAAACTGGCCTTCGTCATCAATCTTGCCGGTGTTGGCGAAGTTGATCTGACGATAATTGTCGCTGCCGTATTGCAGATCGATCTCGTTGCTCTCTATAGCTGTTGGACGCCTGCTGACCATGTCCAGCAGGCCGCCCGGCGGGGTCTGGCCGTAAACCGAGGAGGCCGGGCCGCGCAGCACGGACAGGCGATCGAGGTTCCAGGTTTCTTGTTTCGGGTTGGCATACACGCCTTTAGGCAGTGGCAGGCCGTCGAGGAACTGGGTCGGTTCAAAACCGCGAACGCGCAGCCAGTCGGCGCGGGTGTCGCTGCCGTAGCTGCTGGCGGTGATACCGGGCATGTAGCGCACGGCGTCATCGAGGTTTTGCACATTGCGGTCGTCCATTTGGTCGCGGGTGACGACCGAAATCGAGCGCGGCACGTCGACCAGCGCTGTATCGGTCTTGGTGCCGGCGGCGGTGCGAGTGGCCAGGTAGCCTTCTACCGGGCCCCAGGCGGTTTCGGTATTGTCCACGCCGATGACGGCGGTTTCCGGCAGGGCCAGTGTGCCCTCGGGAATGGCGACCAGGCTGTAGGTGCCGGCGCTGCTTTGCTCCAGTTGCAGACCCGTGCCGCGCAAGGCTTCACGCAAGGCGCCAGCAGCGTCGAACTGACCCTGCACCGGTGCCGAGGACTTGCCTGCGGCCAGCGATGGATTCAACGACAGCGCCAGACCGGCCTGACTCGCAATCTGGTTCAGGGTGCTGGCCAACGGTGCCGCCGGCAGATTGTAGGCGCGAACGCTGGATGCTTGTTCAGCGGCGATCAGTTGGCTACTGGCCAAAGGCGTGCAAAAGGCAATGGCGACAGCCAGCAAGCTGGGGCGCAACAAGTTGTAGAGCGAACGGGGCATACAGCGGCTCCTAAATGGAAATATTTCTCAATTGCTTAGGTGCCGTACGAGAATCAAAAAGTGATAGGGCTGGATGAAAATAATTTAGATTCAGAAAATTGATGAGGCTGATGGCCTCATCGCGAGCAGGCTCGCTCCCACAGGGGTTCTCCTGCGGGCTCAAATTCTGTGTACACCTAAGATCAAACTGTGGGAGCGAGCCTGCTCGCGAAGGCGGCCGATCAGACACCGCATGACTTAAGGTTTTAGGTCAGCTTTCGCCACCGTCACCCACCACGGTGTGTACTGTTCAATCTGCACCGGCAGGGTCGGCAACAGGGTGCTCAGTGCCTTGTCGGTGTCGTGCAGCGGAAAACTGCCGGTAATGCGCAGGTCGGCAATCTCCGGTGCTACGCCTAAATACCCGCGACGATACCGAGCGAGCTCATGTACCAGATCTTCCAGGCGAGCGTTGTCGACCACCAGCATGCCGCGGGTCCAGGCGTCGGCGCCGAGGTTGAGGGCGACAACCGGCCCCAGGCCATTGCTGCGTATCAGCACTTGCTGACCTTCGTGCAGAATCTGTTCCTCGGAACTCGATTGCGGATGCGCCGCCACCGCGGACTTCAACACGCTCAGGCGCGTGCCTTGTTCCTCGCGCTTGACCAGGAAGAGCGTCCCTAGCGCTTGCATGCTGCCTTCGCGGGTTTCGACGATAAACGGCCGGGCATCGCCGTGACCGGTCTCGACGAGGATTTCGCCTTCTTGAAGGATGATCCGCCGCTGCTTCTCATCAAAACGGATGTCCACGGCGCTGTGGGTATTGAGGTTGATCAGCGTGCCATCCGCCAGGCGCAGGGCGCGCTGCTCGCCGGTGGCGGTGCGCTGGTCGGCCAGCCAGTAGTCGAGGGGCAGATAACGATCACCGGCAAACAGGGCCAGCCCGATCACCGCGACAACGCTGGCCACGCCGCTGCCCAGTTTGCGCACACGGCGGCGAATGCTTTCACGCGATTGCAGCAAAGCCGTACGGGCCGGGCCGTTGGCAACGCTGAAGCGCTGGTCGAGCATGCCCAACTGGCGCCAGGCTCGGGCATGTTCCTCGTGGGCCGCGTGCCATTGACTGAACGCTTCGCGCTCCACCGGATTGCCTGAGTCCAGGGACAATTGCCAGGCAATCGCCGCATCCAGCACCTTGGCCGATACCGGTTTGGAGCTGACCGGGTTCATACCGGCTCACCATACAACGCGATGTAGCACTGACGAATGCCCTGGGCCAGGTATTGCCGAACACGCGGCACCGAGACGCCCAGTCGCTGGGCGATTTCGGCATGACCTAGACCGTCGAGGCGGTTATAGAGAAACGCGGCCCGGGCCTTGCTCGACAGCTGACCCAGCAGGCGGTCGATGGCTTTGAGGTCCTCGAGGATCATCTGCTGCTCCTCGACCGACGGTTGTTCGCCTTCGGGGATCAGCATCAGTTCGGCGAGGTAGGCCTGTTCCAGCGCGGCGCGGCGGAAATAGTCGAACAGCAGGCCTTTGGCAATCGCCACCAGAAACGCGCGCGGCTCGCGAGGCTCTTTCAGTTCATCCCGACCCAGCAACCGCACAAAAGTGTCCTGACTCAGGTCTTCTGCACGTTGCGGGCAAGCCACGTTGCGTCGCAGCCAGGCCAATAGCCAACTGCGATGGTCGCGATATAACGCACCAACGAGCTCACGGTGGGGGCTTTGGATTGACGACACGCAACATCACCGATTGGGAAGTATTAACTAACGAGAATTGTTCGCGATTGTCGCAGAGGCGGGGACGGTACGCAATTGGCGCTGGTCGGGTGAGTGGGGGCGGTGTGCATTCAGTTCGACCTGTCATCGTTCATCGCGGGCAAGCCATGCTCCTATGTATGGACTCGCCCCCACTGTCTACCTGCTTTTCAAACACTGCTACCCGGTTGCATCTATGTATAAGGCCTATTCGAGGAAGCCATCTTTGGCTTCTGGCCAACATTGGTTGAGCTCACGGTATGCCGATTACATTCAGGCCTCGAAGGCCGGTAGGAGCGCAGGCATCAATCCGCGACGGTCTGACCTGGGGTCAATGTTTTCTAGCAGGGGTTGGAGCGCACTTGCGC